>CAZORN010000080.1:0-13044 GCA_964581935.1 uncultured Victivallales bacterium
CGGACGGCAAGTCCCAGGTCGGCAACTTCCTCAAGATGGTCGAACAGAACAAGCGCAAACGGAGCTGACCCATGCTGAAAACCTACCTGAACAAATTGATCGCCGGAAACGATCTTCGCACAGAGGAAATGGAAAACATCCTGACGATCCTCACGGGCAGCGACGTTTCCTGCGTCCAGGCGGGAGCTCTCCTTGCCGCGCTCCGCATGAAAGGCGAAACTGCAGACGAACTGGCCGGAGCCGCCAACGTCCTCCGCCGCAACGCCCTCTTCATCGACTGCGGCACGAGAAAAGTCATCGACATCGTCGGTACGGGCGGCGACGGCGGCGTCACCTTCAATATATCCACCGCTTCGGCGCTGGTCGCGGCGGGAGCGGGCGCGGCGGTCGCCAAGCACGGAAACCGCGCGGTTTCCGGTAAATGCGGAGCCGCCGACGTCCTTGCCGAACTCGGCTTCAACCTCGACGCCGGACCCGAACTCATGGAATGCTGCATCATCGAGCACGGAATCGGCTTCCTCTTCGCGCAGAAGATGCACCCGATCCTCGGCAAGGTGGCGGCCCTCCGCAAGGAACTCGGAATCCGCACCATTTTCAATCTTCTCGGACCGCTCAGCAATCCCGCCGGAGCCACGGGCATGGTCGTCGGCGTATTCGACGCCAGGCTCACCACGATTTTCGCCTCCGCCCTTCAGAAGCTCGGCGTACGTCACGCTCTGGTGGTTCACGGCGGCGACGGCCTCGACGAGATTTCCTGCTGTGACCGCACCCGCGTCACCGAGCTCAAAAACGGCGAAATCAAGACCAGCGAGTTCTATCCGGAAATCCTGCTCGGACACAGTTGCGAACCGTCCGAAATCGCAGGCGGCGACGCGGCGTTCAATGCCCGGATCCTGCGCTCGGTCCTCGACGGTTCCGATCAGGGAGGCCCCCGCGCCGCGGTCCTTCTCAACGCCGGAGCCGCCATCTATGTCGCGGGCCTCGCCGATTCCATCAGGGGAGGCATCCGGCTGGCGGAAAAATCCATCGATTCGGGCGAAGCCATGAAAAAACTCGAAATCCTCATCGAAGCGAGCCGATCATGACCGACATCCTCGAAAAAATCTGCCGCGACAAGCTCCCCGAAATCGAGGCGGCGAAAAAGGAAGTCCCCCTGTCCGAGCTTAAAAAACGGGCATGCGCGGCGCCCGTTCCGCAGGATTTCACCGCGTCGCTGAAGAAGCCGGGCGTCAGGATCATCGCCGAACTCAAAAAAGCCTCTCCCTCCAAAGGGCTCATCCGCGAAAATTTCGACTTTGAAGCCTGTGCCGGGGAACTCGAGGAAGCCGGAGCCGCCGCGCTGTCGGTACTGACCGAACGCAACTATTTTCTCGGTTCGCTGGACTTCCTCCGCCGGACCGTCGAACGGGTCCGGATTCCGGTTCTGCGGAAAGATTTCATCTTCGATCCGTATCAGATTTACGAGGCGAAAGCCGCGGGAGCGTCCGCCGTCCTCCTGATCGCGGCCATGCTCGACGATCGGAAACTGCACGAGCTTGCCGAAGTCGCCGGAGAAACCGGACTCGCGATCCTCGGGGAAGCCCACGATGAACGCGAAATTGAACGCCTGCTCCGCGCTCCGGTCGGAGTCATCGGGGTCAATGCGCGGGATCTGCGGACCTTCCAGACCGACCTCAAACGGGTGGAAAAACTCGTCGGCATGATTCCCGCAGACCGTGTCGCCGTCGCCGAAAGCGCCATCAAAAACCGGGACGACATCCGTTCGCTCCGGGCGGCGGGAGCCGGGGCGTTCCTGATCGGAGAAACACTCATGCGCGCCCCGCGTCCGGGAGTCGCTCTCAAGGAACTGCTGTCATGAAAAGAGACATCAAAATCTGCGGTCTGACCCGTTTCTGCGATCTGGATTTCCCTCCGGAAATCACTCACGCCGGATTCATTCTGGCGGAACGTTCGCCCCGCAGAGTCTCTCTGTCACAGCTCAAGGAACTCTGCCTTGCGCTCCCGCTGAACGTCCGGAAGGTCGGCGTCTTCGCGGACAATGAACTCGATTTCGTGCTGGAAGCCGTCGAAACAGCCCGGCTTGACATCGTCCAGCTCCACGGCGGCGAGAATTCAGCCTTCGCGGACAGAATTCCGGTCGAAGTCTGGAAAGCGGTCCACCTGACCTCGGACGAGGAAGTCCGCCGATGGTGCGATTACCCTGCGGCTCGCTTCGTGGCGGACTCCGCAAAAGGCGGATCCGGAACCCTCAGCAACTGGGACCTTGCCGCGAAACTCGCCGCGCTGCGCCCGCTCATGATCGCCGGAGGCATCACTCCGGACAATGCGGCGGAAGCGCTCCGGGCGACCGGGGCGGCGGGCGTCGATTGTTCTTCCGGGGTGGAAACCGCGCCCGGGATCAAATCGGGAAATCTGATTCGGAAACTGGTTGAAAACATAAGGAATATGAAAGAATGAAAACCCATTACGGAATCTATGGAGGGCAGTATGTGGCGGAAACGCTGATGTCGGCCCTGATCGAACTCGAACGCGAATATTTCCGGGCGAAAAAAGACCCGAAATTCCAGGCGGAACTGGCGGACATTCTGAAGAACTACGTCGGGCGTGAATCTCCGCTTTACTTCGCGAAACGCCTGACCGCGCATTGCGGCGGCGCGCGGATCTTCCTCAAACGCGAAGACCTCAATCATACCGGCGCGCACAAAGTCAACAATACCGTCGGACAGGCCCTTCTGGCGCGCAACATGGGCAAGCGCCGCCTTATCGCCGAAACCGGCGCGGGGATGCACGGAGTCGCCACGGCCACCGTCGCCGCTCTCTTCGGAATGGAGTGCGAGGTCTACATGGGATCGCTCGACGTCGCGCGTCAGGCGCCCAACGTGGAGCGCATGGAACTCCTCGGCGCCAAGGTCCATTCCGTCAAGGACGGCTCGGCCACGCTCAAAGACGCCATGAACGAAGCCATCCGCGACTGGAGCGCACGCAGCGATGACACCTTCTACGTAATCGGAACGGTCGCCGGACCGTATCCCTACCCGATGATCGTGCGCGATTTCCAGTCGGTGATCGGCGTGGAAGCCCGCCGTCAGTGCATCGAGCAGACCGGACGCCTTCCCGACGAGGTCATCGCATGTGTCGGCGGCGGCTCCAACGCAATGGGCATCTTTGCCGGATTCCTCAAGGACAAAAAAGTCAAGCTCACCGGCGCGGAGGCGGCCGGCGAGGGAGTTGAAACCGGCGAACACGCCGCCAGCATCAACGGCGGACGCCTCGGCGTCCTTCACGGATGCAAGACGTATCTTCTCCAGAACAACGACGGACAGATCACCGACACCTATTCGGTTTCGGCGGGTCTGGATTACCCCGGCGTCGGCCCGGAACACGCCTATTTTTCCGATTGCGGCACCGCCGAATACACGTGCATCACGGATGACGAGGCGGTCGCGGCTTTCGATCTTCTGGCCAAAATCGAGGGAATCATCCCCGCGCTGGAGTCCTCCCACGCCGTGGCTCAGGCGCTCAAGTCCGCGAAGAAATATTCCGAAAAGGGAATCATCATCGTCAACCTTTCCGGACGCGGCGACAAAGACATGGATAACGTCAAAAAATACAAGGCATTGAAAAATGGATAAGCTTCAGAAAATATTCGCCCGGTGCAAAACCGAGAAACGGGCCGCGCTGATCATCTTCGTCGAGTGCGGCTGTCCGGACCTCGCCTCCAGCGAGAAACTCATCGAACGCGTCATCGAATCCGGCGCGGACATCGTTGAACTCGGAATTCCCTTCTCCGATCCCATGGCGGACGGCACGGTCATTCAGCACGCTTCCCAGCAGGCGCTCAACTCCGGAGCCACCCTGAACGGCATCCTCGAAATGGTCCGGCGGGTCAGCGCACGACATCCTGAAACCGGATTCATCCTGTTCAGCTATCTGAACGTGATGCTCAACCACGGACTCGAAAAGCTCTGCGCCGAACTCGAAGCCATGAAGGTGGACGGCATTCTGGCAGTGGACATGCCGCTGGAAGAACGCGCCGAGCTCGACGGTCCCTGCCGGAAACATCATCTCCACCTGATTCCGCTCGTGGCGCCCACCACGCCCGAAGCGCGGATCAAAAAGATTGTTTCCGGCTGCACCGGATTCGTCTATTGCGTCAGCCGTCCGGGCGTCACGGGCGTCCGCCACGAACTTCCCGAAGGTCTGGGAGATTACATCCGGACCGTCCGGAAACTTTCGCCGGTTCCGGTCGCGGTCGGCTTCGGCATCGCGGACGGCAAAACCGCCCGTTCGATCGGACGTCTCGCCGAGGGCGTGGTCGTCGGCTCGGCGGTGGTGACGCTCACCCTCGGGGATCTTCCCGCGGAAAAGAAAATCGACAATGCGGCAAAGCTGGTCGCCGAACTGGCGGAAAGTCTCAAGGATGACGGAATCCGGTAATATCGAGAGCAGCACCATGCTCGTCTCTCCGGGCACCCTGTGCGCCGAACTTCCGCTTCCGCCCGACAGCCAGCGGTTCGTCGCACGCTCCCGGGGGGAGCTCTTCGACATCCTCGACGGGCGGGACGACCGCCTGGTCGTCATCGCCGGGCCGTGCTCCATCCACAATGCGGACTCGGCCCTGCGCTATGCCCGGAAACTGAAGGCGCTGAGCGACCGCGTCCGCGACCGCATTCTCCTCCTCATGCGCGTCTACTTCGAAAAACCGCGCACCGCGCTCGGATGGAAAGGCCTCATCTACGACCCCAATCTCAACGGGGAATACGACATCGAAAAAGGGATCGTCGTCGCCCGGAAACTTTTGCTGGAGATCACGCGCCTCGGACTTCCCGCCGCCACGGAACTCCTCGAACCCGCCGCGGCGCCCTACCTCACCGACGTGGTCGTCTGGGCCGGAATCGGCGCACGGACCACGGAATCGCCGTCGCACCGCCAACTCGCCAGCGGACTCCCGATGGCGGTCGGCTTCAAGAACGGCACGGACGGCGATATCGGAATCGCCGTCGACGCCATCACCGCGGCCAACGCCCCCCACAGCTATATCGGCGTTCTCCGCAACGGACACACCGGAATCTTTCGCACGCGCGGAAATCCATATTGTCACCTTGTCCTCCGCGGAGGAAAAGAAAAAACCAATTTCGATGCGGAAACCATTGTCCGGGCAAAAGAAAAACTTTCCCAGACACATCTCTGTGGAAAAATCCTGATCGATTGCAGCCACGGCAATTCCAACAGGGATCATCGCAGACAACACCTCGTTTTCGAGGAAGCCCTCCGCCAGAGAATGAACGGAGAAAAGGCGATTTTCGGCGTCATGCTGGAAAGTTTCCTGAAAGCGGGCAAGCAAACGCTCCATGAAAATCAGACGTCCGACCCGGATATCTCCGTGACCGACGCCTGCATCTCCTTCGAAGAAACGGAAAAAATCATTCTCCGCGCACACGAAAAGCTGGAAACAGACTCAAAATAAACTGCCTTCGAAATGGGTAAAAGTCCAAATTCCCAGTTAGCAAATCAGCTGGAACTTTCAGGAATCATTCCATCAAACGTGCAAAATATCATGGACCTTGCCAGCTATCTTTATGGGATAGTCGGATTGCTCAACATTAATATGCAATAGAAAACCACCATGATCACCCAAAATAAAGATCGAATGTATATGATTTCGGACGATGTGTTTTTATGATTTGAATGATACTATTCCCAGCCAAGCACGATAGCCGGAAGGATTCTCCCATGTGCAGCCTGTCCGGTATGAAATCCGTCCGGGAATTACCCGACTGATACTCTGAAGCAGGAAAACGACGCACCGTCAACAGGAAATGATCAGCGGAATTCTTCCGGGTGACGTTCTTTCAGCGGAGACACGGCCCAACCGCGGTCGCTCGCCTCCAATCTCCTGCAATATTTTTCAGGCAACCGTGAGCATGAGCCGGGCCGCCCCGCGTCAGGACCTCCCACAGAGGGATCGCGGCAGTATCCTTCTGACTGGGAGGCCATCATTTTGTCATGCCAGTCGAGACCGCGGTGAACTGCCACAGCGCAGAGGTCGGGACGTTCCTTCGCAAGGTCATGCTGTTCATGAGGGGCGCCGGCAAGATGGAAAAGCATTTCCTTCCGGAAACGATATGGCGTCTCCCCCGGCAATGCAAGAAACGGAGTCCGACACGGCGAAAATTCCCGTGGCATCCTGAAACAAGGGTTCACTTCACGAAACATTAAAAACACATCTATTCTACAAATGCGGCATATTTCTTCCTTATAAAATTATTGAGTCCCCTGTAAATGTATGCAAGGATCCCTTCAGTCTCCCTGATGGTTTTTTCTCTCTTAAAAGTCAAAAGTTTTCCAATCGCAATATTTTCTCAATTTTATTGCGACTTGACATTGACAAACCGTCCGGCTTGTTATATATTCACTACAACAAAGTGAAACAATATGCAACAAACATAAAAAAAAATAGTCCATGCCGAGTAAAAAACAAATCGTCTATGAATATTTGAAAAGGGAAATCTCCCTTGACAAATACCCTGACCGCAGGATTCCCAATGAACGAGATCTTGCGGAGGAGCTCAAGGTCTCCCAGGGAACGCTCCGCCATGCGCTCAAACGGCTGGAAGACGATGGTGTGCTTGAAAGAATCCGTTCCCGCGGTACATTCATCCGGACGCCCCCGTCCGAATCCGGAGCCGGCCGTAATTTTCTGTGCATCACTCAGAACATACGGGAAATCGAGAATCCATTCATCTATGTGCAGACCGGAATGGAATCGGAAGCCAAAGAGAACGGATACAGTATTGTTACGCTGGAATATGAACAGATCGCAGGGATGAAACCGGACGACTTCAACCGGATTTTCACGGACAAAGATTTTTCAGGAATACTGCTCTCCGTCCATCAGACTGAAATCCACCAGGAAGCGCCGTGGTCGAAATCCCCCCTCCCGGCAGTGGTCACTTATTCGCACAACAATCATGTGTTTCCGGACAATCTCGGAGTCATCCGGGTCAATGACCGTGAAGCATGGCGGATGGCGGTGGCTCATCTGCTGGAACGCGGTCATCGCCGCATTGCCTGTCTTTCCAGTTCGAACTGGAACACCTTACGCGGCATGCCGTTTGAAGAATATGCAAAACTGCTCGAGGCCAATGGGGCGGATCCGTCGCCCGGCTTGATTTTCCGCACTCACTACGATAAAGGGGAAATCATCCAGACCGTCAACAGAATGCTGGACATTCCACGCGCTCCCACCGCCCTGCTCTGCTTTTCCGACTTCTTCGCCATGCATGCTCTCGAGGCCCTCAAGCAGCGGGGATGGCAGGTCCCCGAAGATATGGCGGTCATCGGCACCTGCGGGTATCCGGGGTCCGAATTTTTTGAAGTCCCGCTGTCCACGGTCAGCTATAACTACAAGGAATGCGGCGTCAATGCCGTCAGGCTCCTTCTCCGGGCGAATGATTGGGCTCCCGGCAGCGGACCGTGCATTTCAATACCGTCCACGCTGATTGAGCGGGCCAGTACCGCCATGCAGAGGATTCTGTTTCATCCGGACCGCTCCGACGCGGGATTGCTTCCATTGACGCATTTGTATGAAAGATCTCAGGAAAAATGATGACAGGCCATCGGAAACAGATGTTTTTTCTTTCCAGGAATCTGGAGAGCTTCGACTTCTTCCTTAAAAATCGGACTTCATCAAAATAAAACTTGAAAGGGATTTGAACATGAAAACAGGAAAGCTGAAAAAATTCACTCTGATAGAACTTCTGGTTGTCATTGCAATCATAGCGATTCTAGCCGCACTGCTGCTCCCGGCGTTGGCAAAAAGCAGAGAGAAAGCGGTCCGGATCAAGTGCATGGGACAGATCAGAGGCTGCGGGATGGCGCTGACCGTATATGCCGGCGACTTCAAGGATAATCTCCCGACGACACGATACTCCAATCGGATTTCGAATTATTGGGGATACGGAGTAATTGAAACCAGCGGCTTCGTCCCGACTTATCTGGCAAAATGGAAAATGATGGACTGCCCATCCAATCTTCTCTCCAGCGAACCTTTTGCCAGAACGGATCGCTGCGCAGCGGACATCTGCTATATGGGAGGAATGAGTTCATCGTGGTATTATATTCCGCCGGAACGGCTTACAGACAAGGAACCTTCCCGGCGCGCGCTGGTCGGAGACCGCACCTATAACAAGGTTGACGCGCCGACTGAAGTATCGAACCACCGCGACGGTGCAAACTGGATCATGCTGGACGGTCATTGCGCATGGTTCAAATACGGCGATCTCGGATACTTCAACGCCAGCTACAAGGAAAGAATTTACTATACGATTTATCCGTTGCAGGGAAAACTTTAATCCGGAGGAAAACTACAATGCGAGGCAGAGTGATACTTTCGATGCTTTTCGCGGCATCCATCCAGGTCTTCGGCGCTGAAACCATCGTAATGCACGATGAGTTCACTCCCGGACCGGAACGCAGTCTATGGCTGAACGTCGACAAACCGAATCGGGAATGGAAGCTCGAACAGCCTCTGACGTTCTCACAGGAATATCTCCTTTTCCGATTCATTTCCGGCGCGGGACTGCTGAAGAAACTGGAACTGGTCAATGCCGCTTCCGGAAAGGTGGTCTGGAGTCAGGAGAAATTTGGAAAAACCCTCAAAACGCCGCCGCTTCCGCCCGCGGAATATATCATCCGCTGTTCAGGAACCGCCGGGACGGAAAAATTCGACATGGCGGTAACCTCTTACCGCGGACCATTGAGGATGCCTTCCTGGAAAGTCGACGACGGCACCGTCAGTTTTCCGGCTTCCGGCGGAATGCTTTTGATTCCGGAAACCGGCAAAAAGAAAGGAACTCTCCAGACCCGAATTTTCGGGCTGAATCCCGGCAAGTTCTATCACATCGGCATCGTGGTGAAAAGTGACACGCCGCAGGAACTTTTCATGCGTTACATCCAGCTCAGCGGCGGACGCAAACACGGGGATTCCTCATTCAAAACGGCAGGCGGCCGGGAAGAACGCTGGGAAATCGTTTTCCCTGCGATTGCAGCCGCCGCGGATATTTCCTTCAGCATTCCGGAAAAATGCCTGTTCAGGTCCATCACGATCAAAGAAGGTCCCGCTCCGGAACGGACGAAAAACATCAACGGGAAGGTGATGTCCTTCACCCCTCGGAGTCTTGAGAAGGATCCGGCCAATCCGTCCCTGAATGCGCCCGCGGCTTACCGTCGCAATCCCCGCATGACGTATGAAGACAGCATCCCGCAGGACTTTGAACTCATTGACCGTCTGAATACCTTCGCTACCCCCGGCACTTACGCCGTCTGGCATTTCAGTATTTACAATCCGGAAAAAATGCGCGAACTTTCCCTGCTGCGGATCAGCGACCTGCGCTGCGGAGACAAGGTGATTCCGGCGGATTCCATAACCGTTTCACATGTCCGTTTCTGGGACTATCCGCGCACGCCCTATAATTACTATAACATTCCGGAGCTGATTATTCCGCAGGCAAAGTGTGATCTCGCCTCCGGCGGGAACTGCCTTTTCTGGCTCCAGTCCAAACTCAAGGACGACTGTCCGCCGGGAGAATATACGGGATCTCTCAGTGTCCGATGCGGCGAGAAGAAAATCGCCCTGCCGGTACGCCTGAAGGTTCTGCCGTTCAAACTGCTGACTCCGCCGGACATGGTATGGGGCGCCTACAGTCGGCTCCATGTGCCGCCCCAAAGCCGTTATCCCTTGGATCTCACGGTCCGCTATCTGGAGGATATGAAGAGTTACGGGGTCACCGCACTTCATTGCACCATCTCGGGAGAGTCTGGCGTGAAGCGTTTTCAGGAAGCCCGCCGGCGCGCCGGCATGAATGGTCCGCTGATCGTTTACGGCATGAATGCGGAAAAAGTTGCAGCCGAGCGCTGCGGAGCCGATCCGAACGACAAGCGGTGGTTCGAGAATCCGAAGATACGCGAAGCCTTCACAGCCTATGTCCGGGAATTCGACGCATGGATCAAAAAATACGGTGCACCGGGCTATAATGAATGGTATTACATGGGAGCCGACGAGCCCCATATCAGACTGATGGAAATGGCCATCTGGCAGAACCGTCTGGCACGGGAAGCCGGCGTCAAAACGGCCTCCTGCGTTTATGCCCCCCGCTACGTGGCGGAAATGGCGGACTGCCTGGACCTGTCATGCAATTCCTTCATCGCCAACAATGCGTCCACATGGAACGAACTCCAAGTAGTGGCTGAAGGGAAAAAGCTCAAATACTGGTTCCTCGGCGGCGGGTGTTACACCGGACAGGAAGGCGGACTCATGCCGAACCGGCTTCTGAGCGGGCTGATGAGCTTCAAAATCGGCGTGACCGGACATCTTTCCTACACGTATCAGAGTTATGGGAAAGACCCGTATGACAACTTTACGGCGAAGAGTTACGGCATGACGTATCCAGCCCCCAAACCTTCCCTTGAAAAGGTTTCCGTATTCACGCTTGAGTGGGAAGGCATACGCGAGGGAATCACCGACTACAAATATCTTTACACACTCAAACAGACCATCGCGCAAGCCCGGGAAAAAGGGAAAAAAACCGAGGCCGACGCCGCGCAGGCCGTACTGGACAAGATTCTGACGGCGGTTCCGTGGAACAACGACTTCAAGCCCGGGAAAGGAATTGTCGACGAGACCAATCTGGACAATGCCAAGGCGGACCGTCTCCGCGCAATGGCCGCCGATGCGATACTGAAGCTCATGGAGGTTCTGCAATGAACAAGTTCTTTTTCCCGATATTTCTCCTGTCCGCCGGCGCCATGGCGGCGCCCCTGCATTTCAATAGCGGAACGGCTCCGGTCATCGACGGCCTCGAGGAAACTTCGTGGTCGACGGTTCCGGCGCTTCACATGACCTCCTGCCCTCCCGGCAAACCGGTCAACATGGAGACATCCGTCAAGATCATGTATGATTCCCGGAACCTGTATTTCTTCATCCGCTGCCGGGAAGTCAATCTGGTGGAAGCCCGGCAGCAGGAACACTTTTCGGTCCACGATGCCGCAGTCTGGAACAATGACTGCGTGGAGATCCTGATCGATTCGAAAAACAACTCCCGTTCCTACTATCAGTTCGTGGTTGACGTTCATAACGATTCCGCCGATTTCCTGCGCTACGATCCCGAATGGAACCGCGAGCCGCTGGAATGGAACGGCATCTGGCAGCACGCCGTCGGCACGTATGGAGACGGCTGGACAATGGAGGCGGCAATTCCTTGGAACACGTTCGGATTCGGAGTGTTCGATTCAAAAAAAATCCGGCTGAATGCGTCGCGTGTGCGCCGCATTTCCCCGTTCGAACGCCTTGCGCTGGCTTCGGACGGACATAACTTTCACAATCCGGCTTCTTTCATCGAATATGACGGGCTGAAGCTGGAGAAGCCTCCGCTGAAAGCGGAAATCACCTCGCCCGGGCTGTTCCTCGGCGACAATACGGTTTCAGTGAATTTGAACAATCCGGCCGGAAAAGCCGTCACCGGAACCCTTGAACTGAGCCTGCTGGAAAATTCCGAAAAAAAGGTTGAAACCTGCACAAAAATCACGGTTGGACCGGATGCCGCCGCAACGACGGCAATCCCATGCCGCGTCCCTGCCCCCGGAGAATACTGCCTGATGCTGAAATTGGACGACCGCATTCTGGCGACTCGTTATTACACCGTCCGGAAACTGATGGAGATCAGCGATTCCAATCCGGTCATCACGTCCGGAGAGCCCTGCAACTTTCTCTTGCGGATCCATACGACCGTTCCCATGGAAACGGTCGCCGCGGTGATTGACAATAAAGGAAAAGAAAGACTGCGGAAAAAGTTGCCCGCCCTCAGCAGATCCTTCGGCAGCCTGCCGACCGAAAAACTCCCTCCGGGTGATTACATCCTTCGGATCTCTTCCGGCGACCGGATGCGGGAATGGCCGCTGCTGATTGCCCCCGCGCTGTAAGGATCGCGCACGACTGTCTTCCCGCCTTTTGGCGGATCGTTACATCCCGGAATACGGAATTCCGGGATGCGTTTTTTAAAAACAAAAAAAGAGGATTTCATTCAAACGGAGCTTTCATCCTCATGAATCCTGGACTATATTAATCGTTCACGAATGAGAGGCCGGAACCGTTTTTGAAGTCACAATTCAACGAGGCGAATTTAATGAAGAATAACATCCGCTACCAGTATATCCCCGAAGAACTCCCGGAAGAACTTGCCGCCGCGATTCCGCTTCTTGCAGAACGTTATCCGTCCCTGGTGCGGGGGGCAACGGACTGCGGCCTTCCCGTCATCCGGTTCCGCCGGAAATCCGGGTCCGGAGGATGCACGGCCGCCCGTTCGGAGAATTCCGTAACGGTCACCTACGGACGTATGAACATGGCGCTTCGTGCGCTAGGACAAGTTCTCTCGGACACCCTGCCGGAAGAAGGGGAAAAAGCGGCTTTCGCAACATTCGGGATCATGCTGGACTGCTCGCGGAACGCGGTCATGACGGTCGAACATCTCAAATCCTACCTTGCCCGCCTCGCAATCCTGGGATATTCTTCCCTGCTGCTTTACGTTGAGGATGTCTACACGATCGAAGGAGAGCCCTTTTTCGGACTCATGCGCGGACGGTATTCCGCGGAGGAAATCCGTGAACTGGACGACTGCGCCGCCGCGCTCGGAATCGAACTCATTCCGTGCATCCAGACGCTGGGACATCTTGCACAGATTTTCCGCTGGAAGCGGTTCAAAAACGTTCACGACGCCGACAACGTATTGCTGGCGGAAGAAACTGCGACTTACGAACTCATCAACAGAATGCTCGCCACATGGCGCGGACTTGTGCGGTCCGATAAAATCCACATCGGCATGGACGAAGCCCATGCGGTCGGAAGCGGACGTTACAAGACTCTTCATGGCGAGGTCCCCCGTCTGGAAATCATCACCAGCCATTTGAAGAAAGTCCGCGAACTCTGCCGGGCAAACGGATTCAAACCGATGATGTGGTCCGATCTTTTCTTCACGTTTTCCAGCCCGG
>CAZORN010000081.1:0-13034 GCA_964581935.1 uncultured Victivallales bacterium
AAAAGACGGCAGGAATCCAGATTGCCGAACGTGTGTTCCACCTCGGCAACCGCACGGACAAGGCGGTCGTAGGTATCTGCAAGGGAATAATCCCCGGCATGATAGAAGAGACGCCCAAGGAAACCTTCAAGGAAAGGAGATTCCTCCATGCCGGGAAGTTTGCGCACATATTCTCGGTAGGCCTCGTGGGTCATGGGCTCGCGGCCGCACGCGATGATCCCGGAGCGCTTGTGCAGCAGATCACGCTGATACAGACGGTACAGCGAAGGAATCAGCTTGCGTCCGGCCAGATCGCCGCGCGCGCCGAAAATGACCACGGTGTTCGGAGGCGGGGCGACTTCCATGCAGAAGCCGCCGCGCCACCGGCAGTCCGTCTCCACTACGGACGGCATCGGATCAGCTGTGCTTGGCGAGATACTCGGCCGTTCCGGCGGCGGAAGGCTTCATCGCTTCTTCGCCGGGGTGCCAGTTGGCGGGGCACACGTCGCCGTATTTCTCGGTGAACTGGAGGGCGTCCAGAACCCGGATGACTTCATCGACGTTCCGTCCGATGGAAAGGTTGTTGATCGTGGCGTGCTGGATGATCCCGGCCTTGTCGATCAGGAACAGTCCGCGTACCGCGATGGCGTCGTTCACCAGCACGTCATAGGAACGGGCGATCTCCTTGGTCAGGTCGGCAACCATCGGGAAACGCACGTTGCCGATGCCGCCCTGTTTCGGCGCGGTGGATTTCCACGCGAAATGCGAGAACTGGGAGTCGATGGAGACGGAAACCACTTCGCAGTTGCGCTTCTTGAACTCGTCAAGCCGACGGTCGAAGGCGATGATCTCGGAAGGGCATACGAAGGTGAAATCCAGAGGATAGAAAAACAGAACGACATATTGTCCACGGAGTTTCGACAGGGTGAACGGAGCGATGCTCATGTCCGCATAAACGGCGTCGGCGGTAAAATCCGGAGCTTCTTTGGTGACCAGCATGGGAAACCTCCACTTTGTTTGTTTTTGAACGGGGATTCCGGATGACAATAAAATCCCTTCACCGTGTAAACTAATCCGCAACTTGAAAATTACAAGTGCTTTTTTGGTTCTTTCATACGGATTTAATTAGAAATGTATAATTTTTTCTACCGGCAGACTTCTCCGGAAAGGATATTTCTCCCATGGAAAGCCCTTTCCGACGAAGTCTCAAGCATGATTTCCGGGCCGTCTTTATTGAACGGATGTACAATAAAAAAATCCGTCAGAGGGAGCGTTTCAGTTCCCGGACCGCGTCCTCTCTTGTCCGGACGACGCCTTCGAGCTGAAGGTCGTTCAAATGACGGAGGAGCTTGCCCATGCCGGGACCGGGCGGAACGCCGAGCTCAATCAGGTCTTTGCCGGTCAGCAGGGGCTGGGGAACGGCATCCTGTCCGGCTTCTTCGAGCTCCCTCATGCGGTCGAGGAGGAGAAGGTAATTCCCGAGAAGTCCGTGACAGCCCATGCAGTCGATGCGGTGGAGTTCGAGTTCGAGCGGAAAATTGGGGTCGGCAAGCAGTCTCCGCCACTTGGCCGGACGCATCTTGTCCACGTGCGCAAAACGCATGTGGTTCGCCACGGCCAGCTCCACATTCCTCACCAGCGCGGAAGGGGCCTTCAGACGGAGAAGGATTTCCCGCGCCATCGCCGCGCCGCGGTTCTCGTGTCCGTAAAAGTGGGAAACACCGTCGGAATCCACCGTGCGGCAGAGCGGCTTTGCGACATCGTGAAGGAGGACCGCCCACCCGATTTCGGGCGTCGGCCACGCGATCCGGGACAGCATCAGCATGGTATGCACGAAGACATCGCCCTCAGGATGGTATTTTTCCGGCTGTTCCACGCCGTGCATCGCCTCGACCTCCGGGAGAACCACGGAAAGAATGCCCAGTTCGGACAGGGTCCGGAACGCAAGGTCGGGGGACGGACCGCAGAGCATCCGGGTGAGTTCGTCGCGGACCCGTTCCGCGGAAAGAAAAGTCAGCTTGTGCGCAAGCTCCCGGATCGAGGCGGCGGTCTCCGGATCGAGCTGAAAACGGAAACGCACGGCGAAACGGACCGCGCGGAGCATCCGGAGATAATCCTCCGAAAAACGCGTCCGGGCATCGCCGATGGTCCGGAGCACGCCGCGCCTCAAATCCGCCAGACCGCCCGTGAAATCGATCACACGGGACGTTTCCGGGTCGAACAGCAGCGCGTTGACCGTGAAGTCGCGGCGTGCGACGTCCTCCTGAGGGGTGCGGCTGTAGCGCAGGGTTTCGGGACGCCGGCCGTCCTCGTAATCGCGTTCCTCGCGGAAGGTCGCCACCTCGAAGTTCATGGAATCCATGACGACCGTCACCACGCCGAAGGCCGCGCCGACGGGAATGGAGTGCTCGAACAGCGCCGTCACCTGTTCCGGACGCGCGGAAGTGGTCACGTCATAATCCGCAGGGGTCTTCCCGAGAACCATGTCGCGCACCGCGCCCCCGACCAGATACGCCTCGTATCCGGCCTTGCGGAGAGTCGAAACAATTCCCGCTGCCGTCCGGTATTCCGGCGAATTCTCCGGCGCCGTTATCCGTATTTCTTCACTTTTCATAAAAAATTAATGCTTCCCGTTTGTCTTTCCCTGAATTTATGCTACATATTACACCGGAAAGACGGAAATTCAAATTCACGTTTTCCCGGTTTGGAGAAACCTGCCGGGGAAAGGCGGTGCGGAACAGCATGAGAACAGCATTTTTCGGCGGAACGTTCGATCCGGTCCACAGGGGACACCTCGCCATCGCGCAGGCGGTCCTGGACCGGAACATGGCGGACCGCATTCTCTTTGTCCCTGCGCCGAATCCGCCGCACAAAACGAATCAGGACATCACCCCTTTCAGACACCGCTTCGCCATGCTGTCCCTTGCGCTGGAAAACCGTCCGGGACTCGAACTTTCGGACCTGGAACGCCGCCGCTCCGGAAAGTCGTATACGATCGACACGCTCGAAGAGCTTTCGGCGGACCCGGAACGGGGCGAAATCCTGCTGCTGATCGGCGCGGACAGCCTTTGTCAGCTTCACACGTGGAAACGCCCGCACGATCTGGTGAAATCCTTCCGGATCCTCACTTATCCCCGCAGAGGCGAAGTCCCGGACCCGGCCCTTCTCCGGCCCTTCTGGAGCGAAGGGGAAATCGCGCGGATGCTGGCGTCGGTGATTCCGGACGCCCCGCGTTTTCCGGTTTCTTCCACTGAAATCCGCGAAATGCTGAAAAAAGGCGGTCTGAAAGACGCCTCCGCATTTGTCACGGACCGAATCATGGAGTATATTACACGCCATCATTTGTACGGAACGGGCGAAACGGAAAAAATTTCCGGGCCGTCCGCTTGACTATAATCAACGAAGCATTGTAAGATCGGAGGAGTTCATGGCAAAAGAGACGAAGATCAAGTCGGAAGACATTGTCAAGCTTTGTGAAGAGATTGCTTATGACCGGAAAGCCGAAAATATCGTCAGACTCGATCTGAAGGAACTGCCCGCCGTATCGGATTATTTTCTCCTTTGCACCGCCATTTCCGAACCGCATATCCGCGCGATTGCGGACCGCATCCAGCGCGATGTCCTGGAAAAACTGAAGGTGAAGCCGCTCCACGTGGACGGCTCCGTCGAAAGTCACTGGATCATCGTGGACTTCGGAGGCGTGATGGTGCATGTCATGACCGATAACTCCCGCGCCCTGTATCAGCTGGAGGACCTCTGGGGCGACGCTCCGAAGACGGACGCCGCCAAACGGATCGAGGACGCTCTCAAGAGCAAAGCCGCCGCGGAAAAGAAAAAAGCCGTTGCGAAGGAAAAGGCCGACGACGCAAAAGTGAAAAAAACGGCGGTCGCAAAGAAAGCGGCTCCCGTAAAAAAAGCGGCGGCTCCCAAGAAAGCCGTTGCGGTTAAGAAAACCGCTGTCGCAAAGAAAGCGGCTCCCGTGAAAAAAGCGGCGGCTCCCAAGAAAGCCGTTGCGGTCAAGAAGACCGCTGTCGCGAAAAAGGCGGCCCCCAAGAAAGCGACGCCCGTAAAAAAGGCGGCGGCTCCCAAGAAAGCCGTTGCGGTTAAGAAGACCGCGGTCGCAAAAAAGAAAACCGGAGCGAAAAAGTAATTTATGCGCGGACCGTTGAAAGAGCAATGGAATGAATTCGACTGGGAAGCCGAACTGAAGAAGGACGACGCCCGGGTGGACACCTATATGCGCGAACTGCCGCGTTATATCGACCTGCCCGCCGAGGACGCCGTCATCATGAAGCACATCCAGGAGAAGCCCGACCTTGTGCCTTTCAACGGCGACTACCGGGATTCCTCGCTCTACGAACTTTTCGAAGAGAACGAGGTCGACGAGGAAGTCGATTTCGCGGACGACTGGCAGAAGCGCGACGGAGCCGACTTCTTCATCGCGGCCGGACGCCTGGCGCGTCTCTGGGCGCAGTATTTCGCCTCGGAAACCAGCCCGGAACAGACGACCGCCGGAATGCGCATCCTCTGTCTTTACGGCAAGCTCATGGCGCGCGGCGCGGACCTGATCGACATGGAGGACGACGAATATCCGGCTCTCCGGATCGCTCTCGTCAAACGCCTCCTTTCGGACGTCAACCAGCTCATGGGCGAACTCCAGCGTCTTTCCGCGAAAGTCCCGGCCGCCTCAGAGAAGGCCGATTTCCACTTCGAGCACCTCATGACGTTCCGCGACAAAGTACTGGCTCTTCTCGCAAAATACCGTTCCGCAAAATCTTAGTTTTTCAGGATAAAAGAATTGTATTTTCCGCATTCAAATTTATATTATCGGGCCGAAATGGGATTGTCGGCATGGTGATGAACCGGAACCGTTGGAGGAAACGTCTGGAAAATGAACGTTCATAAAGAAGCTTTCGAGCGCTGGACTCCGCGCGATTCGGCGGACCTCTACGGCATCCGCGACTGGGGCGCCGGGTATTTCGACATCAACAGCAAAGGCGAACTGGTCGTCTCGGCGTTCGGACCCGAAGGCCCCTCCGTCAGCCTCATGGAAATCGTCAACGGCGTCAAGGAACGCGGCATGAACATGCCCGTCCTCCTCCGTCTCCGCAACATCCTCGACACCCAGATCCGGCTCCTCCATTCCTCCTTCGCCAAGGCGATCAAACAGACCGGATTCCAGGGCAAATACCGCGGCGTCTACCCCATCAAGGTCAACCAGCAGCAGCAGGTGATCGAGGAAGTCGCGCGCTTCGGACGCGAATTCCACCACGGTTTCGAGGCCGGCAGCAAGGCCGAACTCCTGGCCGCCATCGGCAACATGACCGACCGCAACGCGTGCCTCGTCTGCAACGGCTACAAGGACGAGGAATTCATCGATCTCGGCCTCTACGCCACCAAGATCGGCATCAAGTGCATCCTCGTCATCGAGATGCCCGGCGAACTGCCCATCATCATCGAACGCAGCAAGAAGCTCAAGATCAAGCCCATGATCGGCATCCGCATGAAGCTCTCCACCAAGGCCGGCGGACAGTGGACCGAATCCGGCGGCGACCGCAGCGTCTTCGGCCTCAACACCGCCGAACTCATCAACATCGTGGACTCCCTCAAGGATGTCGGAATGCTCGACTGTCTCCGGCTCCTCCACTACCATATCGGGTCCCAGATCCCCAACATCCGCGACATCCGCGCGGGCGTCCTCGAAGCCAGCCGCGTCTACTGCGGACTCGTCGAGGAAGGCGCGCCCATGGGATTCCTCGACCTCGGGGGCGGCCTCGCGGTCGACTACGACGGTTCCCACACCAACTTCCACGCCAGCCGCAACTACACGCTCGACGAGTACTGCGTGGACGTCATCGAAACCGTCGCCGAAACCCTTTCCGCGAAAAAGATCCCGCATCCCAACATCATCACGGAATCCGGCCGCGCAACCGTCGCCTATTATTCGGTGCTCCTGTTCAATATTCTGGACGTGGCCTCCTTCGAGCCGACCAAAAAGCCCTCCACGCTGCCGAACGACACCTGCGAGCACACCAAGGACCTTCTGGCGCTGGTCGGAACCATCAACCAGCGGAATCTTCAGGAAAGCTATCACGACGCGATTTACTACCGCGACGAAATCCGCATCCTGTTCAAGAACGGGCGCATCTCCCTCCGCGAGCGCGCCCTGGCCGAAAGCGCCTTCTGGAGCATCATCGCCTCCGTCAGCAAGGAAATCCACAAGCTCAAATACATCCCCGATGAATTCGAGGGCCTCGACGCCGCGCTGGCCGACATTTATTACGCGAACTTCAGCGTGTTCCAGTCCCTCCCCGACTCCTGGGCCATCAAGCAGGTCTTCCCGATCATGCCCATCCACCGTCTCGCCGAACGCCCCACGCGCAACGCCATCATCTCGGACATCACGTGCGACTGCGACGGCAAGATCGACCGTTTCGTGGACCTCCACGACGAGCGCCGCACCCTCCCGCTCCACGAGGTCAATGAAAAGGACGAATACTATCTGGGCGCGTTCCTCGTCGGAGCCTATCAGGAAACCCTCGGCGACCTCCACAACCTCCTCGGCGACACCAATGTGGTCAACATCAACATCAGCCGCGAGGACGGTCATTTCGAGATCGTCAAGGAACTCGAGGGCGATACCGTCGCGGACGTCCTCAGCTACGTGGAATACAGCCCCAAGGAACTGACCGACAGCTTCCGCGGCATCGCCGAACGCGCGGTCGTGGAAAAGCTCATCACGCCCGCCGAACGCCGGACCATCGTCTCCGCGTTCGAGAACGGACTGCGCGGCTATACTTATTTTGAACGCTAAACCCTTTCAGACAGGAGTTACACGCATGGCAAGAATCCTCATCATCGGCGCGGGCGGCGTCAGCCAGGTCGCGGTTCACAAATGCGCTCAGGCATCGGACGTCTTCACCGACATCTGTCTGGCCAGCCGCACGCTGTCCAAATGCGACAAGATCGCCGCCCAGCTCAAACGCCCCATCCGCACCGCTCAAGTCGACGCCGACAACGTCCCCCAGCTCGTGAAGCTCATCAAGGACTTCCGCCCGGACGTCGTCCTCAACCTCGCGCTCCCCTATCAGGACCTCCATATCATGGACGCCTGCCTCGAAACCGGCGTCAACTACGTCGATACCGCCAACTACGAACCCCGCGACGTCGCCCACTTTGAATACAAATGGCAGTGGGCCTATCAGGAACGCTTCAAGAAGAAAGGCATCCTCGCCCTCCTCGGCAGCGGCTTCGACCCCGGCGTGACCAACGTCTACACCGCATGGGCTCTCAAGAAGCATTTCGACACCATCGAGACCCTCGACATCATCGACGCCAACGCCGGCGACCACGGACAGCCCTTCGCCACCAACTTCAACCCGGAAATCAACATCCGCGAAGTCACCGCGAAAGGCCGCTACTGGGAAAAAGGCAAATGGATCGAAACCGATCCCCTTTCCGTCAAGAAGACCATGGACTTCCCCGACGGAATCGGCCCGAAGAAAATCTATCTGATGTTCCATGAGGAACTTGAATCCCTCACGAAGAATTTCGCGAAAAAGGGCCTCAAGCGCGCCCGTTTCTGGATGACCTTCGGCGACAATTACCTCAAGCATCTCGAAGTCCTCCAGAACGTCGGCATGACCCGCATCGATCCCGTCAAATACAACGGACAGGAGATCGTCCCCCTCCAGTTCCTCAAGGCGCTCCTCCCCGATCCCGCCTCCCTCGGTCCCCTCACCAAGGGCAAGACCTGCATCGGATGCAAAATCAAGGGAACGGCCAAAGACGGACGCAAGCGCGAATACTACGTCTACAACGTATGCAGCCACGAGGCCGCCTACAAGGAAGTCCAGTCCCAGGCGATCTCCTACACCACCGGCGTGCCCGCCATGATCGGCGCCATGCTCGTGGCGACCGGCGTCTGGAAAGGCGCGGGCGTCTTCAACATGGAGGATTTCGATCCCGAGCCCTTCATGAAGAAGCTCAACAAGCACGGCCTCCCCTGGACGGAAGTATTCCTGAAATGACGCTGCTCCCGCTGGAAGTCATCAGGACCCCCTGCTTCGTGGTGGACAAGGCGCTTCTCCGGAAGAATCTGGAGATCCTCGGTCATGTCCGCCGCGAAACCGGCGCGAAAATCCTTCTGGCGCAGAAAGCGTTTTCCATGTTTTCCGTCTATCCGCTCCTCTCCGGGACGCTCGACGGCACCTGCGCCAGTTCCCCGCACGAGGCGCGTCTCGGACGCGAGGAATTCGGCAAGGAGGTCACCGCCTTCGCCGCCGCCTATTCCCGCCGCGACCTTGAAGAACTCCTGACCTCCTGCGACCGCGTGATCTTCAATTCCTTCTCCCAGTGGAAACGCTTCCGCGACCTCACGGAAAAGGCGTCCGGCGTGAAATTCGGACTGCGCTGCAATCCGGAGCATTCCGAAGGCCAGACCGAAATCTACGATCCGTGCGCCCCGAAATCCCGCCTCGGCATCCGTCGCGCCGACTTTGAAGGCGAGTCCCTCGAAGGCATCACCGGACTCCACGTCCACAACCTCTGCGAACAGAACGCCGATGCCTTCGAACGCACGCTCGCGGCCTTCGAGAAAAAATTCGCGGACATCATTCCCCATGCGCAATGGATCAATTTCGGCGGCGGACACCACATCACCCGCACCGACTACGACGTGCCGCTCCTGTGCCGTCTCCTGAACGGCTTCCGCAAACGCTGGAACACGCCCGAAATCTTTCTCGAACCCGGCGAGGCGGTCGCCCTCAATTCCGGATACCTTGTCGCCACGGTGCTGGACATCGTTCACAACGAAACGGACATCGCGATTCTGGACACCTCCGCGGAAGCCCACATGCCCGACGTCCTGGAAATGCCCTACCGTCCGAACATCATCGGCGCGGGACAGCCCTCCCAGAAGAAGCACACCTACCGTCTGGCCGGACACTCCTGTCTGGCCGGGGATGTGATCGGCGACTATTCCTTCGATGAAAAGCTCGAGCCCGGCCGCAAGCTGGTCTTCCTCGACATGGGCCATTACACCATGGTCAAGACCAACACCTTCAACGGCCTCCAGCTCCCCTCCATCGCACTGTTCGATTCTCAAACTTATGAATACAGGGTGATCCGCGAATTCGACTACGCCGATTTCAAGTCGCGCCTCTCCTGACCCAACGGAAGGAAACCTGAAAATGTCCGAATGCTCCGGCAACTGCTCCGCCTGCAAAGAAAAAGGAACTTGTTCCGACGACAACGCAAAAATGAATTTCGTCCTCGGAAAGATCAAGCATAAAGTGATGGTCCTCTCCGGCAAGGGCGGCGTCGGCAAAAGCTCCGTCGCCGCATCTCTGGCGGTCCTGCTGGCCAAAGCCGGAAAGACCGTCGGATTGCTGGATCTCGACTTCCACGGGCCCTCCCAGCCGACCCTCTTCGGCGTCCAGCACCTCCGTCTCGAAGGCGATGAAAACGGACTGCTCCCCATGGACTGCAAAGGCGTGAAACTGGTTTCCATCGGACTCCTGCTGGACGATGCGGATCAGGCGGTCATCTGGCGCGGACCCGCGAAGATCGGCGTCCTCAAGCAGCTGATCGAAGAAGTGCAGTGGGGCGATCTGGACTATCTGATCCTCGACTTTCCTCCCGGATCCGGAGATGAAGTCCTCTCCGCGGCCCAGATGATCACCGGGGACCGCTGCGCCCTGATCGTGACTACCCCGCAGGAGATGTCCATGGCCGACTGCCGCAAGTGCATCGACTTCTGCCATAAGGTGAAAATCCCGGTCGCCGGCATTGTGGAAAACATGTCCGGCTTCACCTGTCCGGACTGCGGGCATACCCATCCTCTTTTCTCCAAAGGGGGCGGCGCCCTTCTTGCCAAAGCCAACGGAGTCCCGCTTCTGGCGCAGCTTCCTCTGAATCCGAGGTTCATGGACCGGTGCGACGCCGGGGAAGTGGATGTGGCACTGAAGGATGCTCCCGATATTTGCAATGGCATTGAAAATGTTATATCTACAATTATAAAATAAACTTTTCAGTATTTGACAATCTTCCTTTTTGCTGTATATTATAATAAAACGGCGGTTGGTCGTATTGAACCCTTAACCATCGAGGTGCAGCATGAGGTCGAATACTGAAGTGAATCTTGCGAGACTCGCAAAGACAACGCTCCCTACGGATTTTGTGGAATCCCATTGCGGCGAGTGGAATCATCAGGATTGGCTTCTCTTCTGTGCATCCCTCGAGGAAAAGGGATATACTCCCATTGATCTCGACCAGGTCGGGCTCCTTCTGGAAAAGGCCAAAACCGAGTATTGGGAAAAGCGCAATTGACTCCCGAATCCGTCTCCCCGGCAGTCACCGGCGAACTCTTCCTGATTTCCACACCCATCGGAAATCTGGACGATATGACCATCCGGGGGATCGATACCCTGAAGCAGTGCTCCGTGGTCTTTGCGGAAGATACCCGCCGGACCCTCGTCCTCTTCCGGAAGTTCGACATCCATGCCAGACTGGCGTCCTACCACGCCTTCAACGAACACGGCAAAACCCATGAAGTGATTTCCCGCGTCCTCGCCGGAGAAAAGGTCGGACTGGTCACCGACGCCGGCACCCCCTGCGTCGCCGATCCCGGCTTCCTTCTGGTCCGGGAAGCGGTCAAGGCCGGCATCAATCCCGTCGTGATTCCCGGCGTCTCCTCCCTGACTTTCGCCATCGCCGCCAGCGGACTCCCGTCCGAGCGTTTTTCCTTTTACGGTTTCCTGCCGGTCAAGAGCGGACGCCGCGCCGCGCGGATCGCGGAAATCGCCGCCGAAAACAAAAGCGTCGTCATTTTCGAATCTCCCTACCGTCTCGGAAAGCTCCTCCGCGAACTCTGCGAAGCCCTCGGGTCCGACACCTCCTGCGCGGTGGTCCGCGAGGCGACCAAACTCCATGAGGAAGTCCTCCGCGGCCCCCTCGGCGAACTGGTCGTCACCACCGCCGACCGCGTCTGGAAGGGCGAATGCGTGGTCGTCGTCTCCGCGCGGAACGCAGAACCTTCCGCCGATTCCGAAAATGAGGCCGACGACCGCCCCTGAAAACCCGTTTTTTCCGCTTTTTCCAATCCGGAGTTTGAAAACCCCGGATTCCGTGTTATATTTCAATGGCAAATGATCACATATACATTTGCCGCACATAGCGGCCCACTTTACTTAATTGGAGAATAGTAATGGGCAATCTTTATCTCGACCGGTTCATGGAAAAATTTGAATTCGAGGGGCTCACCTTCGACGACATCTCTATGGTGACGCAATACGCGGACTTTCTCCCGGACGAGGCCGACATTTCCACGAATTTTTCCACCAATATCCGACTGAACATCCCCTTCGTCAGCGCGGCCATGGACACCGTGACCGAAAGCGAAATGGCCATCGCGATGGCCAAGCTCGGCGGCATCGGGGTCATTCACAAGAACCTCACCCCCGTCATGCAGGCCGACGAAGTGCGCAAGGTCAAGCAGTACCTCAACGGACTCATCCGCAAACCGGTGGTCTTCGAAGAAAACACCACCGTCGAGGAAATGCTCAACGAAAAGAACGCCAAACAGTATTCCTTCTCCGGATTCCCGATCGTGGACAAGGACGGCAATCTCGTCGGAATCATCACTTCCCGCGACATCAAGTTCCTGACCGACCACCGCTGCAAGGTCTCCGACATCATGACCCGCAACGTGATCACCGCTCCGATCTCGACTCCCCTCGAGGAAGCCTACACGATCATGCGCGACAGAAAAGTCGGCAAGCTCCCGCTGGTGGACAAGGAAGGACACCTCAAGGGACTCTACAGCTTCCAGGACGTCTTCACGCTGATCACCAACATGGCCCCGGCCTACAACCGCGACCCCGAACACCGCCTCCGCGTCGCCGCCGCCGTCAGCCCCTATGACTACGAACGCGCCGCCGCACTCGCCGAAGCCGGAGTCGACGCCATGGTCATCGACACCGCCCACGGCCACAGCAAAGGCGTCATCGACACCCTCCGCATGTTCAAGAAGGATTATCCCGAAGTGGACATCGTGGCCGGCAACATCGCCACCGGAGACGCGGCCGAAGCCCTGATCGAAGCGGGCGCGGACGCCGTCAAGGTCGGCATCGGCCCCGGTTCCATTTGCACCACGCGCGTCGTCGCCGGAATCGGCACCCCGCAGGTCACCGCCGTCTATCAGGCCGTCAAGGCCGCCAAAGGACGCGTTCCCGTGATCGCCGACGGCGGCATCAAGCAGTCCGGCGACGTCGCCAAGGCCCTTGCCATCGGCGCCTCCTCCGTGATGATGGGCTCCGTTCTCGCCGCCACCCTCGAAAGCCCCGGCGAAAAGATCATTCAGCATGGACGCCGTTTCGTGGTCTACCGCGGCATGGGCAGCCTGGAAGCCATGAAGAGCTACAAGGGCAGCCGCGAACGCTACGGTCAGTCCGATGTGGACGACTCGAAGAAGCTGGTCCCGCAGGGCGTCGAAGGCATGGTCCCCTACCGCGGTTCCCTCTGGGAAGTCATCTATCAGTTCTCCGGCGGACTCCGCTATTCCCTCGGCTACTGCGGCGCCAGGAACCTTCAGGAACTCCAGGAAACCGTCAAAGTCATCCGCGTCAGCTCCTCGGCTCTCCGCGAAGCTCATCCGCATGACATTCTCATGCTCAAGGACGCCCCGAACTACTCTCCGGGAAACTGACGGCCGCCGTCTCTTTCCGCAGAGGTTGAATCCTGTTTCAGGCCGACAGTGCGCGGAACGTTTTCGTCCGCTCCGCGCCAACGCCGATAAACTATAACTTGCGTGTTCAATTTTCGGGAGTTGCTGAAGTGAAAGTCGTATTCTCACTGTTCATGATACCGGCGGTTCTGGGCGCTTTCCTGGCCGGTCTGGGCAGCATTTTCATTTATCTGGACGCTCAGGGCTTCCGTCCCGTGGATAGCCCGCAACTGTTCTGGGTGAACTTCTATTTCTTCGCCCTCTATCTTTCCATGGCGGCCTCTCTGGTTCTTTCGGTTTTCGGCCTGATCTACAGCGGATGCATGATCCT
>CAZORN010000082.1:0-12938 GCA_964581935.1 uncultured Victivallales bacterium
TCAAGATGTTCGAGAAGGAGGACCATTCGCTGGAATCCGTCGCCAGAAGCACGGGGATCTATACCTTTTCCTGGAGCACCGGTCTGGCTTCCGGTCCCTTCATCGCGGCGCTGGTCTGGGGACTCTTCTCCAGCGAGCACGGCTGGAAATACTGCTACGGCATCAATATCCTGCTGATCCTTTTCGTGATTTCATGCGTGTTTTTCATGCGTCGTTTCGTCAATGAAAAACTCCGGCTGGAAGAGGAGCGCATCTCGGACGGAAAGACCTCCGAAACACTGGCCGGGAAGGAGGAGAAGTTCACCCGGACTCTTCCTGACCTCATGGTGGCGGCGTGGGTGCTGACGATCCTCGGATACATCGGAATCATGATGATGAGGACCCACCTTCCGGACTACTGCACGAAAACGCTCCGCATGACCACGATGGAGCAGGGAATCGTGATCGCAGTCATCAGCTATACGCAGGGACTGGTCGGGCTGAGCTTCTGGAAGCTCGGACGCCGCCTGTATCATCCGGGGCCGGCCGTGATTGCTTCTGTCGGGGGAGTCGCGGCACTTCTGGTTTTCGCGCTGAGTTCCACATGGGGAGCCTATCTGCTGGGAGCCGTCATGCTCGGATGTTTTTCGGGGATGTTCTGTTTCCTGTGCACGTTCCATGCTTTGGTCCATCCGGAAAAGACGCCCCGGTATGTGTCTGTCAACGAAACCATCGTGGGGGTGACTTCCACTTTTGCGCCTCTGCTGGGCGGTTTTCTTTCGATGCGCATCAGTCCGGTGTTTCCGTTCTATCTCAGCGCCGGGCTGGCCTTGCTGGCGATGCTTTCCTACCTCGGGCTCACCTGGAAATACCGCCGGTTCTGAGCGATTTCCGTTTTCCTTCAAACGAAGGATTATACAAGGCTCCCGGCCGTGATGCGGTTTCGTCTCCCTGAATTTCGGATGATGGACAGCCATGATTCAGATTTTTTCTTTTTTCCTATTGACATTTGAAGAAAGTGTATTACATTAGAAATGTAAACATTTACATTTTTGGAGTCCATTGATGCTGTCGATACGAGAAATTTCAAATAAAACGGGACTTTCGACCGCCACGGTTTCACGGGCGCTGGATCCGCGTTTTGCCCACAAAGTCAGACCGTCCACACGGGCAAAAATCTTATCTTTCTGCGATGAAAAAAATTACCGTCCGAGTGTTACCGGGCGTTCTTTCGTTACCGGGAAAACCTTCAAGGTCGGAATGATTTTCGGAAGCATCACCGTTGACCTTGGAAATCCGCTTTGTGGACTTTTCATGCGCGGGGTTTGCTCTGTGCTTCAGCATCACAATTACGCGCTCACGATTCTTCATGCCACGGAAGAGGCCGGACTGGAGGATAGTGTGGAGGATTTTCTCCGTTCCAATGTCGCCGATGCCTATATCATCGGTTCTGCCATGATTACCGAAAAGGTGTATTCCGCAATCCTGAACTGTGGGCGACCGGTCGTGACTACCCACAATTGCGGGGATTTTGATATGTCCCATATTTCGATTATCAGCCGCGGTTATTTTACAGCTTATCGTGAAGTCTGGCGGCAGATTCCGCCGGAACTGCGGGGAATGACAGCGTTTGTAGCTGTTTCCTCTCCGGATTCGCAAAATAAATTGAGCGTGATTTCCTCCGCGGCTCCCAATCACGAAACGCCTGCATTCATTCCCCTGGATTTTCCTTTTACGGAGTTCTGCTTTGACCGTCATTCCGCCCGGGCCGCGGCGGAAAAAAAGCTTCAAGAATTGAGCCGTTATCGTCTCCTCTGGTGCGGATCCGACCTCACGGCATTTGGTATTGCCGATGCTCTATCCGCAGCCGGAACAGTTCCCGGGCGGGATATTTTTCTGATCGGGCATGACAACATCGAAGGAATTTCAAGTTTCCGCGGGGAACCATTCCTTTCAACCATCGACACCCGCTGGGAAGAGCGAGGACGGCTTTCGGCACGGATCGCTCTGGAACAGATTGCATCACCGGCTCCATGCCGGATCGATTTTCCATCCGTATATATTCCGAGACAGAGTTTTCCCGCTTCACTTTTTGCATGCAAATCCAAAAAAAATAAATAACAGGAGGAAATAATGAAGAAGAGTTTTAAGAAAAAGTCGGGAGAGAAACGGTTTACACTTATAGAGCTTCTTGTGGTCGTTGGAATCATTGCCATTCTGGCGGGGCTTCTTCTCCCGTCATTAAACAAAGCCCGGAATCTAGCCCAGGGAATTGCCTGCCAGAACAACATCCGTCAGGTATCTCTTTGCAACTTCAACTACGCCAATGACTTTTCAGGCTGGGCGGCGGCTCACCACTATGGAAATTTCATTAACAGCACTGCGCGGACCTGGGTTTACTTTCTGCGTGAGCGGAACGGCTATATTCCGTTTGTGGGAAATGGAATCGGAACTCCGGCCAAAAACTCCATCCTCTTCTGCCCCGCCGGAAAACCGGTGGCGACGGACTATCCGTCCACACACATTGGAATCACCCGATTTATGAGCGCTCTCGCCGCGGGAGAGCCTTACTATAATGTATATAAGGACAGTCCGTCCAGAGGAGCGGGTAAGCGAACATGGTGCATGGACTCAAACAAGATTCTTGTCAAGCTTCATACGATCGACCGTCCATCAAGAATTGCTGAATTCAGCGATGCCAAGTCGGATGCATACTGGATTGCCGGATATGCTTCCGGCATCGATGCCTTCCGCCATTCCGAAAAAGCCAATTTCGTATTCTGGGACGGTCATGCTGAGTCTATCCGTTACAGTCAGCTGACTCCATATCCGACCACGGCAGACTATCCGGCAGCGTGGATGTGGCCGTGGTGGTAACCAAAATTATAATGGGAAAGAATGCTATGAAAAGATCATTCATTTTATTGGCTGTAATGTCGTCCTGCTGCCTTACGGCGGATCCTGTAAGGATTGCTGTGGGAAAGAATCAGAAAGAATTCGATAGGCTCGCGAAAGAAGAACTGGTTTCCGCCATCGCGAAAATGACTGGAAGCAGTCCCGGT
This sequence comes from uncultured Victivallales bacterium, assembly GCA_964581935.1. Classification (GTDB taxonomy): domain Bacteria; phylum Verrucomicrobiota; class Lentisphaeria; order Victivallales; family UBA1829; genus SIG94. The sequence goes on from CAZORN010000082.1 coordinate 3,042, forward strand.
GTTTTTGAGGCGGACAGTGTTTCCGGGAAAGGGATCATCTACCTGGGGGATACTGATTTTGCAAGAACCAATGGAGTCGTTCCTGATACATTTGATCCGGAAGAGTGGGAAATCCGTCATATCGACGGAAATCTGATTATCACCGGAGGAACGCCCGTCGGGACGTTATACGGCGTCTATCGTTTTCTGAATAGGAACGGATACTATTTTCTGACGGAGGATGCCGAAGCGGTGCCAAGAAAAAAAGAGATTTCTTTTTCCGGGTTTGACGAGCGGAAAAAACCCGTGTTTGCCGGACGGAATATTTATGATGCCTATGTTTCCCGGGGAATTCGCGGAAAAATGTCTTTTGATTCCTATAATCGTTTCCGTCTCAGGAATTTCGTGAATGGACAGCAGTCTCGCCGCCAGGAGGCCCCATATCTGGGAAAATGGTTCCTGATGGGCGGTCCGGGAGATTACCATACCTATTATAAATATCTTCCGCCGGAATTGTATAAGACTCACCCGGAGTATTTCAATATGGGGGCTGACGGAAAGCGTTTTTTGAAACTTCCGCAGGAAAGCCAGCCATGCTTGAGCAATCCGGATGTAATCCGCATCATGACGGATCATCTCCGGCAATACATCCAGAAAGACCGTGAAAATGTCCCGAAGGAAAAATGGCCCCGGATATATGATATTTCCAGAATGGACGGAACGAGCTTCATCTGCAAATGTCCGGCCTGCATGAAAATCTACGAGGAAGAAGGGGGAGATGCCGGGATCGAACTCCGCTGCATCAATGCGATTGCTTCGGAGATTGCGAAAATATACCCGGATGTAATGATCCGGACATTTGCTTATGCGTCAGGAGAGAATGCTCCGAAACTTGTAAAGCCGGAAAAGAATGTGATTGTTCAATATTGCGACCTTTATACGAAAAGCGATCCATACCGTCCCCTTTCGCATCACATTAATAAAGACCAGAGTGAGAAAATGGAAGACTGGGTGAAAAAAGGAGGCATGCTTGCTCTCTGGGATTATTGGAACATGGGAGGACCTTCATACAACAATCCTCCCCGTCCGGAAATTATCGTCGATGCCATTATCGGTGATATGAAACTGTTTCGTCAATATGGCATCAAGACTCTTTTCCTTGAGGCTGAAAAGGATTTTATGACGCCTCAGCCGTTCATTGACCTGCATTATTTTCTCGGGTACCAGCTTATGCTTGATCCGGATCAGAATGCGGAGACGTTGATCGATGTCTACATGAAGAATTTTTATGGGGCCGCGGCCCCCCTGATGGTGGAATATTTCAATCTGCTTCGTGAAGGAGTAAAAGAATATCCCCGCGCCCAGAAGACAATGCAGGTTTCCGCATGGAAATATATGACTCCGAAGTCGTATCTTCACATGATTGACCTGCTGGAAAAAGCGGAAAAAACGGTTGCGTGCGATTCCACCCGTGCTGCAAGGGTCCGTGCCGAAATGCTTTCTCCGTTGTGGTGTGTTCTGTTTTTCTGGAATGACTGTCAATCGGAATTTGTGAAAAGCGGATATTCAAAGAAAAGTCTTGTGGAACGTTGCCGCGTGCTTGCTCTGGAATCCCTGGGGAAAGGGGACCCGAAAAATCTGCCGGAACTGACTGCCGATCTGGATAAGAGACTGTTTCTCCTTTCCGCCGAACTTCCTGTGCCGGAAGCTTTCCGGTGCATTCCGGCGTCTGCCTTGAAAATATTCGGGTATCCCCATGCGAAGGCTTATGCACCCGGAGGAGCGGTAAAGGTGAAGGATACAGAATCCCCCACCGGCTGGACCGTCAGTTCGGAAAATAAAGATCCTCTTTATCATGGCGCGTCCGCCGTGCAAAGCCGCATTCCGTGTCTCCAGGTCGCGGTCGCGAATATTGGAAATGGCCAAAAAGGAATTATGCTGAAGGATTTGCCTTCGGATGAGAAATACCACTGGTATCTGATTCCGAAGGCTCGGATTGGAGGGAAGACGACATTGTGGGCGCATTTTTGGTTTATTCAGTTCGACCTTTCGAGCGCGTATGCGAATGCGGACGGACGTGAAGACCTGAATGACTATGACGTCTGGTTCTCAGCGCGTTTTACTGGTCCGGCATATGTGCCGGGATCGACAAAGAAAAATGCAATTGCCATGGACTGTGCCGTTCTGGTGCGTGCCGACACGCCGGAAGCGGAGGCGCTTCGCAAGAAAATCAAACAACCGTAAGCCCCGATGGACAGTCGGTTGTAAAAGGTCTTACTTTTCTGCGGGTACCTCAGAGAAACTGTTTCCGGACCATTTGCTCGAATTCCCGGAGTGCTTCCGGAGAGGGAGCCGACGTCCTGTAGCGGAGCTGTTCGTAGCGCAGACAAAGTTTCCGTTCTTCCGGTCCGGTATAATGTTCCAGAATCGTCGTCTGGGGCGGACGGCGTCTGCCCGTCCGGACCGCCTGTTTTTTTTCGAACGCGGCGAACGCCGCGGCAAGAGCCTTCATTTCCGGGGAGAAGAGAGTCCGCTTTGTCCGCACGCGCTTCCGCTTTCTCCAGTAGAAGAGGAAAACGGCCGCGGCAATTGAGAAAGCCCCGATGATTCCCGGAACGGTCTTCAGGAGTTTCCAGAGAAAGGCGGACAGTCCCGCGATCAGCGAAAAGACCGCGTTTGCGAAATGACCGCGCCGTACATCCGCAAAGGCCTGCTGGAAGATCTGTTTGAGAAGGTCGTAAACCGCTTTCGGGGAAGAGTCTTTCTGCGTGCGCATGTTCACGAGACCGTTGTCCGGAGTGGCCTCGACGAGAACCCAGCGTTTTTCTTCCCGAAGATAGGCTTCGCACCACGCGTGTGCATGGGAAGCGCGGACGATGTAATAGTCGGATACCGCGCTTTTCTCAAGACAGAGGAACCCGGTCACATAACGCGCGGGAATTCCCTGTGTCCGGAGCATGAGAACCGCGGAAGCCGCGAAGAGTTCGCAGTGTCCTTTACGGGTGTTTGCGAGAAAGACGATGATGGGATCCCCGCGCTGTCTTCTGGACGGCTGTTCGAGAGAATAAATGAACTTTTCGTGGAAGAACCTCTGAAGTGCAAGGACCTTTTCCATGTCGCTGCGTGCATTCAGGACCCCCTGGGGAAGCTGGGCTTCCAGAGAGGAGCGCAGATCCGGAGGAATGTCCAGCAGTTCGGCATCCTGCGGGGTGGGATTCTGCCACGCCGCTTCCTGGACGATGGAGGGAACATAGAGTGTGCATCCGCCGTCCGGCTTCCATTGTTTCAGGGAAAAGATGCCGGACGGGGTGAGGTCGCCGGAATCCGCCACGGCATCAAGACGGAAGGTGTTGCCGGGCGCGGGAATGACGCCGCCGCTGCGCAGGCGGTCGAAGAGCAGTTCAATCGCGACCGGGCGGGCGGGTTCGCGGTCTTCCTTCACGTTGAAGGTGGAATAGGAAAGGATGGTGGCGCGTCGTGTGGCGGCGAGCTGCTCTGGAAGAGCCTTGGGCATGGTCCAGCGTCCGCCTTCGTAAGTGGAGTAGACGCCGCCCCGGAGATAGCCCGGAGGCGACGGCGCCTTTGCGCGGAACATGACCGCGTCGGGGGCGGCCATCATATCGGGAGAGAGCGTTGAATTCAGGTCGACATTCTGCGAGAGGAAGGTCGTTCCGGGCTGAGGCATGTAGCGTTTCATTCCGATCCGGAGGAAGTAATATTCCACGGTGCGCATGAAAGATTCATTTTTGTAATAAAACCGGGTGGAGGCGATGGCGAAGACGGGAATCAAAAGGATGCAGAAGAGTTTTGCGATCCTGTTTCCGTGCAGGACCCGGCGTCCGGGAAGAGTTTTGCTGCCGTAAGCGGAATAAAAGAAGAACGGAAGGGCCAGCGCCATGACGGTGACCGAGAATGCGTATGTGAGCGTATAGTTCCGCAGAAGCGGCGTCAGGAAAAAAAGGAGCGTATTGGAAAGGGTGTCCGAATAGAAGCGGTCGCCGCAGATCAGCATGGCGCCGATGGAACACGCGGCCGTGAAGCCGAGTCTCTGCGGGAGCGGGTAGAAGGCGCAGCTGAAAGCGGCCAGATACACAAGAAACGGAATGGCGAGATTGGAGCGGACCACAAGGTCGAACAACCCCACGCGGGAATCGTCGATGCCCACCAGCAGGTCCGGAATCACGGTCAGTATCAGCGCCATGGTCCCGGTATAAATGATCGGGCGGTCCCGGAACGGCAGGTATTCCTTCCGGAAGAAAGTGAAGAGCAGAATGACTGCCGCCAGAATCAGGTAATGGGGATAATCGCTCTTGACTGTATAGAGAAATGCGGGCGGAAGAATGACCGCCATATTGAGAAGGAGTTCCGGAAAGTTGAGGAAAGGTCTTCTGTTCATAGGCTGCCGTTTCCTCCCTTGAGAAGTTCTTCGGCGGAGATGGTCTCCACCCAGTCCGGACCGGGAACGGAAGAGACCAGGAAGGCCCGGACCGCCGCACCGTGCTTCAGCAGCGTCCTGTAGAGGTTTTCGGATTCCTTGTCGATGTTCAGCAGAATCAGGAATACGGCTCCGGTGGAGGCGATCTGGTTGAGGATTGACGGCGTCAGCTTGCAGAACCGGTCGCTGGAGCGGGTGTATTCCAGCGAGGCCAGCAGATCCATGAAAGCCTCGCGGGTCATCGTGTTGCGTCCGGTCCGGAAGTGATGGATTTTCGAACCGGCGGCGAAGACATCCACAACGAAATGATGCGTGGACAATGAATTGGCGAGGGATGCCGTCAGGGAGACCGCCGCCTCGAACGGAGCGTCCTGATCGGCCGGGAAAATCGGCCTGAGCATGACCAGATTCTTCAGAATGGAAAACGGGCGGCTCATGGGGGAGGGACACAGATTGTCGAGGATGACCGCGGCGCTGGAGAGTTTTTCCTCCTGGAATTCCTTGACCACAAGGCGGTTGTGTTTTGCGCTCGCACTCCAATGAATCTTGCGGGGGTCGTCGCCTTCCCGGTATTCCCGGCATCCGTGGAAGTCGGTGCTGTCTCCGACCGTCGGTGTGGAGCTCATGCTGTGATGGTGGAGGCTGGAGCCGTCGGGGAGCCGGACGGATCCCAGTTCCGTGTGGAACGGATGGCAGATGATTTCCTGACGGTTTCCGCGTTTGCGTCTGGCTTTAATGAGTCCGAAGGGAAAAAGACTTTCCACGACGGGCGGAGGGAGGTCGTAGATGCCTCTCTTGAGAATCCGGTAGCGGTGCCGGAGCTCCATCCGGGATTTCGGCGGAATCTGGAGTCTGGGAACCGAGCGCTCTTCCGGCACGAACTCTTTGGTGCTCATGGAGGAATCAAGAAGAATGTCGAAGCCGGGAAGGAAGGAATCGTTCACGATTTCCGTGCGGATTTCGAACGGGGTTCCGCACTCGATGCGCGAAGGGGGACGCCGGTTCACCTGTATGCTTCTGGGAAAGACGATTTTTGCCATCAGATCGATCACGAAAAGGAGCGTCAGGAGGAAAAAGAGCATGACCGCCGGACTGCGGGCCAGGAGGAGCGAATAGAAAGCGATCGGAAGATAGGCGATGAAAAGCATGCGTCCCTGAGGTGTGAAATAATTGTCCGCGAAGGCCGTCATCCAGTAAAGCATCATGACGGTCGGGGAGACGTATTCCTTGTCCACGCGGTTCTTCCTGACGGGCAGCCAGAAGGGACCCGATTGAAAGCGCGCAACAAAATTTTCGCTCTTTTTCGTTCTCTTCTTCATATTCCCTTTTCCGTGGATTGTCAGACGGGAATTCTGGCCTTCTGGATGATTCCCTCCAGAACCTCCGTGGCGGAGATGCCGGCGTGCTTGCTTTCCAGCGTCATGACCAGACGGTGCGCCAGGACGGGGACCAGAAGCTTCTTGACATCGTCCGGCCGGACGAAAACGCGTTCGTCAAGCCAGGCCGCCGCCTGGGCGCAACGGGAAAGAGTCAGCAGAGCGCGCGGACTGGCGCCGAGACGGATTTCCGGAGTGTCGCGGGTGGAGCGGATGACCTGGAGCATGTATTCCGTAATCGAATGCTCCACTTCGACGGTATGGACTTCCGCGCTGATCGCGCACACTTCACGGCAGTCCAGAATCGGCTGGATGGAATCCAGCGGATCGACGATTTTGCGGTCCATCAGCAGGGCCATTTCCGCCTCCTCGTCGGGATATCCGAGCGAAATCTGCACGGCGAAACGGTCGAGCTGGGCTTCCGGCAGCGGGTAGGTTCCGTAATATTCCACCGGGTTCTGCGTGGCGATCACCAGAAAAGGTTCCGCCAGCTTTTCCACATGGCTGTCGATGGAGACTTGACGTTCGTTCATGGCTTCCAGCAGGGCCGACTGTGTTCGCGGCGAAGCCCGGTTGATTTCATCCGCCAGCAGGAAATTGGTGAAAATGGGACCTTTGCGGAAAAAGAAAGCACCTTCCTTCGGAGAAAAGATGGAAGACCCGAGAATGTCCGCCGGCAGGAGGTCGGGCGTGAACTGGATCCGGTTGAATTGCGCGTCCACCGAGGCCGCCAGCGCTTTGGCAAGCGTCGTTTTTCCAACGCCCGGCACGTCTTCCATGAGTATGTGGCCGCCTGCGAAAAGAGCGGTGAGCAGAAGATCGAAGGTTTCCTCTTTTCCGCGGATGACGGAGGCAAGCTGACGCCGGACCGCATTGACCTTTTCGTGAAGATTTGTCTGTCCCATTCGTTTCATTCCTGATTTATCTGTTTTGCGTCCGGCGAGCGCTGAGTCCGGTCATCCGGATATACTCCGGATAAAGAAATATACATGTGCCGGATTTGACTTGCAAGGTATTCCGGTTGAATTTACCATACATAAATGATATATTCATCTCCGGCTTGTCAAATGTCTGTAATTTTTTGGAGAGAAAACGATGGAATTCAAAATCGATTCGATGACGCTGCATCTTTATTCCATTCCTCTGGCGATGCCGTTCCGGATCAGCGCCGGAGTCATTACCGACAAGTCCGCGGCCATCCTTGAATTGCGCAGCGGGGACCTGACCGGATGGGGCGAGGCCGCCGTGGACGCGACTCCGTTCTATGCCCATGAGACCGCCGGTTCCGTGGCGGATATTTTCCGCAATACTCTGGCTCCGCTTCTGCTGGGAAAGGAGTTCTCCCATCCGGACGAAGTCACCGACCGCATGGAGCAATACCGCGGCAACCACTTCGCCAAAGCGCCGGTCGACGCCGCCGTATGGGATATCTACGGACAGATGTCCGGCCAGCCGGTCTGGAAATTGCTGGGCGGAACGCGGCCGCGTTTCGAATCCGGCCCCAGCATCGGGATCAAGGACACTCCCGCCAAAACCGTTGCTGCCGTGGAAAAACTCCTTGAGGAAGGCGACGCACGGATCAAGATCAAGGTCAGTCCCGGATTCGACACCCCCTACATCGAAGCGGTCCGGAAACGTTTCCCGGAAATCCGCCTGATGGCGGATGCCAACAACGCATATAAAATCGAAGATGCGGACCATATCGCGGAATGGGACCGCTTCCGGCTTCTGATGATCGAACAGCCGCTGGACGAACGAGACATCTATTACCATTCGATCCTGCGGAAAAAAGTCAAAAATCCGATCTGTCTCGATGAAAGCATCCACACGATGCACGATGCCCGGTGCTGTGCGGATCTCGGCAGCGCGGACATCATCAACATCAAGGTCTGCCGGGTCGGCGGACTGACCAATGCCCGCCGGATTCATGATTTCTGCCTTGAAAAGGGCATCGCCAACTGGATCGGCGGACGCGTCGGTTTCGGAGTCGCCGTTGCTGCGCGCGTTGCCGCCGCCACGCTTCCGAACTGCACCCTGCCTTCGGATTGCGTCTGCGACTCCATGTATATGAAAGACGATATTCTGGAGGAGCCCTTCCAGCTGGACCGCTACCACGTGACGGCTCCGTCCGCCCCCGGCCTAGGAATTCGGGTCGACCGTGCGAAGCTGGCGAAATACACCACCTCGGTGATCCGCCTTTAAAAAATAACTCCGGAATGTTCCGCCGATGTTTCCTGTGCGGAAGTTTCGGAGTCATTGCCTTGCGGACTTCTTTTTACTTCTGAAGGCTCAGCTGATATTTCAGCCAGGCATAGAAGGTGTCGCCTATCTGGTTGTAGCCGGCGGGAGCCGGATGGACTCCATTGCACTGACGTCTCGCGTTCTCTGAATTTCCGGCATTCACGGGTTCCGACTTGACCGGGAAATTGTTACGGCAGTCCAGATTTACCGCGGTGGGAATCAGGAACATTTTTTTGTCCGGATTGTTCCGGAATTTTTCGAGCATCCGCTGGTTGAGTGCAAACACATTCTTTTTGTATTGCAGGGCGGTCTGTCCGTTCTTGTAGTTGGCGGCAAAGGCATCCTGTCCGGCTCCGAGCGTGACCAGTCCGACTCCGATGACGGCGTCCGGCGCGGCTTTCCGGAAGGCCGCGAGGAGGGCGTCCATATTCTTCTCGATGTTTTCAATGATGGACTGGCGGTTTTCGTCCGTCGCGGCAAAGATATCGTTCACGCCCAGCTGGACGGTGATGAAATCAGGCATTTTCCCGCCGTTGTATTTGTCTACATACTGCTGCATGTCGAATACGGGCTTGCCGTCCTTGACGGTCAGGAATTTACTCTTCGCATAGAATTTTTTCACGGGATCGGTAAGGTTGGAATCGTCCTCGTAGCGGGTCAGGAAAGCCTGCCATGTCCAGCCGCCGTAACCTTCGTGCGCAACACCGCCCGGTTCCGGAGTTTTGCCTCCTCCGCAATGCGATCCGATCATTTTCAGCTTCGGATTGCCTTCGCTTTTCATGAGCTCATGAAGACGGGCCGGGTATAGGTTCGCGTTGGTCAGGCTGTCGCCCACCATCAGGATGGAAATATTTTTCCCTTTCCCGGCGTCGGCGGGTGCGACCGTCACTTTCGTTTCTCCTCTGGCGACCACTCCGTTTTCACCGATGACGGTAACGGTCAGGGGATAGGTTCCGATCTCTTTCTCTTCGGGAGTGAAGCTCCAGCGGTCGCGATAGTTGCTTCCCTTCGGACAGTTCACATCGAAGACGAAATTGTCCGGGTTCACACAGAAATACACGTTTTCAAAATAGATGTTCGATTCCACGCCGGGAACCGCGTAGATGACTTCCGGCAGGACCAGCTTCCTGAATGTTTTTGCTGATTCTGACTCACACCCGCCAGTTTCGCTGTTTTCTTTCCGGACGTTGACTCCGTTCTCCCCGTTCATGGCGGCAATCCGTTCTTTCGGCGCGCTGCCGCTTTCCTTTACGGCGGTTGAATCGAGCCCGTTCAGAGCCCCTGCAAAAATCAGCAGGGCGGAATACAGTGCGGTTTTCATCTGGCATCTCTCCTTATTTGAAAATGAATCCGAATTGATTTCGATCAGCAGATGCCTCGGCCGGTCCTTCTCCGTACGAGGCATTCCTCAGTCATCTTTTCCTCCTTGATTGTCCGCGGCAGTGAAAATATCCGCGCATTCGCTGTATTCGGGGATGTTTCCGGTTCCGATCATGACCGGGTGAAAAGCATCCTGTTTCTTGATGAATTCGTACAGTTGTTTCAGATAGACCGGCGACAGCCCGCGGCGTTCCGGTCCGACGCTGAGACAATAGAAAAGGAAGTCTTTCTTTTTGTATTCCGCCATTTTCCGGCGGATCCTTTCAAGCACAACCCGGCTCGGGGCGGCATCCTTGACGGCTTCCTCTTCCGCGCCTTTGATCAGCCACGCGGGTTCCAGAAGGCAGAGGTCCGAGCGGTTGAGGGGAACGGCGTCTTTTCCCGAATGTTCCGGAAAAAGGAGTTTATTCTGAAAGCGGAACTTGTTGACTTCTCGCAGAAAGATGTTTTTCCGGTTGACGATGATTCCGGAAGCGTCCAGCCACA
>CAZORN010000083.1:0-12725 GCA_964581935.1 uncultured Victivallales bacterium
TAAAGGTCGTCGATGAGGATGGAGAGGAAATTCTCCTCCGTGTGATGGAGTTCGGAAAGCCAGAAGGCGCCGGGCTGATAATTCTGGTAGTTGCGCCGGATGAAATCCTCGGTGCCGGGTTCTTCGGCATCGTATGGATAGTCTCCCACCAGACGCATTTTCCAGCGCAGCACCTGGAAAAGCATCGGAACCTTGTCCAGGGAGAGTACTTTGAAATAGCGATAGATCGGAAGGTCCACGCAGTCCGGATAGAAATGGTAGGCCGTGTAGCGGGAGAGCGGTTTTTTATTGCAGGCGAAAATCTTTTTTCTGCCGGCGGACCGCACTCCGAGAAGCAGGAAAATGATATACGGAACGATCATGAGAAAAAGCAGAACGAGTGTGAAGAACCATCCGCAGAAGCGTCCGAAGCTGCGCTGTCTCCGTCCGGTCAGAACCAGTTCTCCGGCCAGCTGTGCGTCGAGGAGGTTGACGATGGTGTCGGTTTCGGGGTCGATGACGGAATTATGGGAAACGATCTTGCCGATGAACTCGAGGTCCGAACCGATGTAGGTATTGGGCATGATCACGCTTTCGCCGATGACGGAACGGCTGTCCACGATCACGTTTTCTCCCAGGAGGGAACCTCCCGTGAGGACGCATTTGTTTCCGAGGCTGACGTTGTTTCCGAGGACCGCGGGGGGATGTATGGTGCAGTTGGGGGGGATGACGTTGTTCATTCCGGTGTAGATGCCGTTGTCGATCTTGTATCCGGGGATGACGTAGTGGTCGCACTCCTCCTGAAGGATGAACTGGTTCAGGTGGTAGTACCGGCGGATGTTGGAAATCTGGGTGATGCGGCATTCCTCGATCCGTCGGAGTTCTCCGTCGGCGAAGACCATCATGCCGTCTCCGCACGTGATCGGAGGCGTTCCCGGTTTGAGGAGGACGTCCAGATCCGGAAGGGAATTGCGGTTGTAGTGCTGGAAGAAGAGTCCGTTGAAGACCATGATGGGATGTTCGTCGTCGAGAAAAGCCCGGTGGTGGAGGAGGAAGTCGGCGCAGTCGGAACTGGTGTTGTCTCCGTGATACTGGACGTTGAGGTTCCACTTGGTTCCGGTTCCGAGAAATAGTTCCAGGCGCACGTCATATTCGGAATCGATGACCATGACGTCCGTGACTCCGATCATGGAGCAGAAGTCCAGCCAGTATTCGATGAGCGGCTTGTTCACGACCGGGAGGAGATACGGATTTTCGCCGGGCAGGAACTGTTCCACCCATCCCATGTTGTCATGATGGCAGTTGATGAACGCTTTCATGTCAGTAGGCCCCCCGTCCGGTGAATACGGCCGGGATGGTTTTCAGGAGGATCATGAAATCGCTCCAGAGTCCCTGGCTGCTGATGTATTTCTTGTCCAGCTCAACTTGTTTTTTGAACGGGATGTCGCTTCTTCCGGAGACCTGCCATGTGCAGGTGATCCCGGGAAGGACATGGAGGCGTTTGCGCTCCTCCAGAGTGTAGTGCGCCACTTCGTCCGGGGTGGGCGGTCTGGGGCCGACCAGGCTCATGTCACCGATGATGACGTTGAAAAGCTGCGGGAGTTCATCGATGCTGAATTTGCGGATGAAACGTCCGATCCGCGTGACGCGCGGGTCTTTTTTCATTTTGAAGATGACTCCGTCCTTGGATTCATTCTGGGCCATGAGCTTCTTTTTGATTTCATCGGCATTGGAATACATGGAGCGGAACTTGTAGAAATAAAAATGGCGTCCGTCTTTTCCCACGCGGACCTGCCGGTAGATGACTCGCCCCTTGGATTCCAGGCGGATGGCGATTCCGAGGATGAGGAAGAAAGGAGAGAGCACCAGAAGCGCCGCCAGGGAGATCACGATGTCGCAGAAGCGTTTGACGGCTTTGGTCGAGTTGATGGTGAAGCGCCAGAAAAACAGTTTCAGGTTGACTTGCGAAATCCTGCGGTTGTTGCTTCTGCTTTTAATGGCATTGATGATGATGGCCCTCTGGGTCTGACTCAGGGCGACCGTCTTTTTGGATTTGTCGCCGGACGCAGGCGTGGAACTTTGGACTGCTTTAGGGGAATCTGCCATTTTATCTCTTGAGTTTTGGAATTATGGAAACGTTTACAGCAGTTTCTGGAATTGTTTGATTTCTTCAAAAGGAGCCGCACACAAATCCAGATTGACATTTTTCGCGGCCATTTCGATGTCGTAGCTGGCGCGCCGGATATCTTCAGCTCCGATGTTCGCGGAACAGCCTTTGAGCGCATGGGCCGCGTAACGGAGTTCTACGGCATTTTTTTCTTTCAGTGCATTTTCGATCTTTCCAATGCAGTCGGCAACCGTTTCCAGATAATTTTCATAAAGCAGCTCAAAGGTTTCGTCATCCTCGATCCCCAGGTTGATTTTGACATACTCTTTGATCTTGTCTTTCATGAGAAACCCTCCGGAAAAAAATTGCTTGATAAATCCCGTGCGAACGTTGAAAACACGGAGAAAACCCCTTCAACGATATATAATATATATTTCGCTTCCTGAAAATTCAACCGGTCCAGAACGATTCAGCGGGAAAATGGTCCGGATGCAGGTCCGCAGCGAATGGAACCGCATCAGAAAAACGTCATTTGTCGGGATATCGTGCCTTATTTGGTGTTGATGATGAAGATGGTCTCATTCAGCCCGAAGTAGTGGTTCCTTGTGATGGAGGAGGCGATGCTGTAAATGATGGGGAGTCCGCGTCCGGAGGTGGCGCGTTCCGCGTTCTGGCGGTCCAGCAGTTCTTCCGTGGATGAGTAGAGTGCCGGGTTGCACTGCCATTCCTTGCCCCTGTCCATGACCCGTATGCGGACTCCTTTGTCCAGCGCCGTCAGGCGGATGAAGATGTCCGTATGGGTGTGCCGGCGCGATTCGAGTCCATGCACGATGACATTGTTGAGGAATTCGCTGAGGAGCATTTCGACTTTGGTGGCCAGTTCGGAGCTGAAGAGTTCCGAAACGAATCTGGAGAATAAGACGACGCAGGGGGTGACTTCAGCCGTGTCGGCGGCGATGACCTGCTGCATTTCGCGTTCCTGCTTGATCTGTTTCTGGATGACCGCGATGCAGATGTCGTCCGAAACGATGTCATAGCCGATCTGTTCGAGCGCATAGCGGATCCGGAAGGGAACTGACACCACGTCCGATTCTCTGGAAAGCGGACCGAGAAGCGAAAGGAACGTATCGTCGTCGACCGAATCTCCCGCGCTGTTGTTCAGGTCCAGAATTCCGTCCGTGTAGATGACGAACGCGCTGTTGTCCTGGAAATCGAATTCCACCGTGTCTTCGGGTCTGTAGTGATTTTCCCTTGCCAGCCCGACCGGAAGGCCGCCTTTGTTCTTGAGGTCGATGAAATGGGCTTCCCCCTTGTCCGGGAAACAGCAGATCGTGTTGGGGTGGCCCGCGCTCTGGAAGGAGAGATGGTTTTTCCTGAAGTCGAAGATCGCCACGGTGCAGGTCATGTAGTTTTTGCTGCCCAGGTCGTTCCGGAAGAAATTCTCGATCCCATTCAGGATGGTGTGCGGGGCCACGGTTCCGGCCCCCATGAAGAGAAGGGCCTTGAGGAAGGATTGAACCGCGCTCATGTAGAGAGCCGCCTGGACGCCGTGTCCGGCGATGTCGCCGATGAAGAACAGGGTGCGGTGTTCATCCAGCCGGATCAGCTCCAGCATGTCTCCGCTGACTTTCATGGCCGGCATGTAGAGGTAGGAGACAAGGGTCTGGCTGGAGAGCGAGCACCAGCTCGGGAGAAGAATCTTCTGGACGTCTCCCGCGAGCGTCAGATTCTCCTCCAGCTGCTGGTAATAGAGATTGGTTGCGTGGAGCTCGCGGTAGACGGATACCGCCTGGTCGATTTTTTTCATGAGCGTCGTCTTGTTGAACGACTTGTTCATGTAATAGCTGTACTGGTCGTCGGCGAGCTGGTTGAGGAGGGTGCTGTTGATGTCGTCCACCATGGAGGTGAGGAAAATGATCGGCACTTCCTTGTTGATTTCGCGGATCAGCTTGCGGACTTCGAAGCCGTTGATGCCGGCCATGAGAATGTCCAGAAGAATGACGTCGAATTCCTTTTTCTTGAATTCATTGAGGGTCTGGAGCGCATTTTCGCATGTGGTGAGTTCGTATTTTTCGCCCTTCAGACAGGATTTGAGCAGAAGCAGATTGAATTTTTCATCGTCGACAGCCAGTACTTTGATCATTTTTTCCATCGGTATTATTTCCTTTTTAACTGATTCGGGCCCCGGCTGCCCATTGCGGAAACAAAGTTGTTCAGGATTGTCTCCGCAGCCTCCCGGGTTGTGAGGATCGGCGTCATCAACTGATAAACCCGCCAGACTTCATCGGGGGACCAGAGGCTTCTGAAACGCAGATAGCTTCCGGTCGAGATTGTTTTGTTGGAATACCATGCGTAAAAGAGAAAGCGTTTTCCGCCGGAAACCGCCACAATTTCCTCAAAGGAAAAACTGCGTCCGTTCAGAGAGATTCTCCGGGGGGATATTTTTTCCAGTTCCCATCCGGCGGACAGCAGGCAGACCGAAGGCGGATGGACATTGTGCACGGAACTTCCGCTTTCAAAGTTCAGGAGAGAAATGTAATCTCCGTTTTTGGCGAAAAAGACGCTTCGTTCGGTTTTCCGGTTGCCCGCGAAGAAACGTTTGTCGAAATCGCTCAGTTCCTGTTTTGAACCGATGTAATCCTGAAAATTCATGCGGTTCGTATCCAAGTACATGGGATCCCCTGTCGGAAGACGGGAGTTGTCCGCCAGGGAGAGCGCAAGAAATGACGAAAGGGCCATGTAGAAAATTCCGTGCCGCCAGCTGGGACGCAGTTCGAGGAATTCCGCTGCGACGCTGAAGAAAATCAGCAGGCATCCGAACCCGAATTTGATCAGGACCCAGCTCCCGATGACAGGGGGGAACATGGCAATCGCGGTTGTAGGGATCGACAGGAGGATCAGAAGCCCGGCAGGAACAATCCGCCAGAACAGCCGCCAGCCGTAAAACAGCCAGACAAGAGAGAGGGAAAAGCCTACTACTCCGCAGAAATAAAAAAGATTCAGGGACGCGTATATGCCGTAGAAGAAGATCCCGAAACTGCCCACAAGGAAGGGAATCGCCTTGAGGTCACTCTTTTCCGCCTCCTTCTCTCCGTGAATCAGCAGCTGAATCGCCAGAAGCAGCGTGCCGACTAAAAGATAAAGAAAGTCGTAGCGGTCCATCGGGGAATTTTTCCATACCGGAATCAGACGATGGATTTCGCGTCCCAGCGGCAGTGCGCTGAGAAAAATGATCAGCGGTTTGAGGATTCTGGATGTCATGCCCGTTTCTCCCCGGTTGTCGCGGATGGCCCGGATGATGTTTCAAGGATCAGACCGCCGAGATAAAGCAGCAGGAACGAGATCAGAACCATGATCCATCCGAGAAATGTGTGAAGGTAAGGATCGAAAACACGATCCCCGATGACCCGGTAAAGCAGCAGGGTGACGGTCAGCCGCAGAACGTTGGCCGCCAGGAGCGCCGGGAGAATCAGCAGATAGTGAAGGACCTGCGCGCTGAAGGTCTTCTGCATGGCCAGCACCAGAAAGAATCCCAGCAGAAGCATGACCTCCAGCTGTTCGATTCCGCTGCACGCGGCGGTAATGCTGATGGCCGTTCCGTCCATGAAGATTTCCGTATCCTTCCAGACGGTGTGAATCCCTCCCGCTTTCAGGAGGAATGCCGAGAATCCGGCGGACATGACACGCAGGGGATAACTGAAAAAGACATTGAAGAACGCCTGCTCAGGAGTCAGGACCAGCAGAATGAAGACGGGACAAAGCATTTTGGCGCTGGTCAGAATCGAACCGGCTATCATGAAGAAACTGGAGGCGCCGAACAGCAGACACCAGCTGTGCGGAAGTCCGGAAAAATAGAAAACGAAAGCCATTGCCAGAAGACACCACGCACCCAGTTCGTCCAGAGGCTTCGGCTCCACTTTTTTTCCAATATTCCAGAGGACGTACCAGCCGAGTGAGGCTCCCAGCAGCCAGAGCATGAAAAAATTCATTTCCCTGCCGATGTCGAATGCCTGATACAAACCGATTCCCGAGATGATCAGAAAGCAGGTACAGAGTTTCGGAATGTCTTTCAGCATTTTCAGGAGATGCCTGAAAAATACGATCATTTCCGTTCTCCCTCCTCCAGTTTTCGGAGTCCCTCCGCGGCTTTCCGGGAATCCGGTTTGAGTTCCAGGGCGCGCTGGAAGCAGCGTTTTGCCAGGAGAACATCCTTTCCGGCGCGGCTCCCTTCCCCGATCAAGGCTTCGACAAGAGTGTCGACGATTCTCGGATTGCTGTATTTCTGTTTCAGGAGAGTTTCCAGTTCCAGAATGACCTGGGAATAGTTGTTCTGCTCAAACTCGCGCATCGCATAGCATTCCTGGGCGCGGGGATCTTTCGGATACAGCGTTTTCGCCTGGACTGCCAGCATCATGGCTTTCTCCTGCTGGCCGAGCGAGGCCAGAACTTCCGCATAATTGATCAGGATCAGGAGATTGTTGGGTTCCTGCTGAAGCAATTTTTCGTAAAGGACGGCGGCTTCCGACTCATTCTTATCTGTCGCATACAGCGCGGCCAGCTGCAGAAGCACCATTTTGTTTCCGGGAAACTCCCGCTGAGCTTCCTGAAGATATTTCTTCTTTTCCTCCGTGGTGGCGGCCAGCTCGGCCAGATTCAGATAGACGGTCAGGATTTTCTGATCGTTCTTCAGGGCTTCCTGGAAATAGCCGTATGCTTTCTGGCGGTCATTGGCCATAATGGCGGCAAACGCTTTGTAGAGAAACGCCCTGGCTTTCCGGGCGGGATTGCCGCCGACGGCATACTGTTCGGCAAATTCGTTGATCGTGGCGGGTTTGTTTCTCATGAGGAAAATGAAAAGGCGGTCCGCCGCTTCCGGTTCATCCGGATTGGCTGCGAGTTCCTGCCGCAGATATTTTTCCGCACCGGGAATGTTCTTCTCCTGTTCCTCGAATCCGGCCAGGAGCGACAGGGCGAACATGGATTTGGGGTCCGCCTTTAGGAGTTCCAGCGAAAGTTTCTTTGCCTCCTGGGGCCGGTTGGACGCCACGGCCTGGAGCGTTGCCGCGAGAAGCGCGTTCCTGTCGCCGGGATTGCGTGCAAGGATCCGTCCGGTGACTTCCGCGAACTGGGGTTCCAGCTTGCCTTCCCGGAGATAGCAGAAGAGCAGAAGGTCTTCCACCGCCGGATTCTTTTCTTCCAGTGAAAAGAGATAATTTCCCAGCGTGATGCCATCGCTGTAGCGTTTCGAGTCATAATAGCGCTGGAGGAGAGGCAGCAGGAGCGCCGTGACGCGCTGCTGGGCGTTGTTTTCTCCGGACGATATCAGTTTGCGTGCGTTCCCGATCAGGCCGGCCGGCGGCAGATTCAGGACGACACCCGACTCAAGCTGAAGGTAATTGAAGAGCGGGCGGTCCGAGAAATCCGGGCAGCTGTCAAGCAGTTCGCGTGTCTTTTCATATTTTTTCCCGAGGAAGGCGGACAGCGCTTCCAGATAATATTTGAGGACGACTCCGTCGCGGATGTTGGTGGGGATGAGTTTGATCAGGGCGGTGAGCTTGTCCGGTTTCTGAAGGGCGGCATAAGCTTCGCCCAGCTGGCGCACCTGAAGGAAATTGCGTTCCGGGTTCGGAACTTTTTCAAGGAGGGTCACCGCGTCCTGAAAACGGCCCAGAGACAGATAATAGTCGGCAAGGACCGCATTTCCGAACAGGGGAAATACCGATGCTGCCTCCTTGAGGATTTTTTCCCGTTCGGCGGGAACGGCCGCAAAACTGAAAAGCCGCAGGAGCGCGGTGAAACGGACCATCGTTTTGTCCGACTGGCGGGCGAGCCATTCATACGTTTTTTTCGCTTCTTCCGGCTGGTTGTCCACCAGTTGGAGATCTGCCCTCAGCAGGCTGTAGTCATCCTGGTTGACGAGGCCTTTGTCGAGATCGTCGAACAGGCGTTTCGACTCCTTGAAATTGCCCATTTCCAGTTCAGCGCGGGCCAGTTCCAGCACTTCGGGAGCCAGCAGTTTTCCGGCTTTCTTGCGCTTCTCCAGATAAAGGGCGGTTTCCCGGAAATTCCGTCCCGCGTTCAGCGCCGCCACATAGCGGTAAACCAGCGACTCGTCGAGCGGATTCAGGGAGATCAGGCGTTTCCAGAGAAGGGCGGCCACGGGAAAGTTGTATTCTCTTTCCAGAATTTCAGCGCTCAGGCGCAGGGCTTTTTCGTTCAGGTTGTCGCGGGTCAACACTTCCTGAATGGCCAGCTTGGCTTCCGGATATTTTTTTTCATTGAAGAATTTTTCCGCATTGTAAAGGGAATCCGCAACATCTTTTTTCTCGAAAGCCTGCCAGAGAAAAACAACCACGATGCCGAGAGAGGTTAACACAAGTGAAAGTATGACAAGATACTTAATGAGTTTTTTCATGAAGAAAAAGAACCTTTCCGCTGGTTGAAGCCTGACCTGACCCCTCCAAAAATGATGAAGTACCCCCACTCATATTCTGTTCCGGAAAGGCAACAAAATATGTATGCCTGAAAAAAGATATTTATACAATAACATCATTCTTTCAAATTTCCAATGAAATATCAGGTTTTTGCTTGAATTCCTGAGGCGTTGTGGTATTGTAAGCCGCTCTTCCGTATCAACTTGTTCTTTTGCGGCGATTATATCTATGGCAGACTCTTTGTACTTCATCAATTCAACGAATTTATGTTCCGGCTGCTGCGCCTGCGTCCAGGTCTGCCCGCGGAACTGTATTTCCATGCTTCCGGACGAAGAAGGTTTTGACCGTCCTTCGATCGATTTTGCCGCCTGCGTGAACTGCGGCGCATGCAGGAAGACATGTCCATATTCCAAGAATTCCCATCATATCGGAGGCCGGACCGGACCTCTGTTTTACGCTGCGAGAATGCGCGAAAAGGCGTTCCGTCTCGCCAGTTCTTCCGGCGGCGCTTTCCGGGCGCTTTCCGGGGCTGTGCTCAAGAGGGGCGGGGCGGTGACGGGGGTCCGTTTCGCTTCCGGGTTCCGGGCGGAGCTGACGGTGGCCGAAACCTCTGCCGGACGGGATGAATTCTGTCTGTCCAAATATGTCCAGAGCCGGAACGAACGGGCTTACGCCGATGTGAAGTCCCTGCTGAAAGCCGGACATCCCGTCCTGTTTTCCGGCGCTCCGTGTCAGGTGGCGGGACTTTACGGTTTTCTCGGCGGCGACTCCGAGAATCTTTTCACGGTGGACTTCATCTGTCACGGCGTTCCTTCTCCGCTGGTTTTTTCTTTATATATAGAGAGTCTTGAACGCCGTTTCGGCTCGAAGGCGAAGACCGTGAACTTCCGCGACAAGTCGGAGGGATGGGCTCCCATGCGTCTCCGCATCGAATTTGAAAACGGAGCCGTCTACTCCAAAACGCTGACGGAGGACCCTTATTTCCGCATGTTTCTTTCCGGAGGGATTTCCCGGCCGGAATGTTATAAATGTCCTTACGCGCGCACGGAAAACCGCGAATCCGACCTGACGCTGGGAGACGCCTGGAGCGCCGAGGTTCTTGATCCGGCGTGGCGTGACAATACCGGGGTTTCCACGCTGCTGGTCAATTCCCCGAAGGGCGCGGCGCTCCTGAAGGAATCGGAAGGAGAGCTCGATTTCAGGTCCTGCGAGTTTTCCGTGATCGACCAGCATTATTTGCACCGTCCGGGCATTCTGCACCCGGACCGGAGCGATTTTTTCCATGTCTTGCGCAGGAAGGGAATTGACGTCGCGATGGCCCGCTATTCCGGACCCCGTCCTCTTCTGCGCCGCCTCAAAACACGTTTCTTCAAGATCATCCGACGACTCTCGGGGAAAGGAAATTCGCAATGAAAGCAAAGAAAGTGGAAGTGTTCATGTTCATCGACGCCCTCGGATGGGAGATCGTCAACCGCTTCGATTTTCTCTCCGGCGAGTTTCCCTGCCGCTATCCCGTCCGGATGCAGTTCGGTTACTCGTCCACGGCCATTCCCACCATCCTTTCCGGCCGCCGCCCGGACGAGCACGGACATCTCAGTTTCTTCTATTATGACAAGAAGAATTCGCCCTTCCGGATCTTCAGTTTTCTCCCCTTCTCGAACCATCCGAAGGCTCCGTGGAACCGCGGACGCGTCCGCGGCTGGATTTCCCGGATTTTCCGTTCCCTGAAACGTTATACGGGCTATTTCCAGCTGTATCAGATGCCGTTCGACCGTCTGAAATATTTCGATTACTGCGAGAAAAACGATCTGTTCGTGCCGAACGGTCTGGCGCCTTTCCGGAACCTGGCGGACCTTCTGGTCGAATCGGGGCTCCGTTACCATATTTCCGATTGGCATGGAAAGGACGAAAACACTCTCTCCATCGCGGAAAAGCTTCTGGCCGAAGGAGAAACCCAGTTCTATTTCCTTTATGCGGCGGAACTGGACGGGCTCCTCCATTTCGAGGTACTGAATCCCGACGCGATCCGTAAAAAGCTCGACTTCTACGGGGAGCATATCCGCAGGATGCTCGATACGCTTCGGAAAAACGGTCAGGATTTCTCATTCACGATCATTTCCGACCATGGAATGACGCCTCTCGCGGGAACGGTCGATCTGAAGAAGACCGTGGAGTCGCTCGATCTCGAATTCGGGCGTGATTACGCCGCCTGCTATGATTCCACCCTGTTCCGTGTCTGGTTCCTGCGTCCCGGCGCAAAAGAAAAGATTCTGGGCGCGGTCAATTCGGAGACATTCCCCGGACACTATGTTTCCGACGCCGAAAAAAAGCATTACGGAATCGACTTCAAGGACCATAAGTACGGGGACGAGATTTTTCTGCTGAATCCCGGCATCCAGATCGTTCCGTCCGACATGGGGGCGAATCCGCTTCCCGGGATGCACGGCTTCCTTCCGGAAGACCGGGATTCCACCGCGGTACTCCTTTCGACTTCCGAAATGAAACAACCGGAAGAGGTTGCGGATTATTTTAACCTGATGGAGGAGCGGATTCGGCAGCTCCGCGCGGAGAAAAATTCATGAGTCGGGATATCCGCGTTTTCAAAAATACCGTCACCAATTATTTTCTGGTGTTCCTGCGTCTGCTGGAAGGCATTCTTCTGACCCGCTGGCTGTATCATTTCCTCGGCAAGGAATATTACGGTTATTGGGCGCTCCTCTGGTCGGTTTTCGTCTATTCGCTGCTGCTCGATTTCGGATTCGGCAAGGCCGCGCAGAAATATACGGCCCGGAAGCTGTATGAGACCGAGCCCGGAGAATACAGCCGGATCATCTCGGCGATTCTGGGCATGCATGCGGCGACGTCGGTCCTGATTCTGGCGGGGACCTGGATCGGAAGCATTTATCTTAGCACGCTGACCGGACTTACGGATCCGGGACAGCTGCACTACTGCCGGATGGTCCTTCTGGTCTTCGGAATCGGAACCGCGGCGACCTTCCCGCTGGGGATGTTCGCGGAGGTCCTGATCGGACTCAACCTGATTTACCTGCGGAATTATGTTTACATCGTCGTCCGGATTCTGGAACTGGGCGGGATCGGTCTTCTCCTTTATCTCGGCGGAAACCTGATGACGCTTGCCGTGTATACGGTGACTCTCAACTTCATTTCGAGTGCAGGCATTTTGGTTCTGGCGCTCCGGCAGGTCCAGACGCTCCGGCTGCGTCCGAAGATTTCCTTCAGCACCCTCTGGAAACTGGCGGATTTCAGTTTCTTCATCTACATCATTTCGATCGCGAATCTGGTGACCTCCAAGACGTCCCGCCTGATTCTCGGTATATTCACGGGCCTGGCCGACGTCGGCGTCTATCAGCTGGGCAGCCGTCTGCCGGAGCTGACGCAGAACATGACCACGCAGTATCAGGAGAACATTTCTCCGATCGCCGCCGCCCTTCACCGGGAGGAACATCTGGAAGAGCTCCGGGGAGTGATCCTGCAGGCGATGCGGATTTCCTGCATCATCGTCACCCCCGTAGTCTTTTTCGCGTATGTGCTGACTCCGGAAGCGATGGCCGTTCTCTTCAATGTCCGCGACCCTCAGGTGAATTATGTCTGTCGGCTTCTTCTGATCTCCACTTACGTTTTCGTGGCCTTCCGGAGCGTCGCCTACCGCTTTCTGATGATGTCCGGACGGCATCGGCTGCTGGCGGGAATCCAGGGGGCTGACGCGGTTCTCAATCTGGTGCTCAGCGTTGCCCTGGTTTATAAATTCGGCCTGATCGGCGTGGTCTGGGGCACCCTGATCCCCAATATTTTCCTCGGAGTGGCGGTCGTTTTGCCTTATCTTTGCATTTTTTTAAAACAAAAAATTGCTATCTTGCTGTTTCGAGTGTATGTTGTACCCCTGTTGGCTGCGGTGTTTCCCGCAAGCGGACTTTTTCTCCTGCACTGCTATGCGCCGGGGATCGCGGGAACATTCTGGGGATTGGGCGCGGCCGGTCTGATTGCTTCTTTGCTTTATCTGGCTGTCATCTGGCCGGCGGCTTTGACATCGTCCGAGCGTGCATTTCTTGCGGCGCGGATTCAACAGGCAAGATCATTTATAAAAATATAAACAGGGAAGGTGTTGAGTATGGAAATTACTGAAAAAGAAAACGGAAATATCCTGATCGTTTCGATCGCGGGCCGTCTGACGGCGGATTGCGCCG
>CAZORN010000084.1:0-12721 GCA_964581935.1 uncultured Victivallales bacterium
GAGCCACATCGATGTCCTTGATCTTTTTGAGATGGTCGCCGTCCGCTCCGTAGCCATCCTTATATCCTGCCTGATAGACCTGGAAAACGGCATCGTCGACAACCTGGCGGTAGGTGCGGCCGGTCATATCGAGCTCGCGCATCGACTGCTGGGCCAGAACCGGAGTGGCCTGATAATGTTTGATCGCCGCGATATGCCCGGCGCTGGCCAGACCGAGACGGTCCCCGCAGCCGATGGTGGTTTTACGGTCGCGCAGAGAAACCGGAGCCGTCCACGGGAAATGCTTGCGCAGAGCGGCCGCGTTGGCCGCGCTCAGCGGAGCCTTTTTGAGGCCGCCGGACAGGAGTTCGCCTTCAAATTCCTTGAAAACGGGGCTGTCGGGATTGCCTGCCACCACCAGAAATTTTTCTTTGGCGTCGCGCGCCATGGCGATGGTCACGCCGTCGATTTCGTTCACGGATGTCTTATAAACTCTTCCCGGTACTTTGTCCAGCATAATTCCATTTCCTTCTATTGATTCGCCTTTGGGATTCAGCATGATAAATTAATATATGCCATCGTTAGCAAAAGTCCAATGCCGGAGCGAAAATTATCGGCAAATCCTATCCGTGCGAAGGAATTCCGTGCGGTTGAATCCGGAGGGAAACAATATCTATAATTTGCTCGATTCGTTATACTTATATAAACAAACGCCCGATTTCCAGGAGAGAAAAACAGATCCGTCCATACTTCACGTTCCGGGTCCAGGCCGCGGATGATTCCGTCCAAATGAAACAAGCCCGCAAAACACGGGCTTGTTGAACGCCTTTCCGGCGAAAGAATTTTTTCTGTCAGGAGACGGGAAAACTCAAAGAATTCCCGTTCCGACCTGGCTGATCAGCACGATCGAGAAGGCCATCACGAAAATGGCGATGGTTTCGACCATTCCCACGACCATGAGCTGGTTGGTGAATCCCTTGCCGTTTTCGGCAAAGGCGTCGCACGACGCCGCGCAGACGATACCCTGCCAGATGGAAGACATCCCGAGGGCGATTCCGCCGACGACGCCAACGGTCACATACACCATCCACGCCGCCTGAGTCGCGCTCGCCTTGCCGAGAATGACGAACATGACGATCATGCCGTAAATGACCTGGGAGAGAGGCGCGCCCGCGAAAACCAGCAGCTGGAACGGAGCCGGTCTGTTCTGCGAGTAGCATTTTTTCCATGCGCCGACGGCCGAAGAAGAAGCGACGCCGCAGCCGTAGGCCGCACCCATTGCGGCGAACCCGATTGTGGAAAAAGCGCCCGCATAGGTCATCGCCTGATAAAAATACTGCATTTGTTCCTTGGCGTACACCGCCGTCTGCTGTGCATCCGGGATCGCCGCCGCGGCCTGAGCTGCCATTTCGAGAATCATTTTCTTTTCTCCTTCGTTTTATGTTTGTTCTTCGGATTTCTTTTTTATCTTTTCAGCGAACGGCCGATAGTTGGTCCCCGTCCACTGCATTTCGATGTGATTGGAAAATTCCAGCGTATTCAACCGGACCGCGTGGACAAGCACGCCCATGAAGCCGAGCAGGATATTGAGAATATGTCCGGCCAGCGCCACCAGAATCAGTCCGGCAATCCCGATCACCGCCAGATTCCCGGGCAATGCGTCCATCACCATTTTTCCCATGTTGTTGAAGCAGGTGGCGACATACAGTCCGGAGAGCCCCACCGCGAACAGCCGGATGTAGGAAAGCACATCCACAAAGCTGCCGACGATCGCAAAGGGAAGGTTCAAGGCCGCTTCCCCGGTAATGGTCGCGACAATCAGCACGAACCCGACTCCGTAGAGGGTGAACCCGACATATTTCGGGAAGGTCCCCGGAAAAACGATCAGGTTCACGGCGGTAAAGAAGTTGCCCCAGATCAGGCAGGCCCAGCCGAGATTTCCGAAACTCCGCCAGTTGCGGAAGTCCAGAATGTTCTTGTAGATCCGCGCGGATGAAAGGTGCAGCGCCGCCAGCAGGAAACAGAACCACTGGACATATTTGTTCGTCAGGTCGGCCGGATTGCTGATGTGAAGCTTCTTCGCAAGGGCGCAGGCGGCCGGGCTTTTCGCGGGATCCGCCAGGAAATCCAGTCCCTGAAGGAACCGCGGGAGAATGTCGCGCGGCAATCCCATGCAGGACCCCGTCAGGAGTCCCCAGATCATGGAAAAGACCGAAAGCATTATCAGGAGGTTCAAGGGCATTTGCGCCGCTTCGTTTTTCCGGAAGAGATATTTGCAGAGAAAACCCGAAGTGAAAAAGAGAAAACCATAGGCGAAGTCGCCGATCAGCATTCCGAAAAAGATCGGGAACGCGATCAGGAAGAAAATCGTGACATCCGGTTCCCGGTAGCCGGGCGCGATTCCGATGAAGTCGAAAAGCGGATCGATGACTTTCATCCACTTCGGCTTCTGAATAAGGGTGGGCACCCGCATGTCGTCCGGCGCGGGATCCTCGATCCGGAGTCCCCAGCCGGAAGAACGCGCCGTCGCGGCGAGCCTTTCCATTTCGGGAACCGGCACGTATCCGTCGATGTAAGCGATTCCGCCCGACGCCGCCATCCCGTCGCGGTTCGATGCGAACTCATATTCCGCCTTGAGGTCATGGATATATTCCTTGAGTTTCCGGACGGAGTGGGACAGTGCTTCCAGCCGGGAATCGATGTCCTGAATTTCCGACTGGAGTTTTTCCAGTCGCGCGCTCAACCCGGAAAGAGACTCTTCCGGAAGTTTGACCACGGGAAAGGCCGACTCCTCCAGTTCCTTCGGAGAAATCAGCAGGAAACAGACTTCGTTCTTGAATTTATTTACAATCTTCAGGACAACGTCTTCGGGAATCTCGATTTTCTTGAAAATTTCATGATAGGCTTCACAGAAATATACGAAAATTCCGCCGCGGCGGATCGATTCCGTCAATTCGGGCCGGAAATCGCCCCATCTGGAAAGCTTTTCGATCTCCTTCAGCAGAGTGTCGCGCTGTTTTTCCAGACGCGCCCGGGTCTCGAACAGGGAAATGGTCTCCTTCAGGATTTCCTTCCCGTTCCGGGGATCCTCCGGATGGATTTTTCCGGTTTTTCTGGGCGTGGTCAGGATGTTGAGCGCTTTCGCCGCATCGGAAATCGCCTGGGCGAGAACCGCGACGCTTTCGGATTCGACCCTGGCGGCCAGATCCACATGCATCACGCCGAGTCCACGCAGTTTTTCCAGTGCGGCGACGCGTTCGGAATCCATGCACAGGAGCGTGATTTTCTTCATGGGAACAATCATGACGCCACGACCTCCTGAAGTTTCTTTTTTGCGATTTTGGAACGGGCCACGGCGCTGGTGTCCATGTCCCCGAGATAAATCTGAATGGTGCGGATGTTTTCGCGGCTTTCCGGTATTTTGACCTTTTCAAAAAGATTCACCCGCTGCGTGGTGACCCGGAGTTCCTGCCTGATCAGCTCGAACTGACGGCGGATGATCTCGCGTTCGATCCGGAGCTCCACGATTTTCCGGACGGCCGCCACGGCGTCGTCGAACCATAGTTCCTCCTCAAAAAGATCGTAAGGCCTGTCCTCGAACCTGACCCCGAGAAAATGAGGCACTTCCACGCCGGCGATGTTCAGGATTTCCGTATCGACTTCCCGGATGCGCACCGCGTCCGCCACGCGCATGGCGTCCTTTTCGGGCCCGAAGAATCCGATCCAGGAAGCGATTTCCTCCTTGCTTTCCCGTTCCCGCTCCTCGTTCCGCGCGATCTGGTCGAGACAGAGGCGCATCTCCATCTGGAGCTG
Source organism: uncultured Victivallales bacterium (assembly GCA_964581935.1). Classification (GTDB taxonomy): domain Bacteria; phylum Verrucomicrobiota; class Lentisphaeria; order Victivallales; family UBA1829; genus SIG94. The sequence continues at coordinate 3,793 of CAZORN010000084.1, forward strand.
CTGCTTCTTGAGCTGGAGCGTAGGCAGGAAGCGGAGGAACTGCTTCAGGTTGTCCCTCTGCTGCTTGAGCGCGGTTTTTGTCAGCTTGACTTTTGCCATGGTTCACTCCACTGAACGGTCATTTCGCATTCTTCGGCCAGAATTCGTTGATGAGGTCGGTCTTGATGCCGGTCTCGGTCCTGTCGAAACAGTCGGAAAGAATCTTCCAGCCCAGATCGAGCGATTCCTCGAGCGGGATGTTCACGGAAAGGTCCATCATTTCCGCCTCGAAAAGATGACCGTATTTGAGAAGTTTCTTGTCCCACGCGCTCATCTGGAATCCCATGGACTGCTTTTCGAGGGTTTCCTTGAAGTCGGCATAGAAACGGATCATCGTGTCCATGATGGCGCGATGGTCGGCGCGGGTCTTGCCGTTGACCTGCTGCTTGAGGCGGCTGAGCGAACCGAACGGCTCGATGCGTCCGTTGCGGAGGTAGAACTGGCCCTCGGTGATATATCCGGTGTTGTCGGGAACGGGATGCGTCACGTCGTCGCCGGGCATGGTGGTGACCGCGAGAATCGTGATGGACCCGGCGCCGTCGAAGTCGACCGCCTTTTCGTAGCGGGCGGCGAGCTGGCTGTAAAGGTCGCCCGGATACCCGCGGTTGGAAGGAATCTGCTCCATGGTGATGGCGATTTCCTTGAGGGCGTCGGCGAAGTTGGTCATGTCGGACAGCAGCACGAGGACGCGCTTGTTGTTCAGGGCGTACTGTTCGGCGACCGCGAGGCACATGTCGGGCACCAGCAGGCATTCCACGATGGGGTCGGACGCGGTATGGACGAAGAGGACCGAGCGGGAAAGCGCGCCGTGCTCGTCGAGGGTGTTGCGGAACTTGAGGTAATCGTCGTATTTGAGCCCCATGCCGCCGAGGATGATGATATCGACTTCGGCCTGCATCGCGATCCGGGCGAGGAGTTCGTTGTAGGGTTCGCCCGCCACGGAGAAGATCGGGAGCTTCTGCGACTCGACCAGCGTGTTGAAAAGGTCGATCATCGGAATGCCCGTGCGGATCATCTTGCGCGGAATGATGCGCTTGGACGGATTCACGGAGGGACCCCCGATATTGATCAGGCTGTCATTGATGGCGGGACGTCCGTCGCGGGGGCGTCCCGCGCCGGTGAAGATGCGCCCGAGAAGATTCTCGGAGGATGAGACGCGCATGGGGTGTCCGAGGAAGCGGACCTCGTCGCCGGTGCTGATTCCGCGGGAGCCGGTGAAGACCTGAAGGAAGACTTTGTTGTCCTGAAGACGGATGACCTGCGCCAGGGAGGTTCCGCGGGCGCTGGTGACTTCCGCAAGGTCGTTGTAGGCGACGTTGTCGGCTTCCACCGTGATGACGTTGCCCGCGATCTGGATGATTTTATGGTAAACCTTACGCATGTTCGGCCCTTTCGCTGATTTTTGCCGTCATTTTCTGTTCGAGTTCGGAGAATTTCGCACTCTTGAATTCGGCATAATTCAAATCGGTGAAAATCAGGCGAAGTTCCAGGAAGTAGCGGCGGGCCGTTTCCTTGTCCTCGAACCGGAATTTGGTTTTCAGGGCTTTCAGGACCTGGGCGAACATGTAGATCTGACGCTCCCTGCTGGTGGCGCCGTCCACCTTGTCGAAGGTATTCTGCTGAAGATATACGAAATCCAGAAATTCGCTCTTGAGGTAAATCACGAAATCGTCGGTGTTGGTGCCTTCCTCGCCGACGACCTTCATCATCTGGTTGACCTCGCTACCCCGGCGGAGGATGCCGCGCGCAAAAGAGAGGGAGGACGCGTCGATGATGCTGGGATACTTGCTCCAGCTGTCGAGCGGGTGGATCGCGGGAAAGCGGCGGGCGGAGGACCGTTCGCGGGAGAGTCCGAGGAATGCGCCCACGACCTTCAGGGTGGCCTGCGTGACGGGTTCCTCGAAGTTGCCTCCGGCGGGGCTGACCGAACCGCCGATCGTGATGGAGCCTTTCGAACCGTCGTTGAGCACGACCAGTCCGGCGCGCTCATAGAAACCGGCGATCAGGGATTCGAGGTAGGCGGGGAACGCTTCCTCGCCGGGAATCTCTTCCAGACGTCCCGACATCTCGCGCAACGCCTGCGCCCAGCGGGAAGTGGAATCGGCCAGAAGCAGCACGTTGAGCCCCATCTGTCGGTAATATTCGGCCAGCGTCACGGCGGTATAGACGGACGCCTCGCGGGCCGCCACCGGCATCGAGCTCGTGTTGCAGATGATGATCGAACGGTCCATCAGGCTCTTGCCCGTGCGGGGGTCCTCCAGATGCGGGAACTCCCGCAGGATTTCCACGACTTCGCCCGCGCGTTCGCCGCACGCCGCGATGATTACGACGTCCGCCTCGGCATACCGGCTGATGGCGTGCTGGAGGACGGTCTTGCCCGCGCCGAACGGACCGGGCGTGCAGAAGGTCCCGCCCTGGGCCACGGGGAAAAAGGTGTCGATGATCCGCTGCTGCGTGATCAGGGGGTTGACCGGCATCAGCTTTTCCTTATAGCAGGAAATCGGAATCTTGACCGGCCACTTCTGGACCATGGTGACTTCCCGCTCCTCGCCGCGCTGGTTTTTGACTTTTGCAATGCTGTCGTTGAGTTTATAAGTTCCCGCAGGGACCACGGACACCACTTCCCAGCTTCCCTGAAAAGAGAAAGGAAGCATGATGTAATGCTTGAAAATGCCTTCCGGAACGAAGCCGATGCGGTCGCCCGCGGTGAGGGCGTCGCCGGGCTTGGCGATCGGGGTGAACTCCCAGACGGAATCATCCTCGAGAGGAGACATGTAAAGGCCGCGCTGGAGAAAGAATCCCGACTTTTCGGCCAGTTTGTCGAGGGGATTCTGGAGGCCGTCGAAGACTTTCGTGAGAAGACCGGGTCCGAGTTCAACGCTCAGAAGATGGTTGGTGAAATCGATGGTGTCGCCGATCTTGAGACCGCCCGTGGCCTCGAACACCTGAAGGTCGGCGCGCTGGCCGCGGACGCGGATCACTTCGGCCTTGAGCCGGATTTCGCCCAGAACCGCGTAAGCCACTTCGTTTTGCGTCACGGCGGTATCGAATTCAACGGTCAGCATGTTGCCGTTGACTCCGACAATATGTCCTTTGTTATTTTCGCTGTCCGGCATGTCGGATGATCACTCCTGCTTTGATATTATGATTGATTTGTCTGTTGATTGAGCCGTCCGTTCGGCCGTTTCGGCGGCCTTGTCGAGATTGGCGGCGGCGTCCGGAGACTTCCGCGCGGCCATTTTTTCCAGAATCAGAAGTTTGACGCGATAGAGGCAAAGTCCGTCGAAGTCGAAAGAGTGCTCCCACTCCATCCCGTCGAGAAGCGTCCAGCGGGCGGCGTTGAGCATCCGTTCCTTCTCCATCGGATCTCCGGGCGCGGAAAAGACCTCCTGGGCTGTCGCCGCCGCGGACGTTTCATACGGTGCGAACTTGACCAGATACGGTTCGGGATCCACCGAAAGTTTCCCCGCGCGAAGCTGGGCAAGAGTATTGCGGAGGCAGATCTCCCAGCGGAAATAAGCGGTGACGGAACCGATTTCCGGGTTGTCGCCGGAGATGGACGGAGGCGACATATTGTCCCGCTCCGCCGAAAGCTGCGGAATCTCCCGTCCGCCCGGCTTCAGGGAAGAAAGGAAATCCATCCTGACCGGATCGAGGAAAGCCGTGCAGAGCTCCAGAAACTTTTCCGAAGAAACGGGCGGCGCTTCGTCGAAACGCAGCATCGGAAGAGAGGCTTTCAGTGCGAAGTAATGATGTTTCATGGATGGTCTTCTCCGGATTCACGGGTGGAGCGGAACCCTCAGCCTTTGATGACGGAGGCAAGCTTGGGACCGACAAAACGGCAGAGGACCTCCGCCAGGGCGTCGTCGCTGAAATCGAAGTAGACGTCGCTGCCCCGGAAGGAAATCTGGAGTCCGGCGTTGAATTCGTTGGTGAGCCGGATCACCGGCTGGGCCTTGAGGGCGGCCAGCAGACGCGTCTTGAGATACGCTTCCGCGGCGGCCTGGTCCTTCTGCCCGAGAAGCACTTCGACGGACGCCTCGGATTTGGGATCTTTGACATAAGCCGCGGCCAGCTGAAGGATGATCTGCTCCATGAGTTCGGGTTTCATCGACTCCCCGGCGCAGTCGTGCGCCACGGCGTTGAGTTTCGCCAGAAGATCGGCGCGCAGGGCAATGACGGCGTCCCGGGCGGCCTGGCGGATGGCCGCGTTGCCTTTTTCCTCGTTGGCGCGGGCGGTTTCCTCGGATTTGCGGACAAAGGTCTCCGTCTGGGATTTCGCTTCCTCGATGATCTTCGCGGCCTGGGCTCTGGCATCGGCAATGATGGAGGCTTTTTCCTTTTCCGCCTTCCGGATGCCGTCCGAATGAATTTTTTCCAACAGACCTTGAATATCTTCCGCCATCTTTTCATTCTCCTTTAAGGTGTCAATCATTACTTTCCCAACAGCGTATATTTAAGGAAAATATACATCCATTTCCGGTTTATGCAAATAACAGGGAAAAACCGGATGAAAAACAATTGGAAAATCGGTAAAAACGTGCTATAGTAGAAATGTTGATGTTTTTTTGAAACGGGAGCACAGGGGTCATGAAAGTCATCCGATACTGCGATCCGGACTATTTGGAATCGCTGGAAAATTTGTATAACCGCCCGGATTGTCCGAGCGAGATCGAAGCGTCTGTCGCCGAGATTGTTGCGGAAGTCCGCCGGGATCGGGATGCCGCGGTCTGCCGGTTCCTGAAGAAGTTCGACCGTCTCGACATCGCTCCCGCCGGACTCCGGGTCACGGAGGCGGAACTGGACGCGGCTGAAAAAGAGGTCGACCCCGCCGCGAAGGAAGCCATCGCCCTCGCTTTGAAGAACATACAGGATTTTGCGAAACGCCAGCTTCCAAAGGATTGGACCTACTCTCCCCGGGAAGGCGTCGTGCTGGGCGAGAAATTCACACCGATGGAACGGGTCGGCTGCTATGTCCCCGGCGGAACGGCTCCGCTGGTGTCCACGGTCCTTCATACCGCCGGAATCGCCGCCGCGGCGGGCGTCCCGGAAATCGTCGCCGCCACTCCTCCGGGAAAAGACGGCAAAGTCCATTCCGCCACCCTCTACGCCTTGAAAACGGCGGGCGTCCGCGAAATCTACCGGATGGGGGGAGCCTATGCGATCGCCGCACTGGCCTACGGAACGGAAACCGTGCGAAAAGTCGATAAGATCGTCGGGCCCGGAAACGCGTATGTGGCTGCGGCCAAGAAACTTGTATACGGAAAAGTCGCCATCGACATGGTGGCCGGACCGTCTGAAATCATGATTGTCGCGGATGCCAAGGCCGATCCGGAATTCATCGCCGCCGACATGCTTTCGCAGGCGGAACACGGCAGCGGTCTGGAGCAGGCCGTCCTGGTGACCGATTCGCCGGAACTTCCGGAAAAAGTCATCGCCTCCATCCGGAAGCAGACCGAAAAGCTCGGCCGTCGCGAAACGGTGGAACGCGTTCTCTCCAAAGGCGTTTTCCTGATCGTGGCAGGAGATATGGCAGAGGCTCTTCTCATCGCCGGCAAATACGCCCCGGAACATCTGGAACTGATGTTCGACGGAGCCGAAAAAAGGGCGTCCGAGGTCAAAGCCGCCGGGGCGATCTTCCTCGGACGCTGGACCCCCGAGCCCGCCGGAGATTTCACCGCCGGACCGAGCCACGTCCTCCCCACGGGCGGAACGGCCCGTTTCTTCCACGGACTTTCCGCGGCCGACTTCATGCGCCGCAGCAGCCTTGTGAATTATTCGCGCGAAGCCCTCCTCCGCGAGGCGGGTGCGATTGAAAAATTTGCGGAGATGGAAGGTCTGGACGCTCACGGAAGAAGCGCCGCGGTCCGGAAGAAAGGTTTATAAGAATGGAACGGTCCTATATTTCTCATTTCAGGCCTGAAATCGACAATATGGCCGGTTATGCGCCCGGTGAACAGCCCATGGAACCCAACATCATCAAGCTGAACACCAACGAAAATCCTTATCCTCCGGCGCCCGGAGTCGCCAAGGCCCTTTCCTGCTTCGATGCCGCCCGGCTCCGTCTTTACCCGGATCCCCTGTGTACCGCCGTCCGCGCCGAAATCGCCGTCATGACCGGGTATTCCCCCGACAACATCATCGCGGGCAACGGCTCGGACGATCTGCTCACGATCATCACCCGCTGTTTCACCGACTCGGTGCGCCCCATGGCCTGCTTCGAACCGACCTACTCCCTGTATCCCACCCTTGCCGCGCTTCAGGGAGCCAAGTGCATCCAGATCCCCCTGACGGAAAGCTTCGATGTCCCGGAAGACGCCCTCCGGCAGGCGGAAGAGGCCAACCTCTTCATCATCGCGCGCCCGAACGCCCCGACCGGCAACATTTTCCCGAAATCCGTCATGGAAAAAATCTGCTCCGAATTTCATGGAATTGTCGTAATCGACGAGGCTTACGCCGATTTTTGCAGGGATAACTGCATGGATTTCGTGAAAAATTATCCGAATGTGGTCGTCATGCGGACCTTTTCGAAAAGCCGCTCCCTGGCCGGTCTCCGTTTCGGGTACGCCGTGGCCCATCCGAAAATCATCGAGGGCATGATCAAGATGAAGGACTCCTACAACGTCCCGATGCTGACCCAGAAACTCGCCCTCGCGGCTCTCTGGGAGAAATCCTATTTCGACACTTGCATCGCGCGCGTCAAGACAAATCGCGAGGTCTTGAGCATCGGTTTGAAGGAGTTGAACTTCAATGTTTTACCCTCCGAAGCCAACTTTGTCTTCGCCGCCCCTCCAAAAAACGCAAAAAATTACTTTCTGGACTTGAAACGGAGAAATATTCTTGTAAGGTATTTTCCAACAGCCCGGACTTGTTCCTATGTACGCATCACTGTCGGCTCCATCGAGGAGATCTCCGCGCTGCTGAAAACAACAAAGGAAATTCTTTCGGAGAACTGAACAATAATCCGGTCGGAATATACGTTAATACAGGAACCGGATACAGTTCCGAAAAATAAGCGAGGGCAGGAAAAGTGGAAGAGCATGTAATTCAGACTGAAAATCTGACCAAGGATTACAGCAACTGGTTTCGGAAAACTCCGAATCCCGCGCTGAAGAACCTGACCATTGCCATTCCCAAAGGCTGCATTTTCGGGTTTCTGGGCCCCAATGGCGCCGGAAAAACCACCACCATCAAGATTCTGATGGGGCTGATCCGTCCTACCGGCGGAACCGCCTCCGTTCTCGGAAAGCCGTACGACGACGTCGAAAGCAAAAACCGGATCGGATTCCTCCCCGACAGCCCGGCTTTCACGCCGACTCTTTCCGCTCAGGAGTTTCTGGATGTCTGCGCCCGTCTCCTCAAGATTCCCGGCACGGAACGCAAACAGCGCGTGGCGGAGGTCCTTGAAATCGTCCGGATGTCCCCCCACGCGAAGTCCAAGATCGGCACCTTCTCCCGCGGAATGCTCCAGCGGATCGGAATCGCGCAGGCCATCCTCAACCATCCGGATCTTCTCATCCTCGACGAACCCCTTCTTGGCCTGGATCCCTATGGACGCCAGGAATTCAAGGAGATCATTCTTGGACAGAAGGAGAATTTCCGGGCTTCCGTGTTCTTCAGCAGCCACATCCTTTCCGATGTGGAGGAAATCTGCGACAGCATTTCTATTTTAAATAAAGGCCGACTGCTCTGCGCGGGTCCCATTTCCGAACTTCTCGCCGGCGGAGGCAAGGGGCTCACCGTGGAAATCCGCAGCTGCGATGACGCGGTCAAGGAGCTGATGACGGCGGCGGACAATGTCAAAAAAACCGGACCGTCGGACTGGGAAATTTCGTTTTCCGTGAAAACTCCCGAACTGACGGCAAAACTGGACGATCTGGCCGCGCGTTACAACGGAGCCGTCAAGATCCGTCACGCCAGCGACGATCTGGAAACCTTTTTCTTTAAGAAAATCGAAGAAGACAATGCAGTTAAATCTTAAATTAAGAAACCCCCAAACAAAAAAAAGAGGAGAAAATTGACATGAGTGAAATTATGGCAATTGCAAGCGGGACGTGGAAAAACATTCTCAGAATGAAAGTGGTATACTTTCTGGTTTTCTGCGTGTGGGTGCTGGTCGGGATCGCTTCCATGTATGAAGTCCTGACCATCGGATATCACAAACCTTTGATGATCGACGTGGCTCTGGTGCTCAACAGCATTGCCGCCGCGCTCGTTGTGCTGTCGGTCACCTTTGAAATTCCCAGGGAACTCCGTCAGGGTGTGGCCGCCACGCTGCTGACCAAGTCCCTGGGCCGCACCCAGTACCTTGCCGGCAAAATGGTCGGCATCTGCGTCGCGGGCTTCGTCATCTGCGTGCTGATCGCCGCGGGTTCCTTCCTGATTTACTCCCAGACCTTCTCCGAAAGAATCGCCGGAACCATGCTTCAGGCTCAGGTCCTCCTGATCCTCAGCATCATCCCGATGTCCGCCATCGCGGTCTTCTTCGCGACTCTCTTCCCTGAAGTCGTCGCTCCCGTTCTTACGATTCTGGTCTTCTGGTTCGCCTATTCGACGGGCTCCCTCTCGAACATCCCCGTCCTTTACGGCGGCATCCTTCCGAACCTCGAATTCTTCAACTTCAAGTCCCATGCCGTGTATCTGGAACCCATCCCCGGGGTCTATATCCTGCTCGCAACCGCCTGGGGAATCGCTTATGCGGTCTTCCTCCTGATGTTCACGAGCTTCTTCTTCAAGGCCAAAGACATTAAATAAACCCAAACAGGGGAAAACATCATGAAAAAAGACTCCGTTATTCGTTTGGTAGTCATGCTTGCGGCCCTTGCCGCGGCATCTTACCTGGCTCTCTTTCTGACCCCTATGCAGAATGAGATCACCTCCGAAAGAAAAG
>CAZORN010000085.1:0-12693 GCA_964581935.1 uncultured Victivallales bacterium
GGATACAGGTGGCAAGCGGCGGATTGAATGAACGGATGAACTCGGAATCGTCGAAGGTTATTACGGACAGATCATCCGGGATTTTTACGCCGGAACGAGCGGCGAAATCATAGACAGAGACTGAAAACGAATTGGACGTGATGACCAGCGCAGTCGGGGGAGCGGAAGATGTCATGATCTCTTTGAAACCGGAAAGATTTTTGTCGAAACACCAGACCGGATTGATGGGAAGGCCAAGTTCCCACATGGCTTCCTGATAGCCTCTGAAGCGCATCGTCGCCGAAACATTATCATGTCTCATGATCGCAATCCTGCGGTGGCCCAGATCGTAAAGATATTTTACGACGGCTTTCCCGGCCTTCGTATGATCCGTTCCGAAGGAGAATCCCGCCAGTTCCGGATCGGCGTAGCCGACCGATACGATCGGCAATCCTGTCTCCGCGAATTTTCCGGCGTAATGGAGAATTTCCAGAGAAGGAACAAGAACCAGGGCTCCGGCCAGTTCATAATCGCGCATCAGTTTTTCATATTCGTCCGGTCTGCATTTCAATGAAACAACCTGATAACCGGCCGCGGCCCAGAAATCATAAAAGGTGTTGAGAAGCGGAGTAATATAACCGGAATCGGGAATGATGGTCTCATGACAGAAGAGTCCGATGCGTTTGGATTCCGGCGAGGAGTGTCCGGTGATGTAAGTGCCGGACCCGACACGACGTTCGAGAAGTCCTTTCCGGACCAGTTCGTTTATGCTTCGGCTGACGGTCACGGGAGTCGTCCCGAAATGCTTTGAAAGAATTTTGTCTCCGGGAAAACGAGTGCCCGGGGCTGGCCTTTGAAGGCGCATCCATTCTTCCAGAAGCGACGCGTATCTCAAGTATTTAGGAAGGGCGGATGTTCCTTCATAATTCATTTTCAGTGTACGGGTACTGAGCTTCATTGACGGTTTTCCCCTTTCTTTGCCATTTAATATTATATAGAGAAAAATCCTTTTGTCAATAGTTAAATATGTTTTTTTTATAAACAAAGTTACATAGTTATCTTTTTATTCTATCTATCCAGTTGGGATTGGCATCAAAAGTCTTTCCCGGCTATGGCGTCCCATCGTTCTGTCCGCATAAAATTGAGTTGAAAAAAAGAACAGAGGCTCAACTGTCGCCGAAGGAGGATAGAGGCAGTTTCAAGAAACAGAGGATCAGAAAGAAGTCTTTCTTGAAAAGATTCCCCTTTCCCGCGTTCCAGGCTTTTGAAATTTCTTTACCTGAATGTCCATGCAGACATGGGGAGACCGGGATTCTTCCGGAACAGGAAAAACAAAAGAACGAATGCTCGTATAATCTTTGTCAGGAATAAATTTTCTTATTTGAATCCCCCCGGGAGAGATAGTATATTAATGAACGAAAGTGTTTAATGCAGTGCGCATCAGGCGTCTCAGGGGGATGCGGCAGCTATCCTGCCGCCGGAATGAAATGCCGCAATGAAGTTCCTGACGGTGGTGGAATCACTGCCTGACGAAAAGGGAAACATCGGAAGAGGCCGCAGTAAGCGACATGAATTCGCGTCCGGTCCGGTTCGAAGCGGAAGATTCAGCCGGACGGGATCGTTTTGGACAGCACATGATTTTGAACTGAAATACGAAAGACAGGAGAGGGGCTTACATGTTTGAAGACAAGATTCTGCTGATCACGGGAGGGACCGGTTCCTTCGGGAACGCGGTCCTGCGTCGTTTCATGAACACGTCCTTTAAGGAAATCCGGATATTCAGCCGCGATGAAAAGAAGCAGGACGACATGCGTCACGAACTTCAGAATCCCAAGGTCAAGTTCTATATCGGGGACATCCGCGACCGCCAGAGCGTGGACGACGCCATGAGCGGAGTGGACTATATCTTTTCCGCGGCGGCCCTGAAACAGGTTCCGAGCTGCGAATTTTTCCCGCTCCAGGCGGTCCAGACCAATGTCCTCGGAACCAACAACGTGCTGGAATCTGCCGTGGCGCACGGCGTGAAAAACGTGGTGGTGCTCTCGACCGACAAGGCGGCATATCCGATCAACGCGATGGGAATTTCCAAGGCGATGATGGAAAAGGTGGCGGTCGCCAAGGGCCGCGCCCTCGGAATGAACGCAAAAACGACGATCTGCTGCACGCGCTACGGCAATGTGATGGCGTCGCGCGGCTCGGTCATTCCGCTGTGGGTCGAACAGCTCAAGGCCGGAAAGCCGATCACGCTGACCGACCCCAACATGACGCGTTTCATGATGACGCTGGACGATGCCATCGATCTGGTGCTTTACGCATGGGAACACGGTGCAAACGGCGACCTTTTCGTCCAGAAAGCCCCCGCGGCCACGCTGGAAACCCTGGCGAAGGCGCTCAAGGATCTGTACCGGTCCGATGTCGAAGTCAAGGTCATCGGCACCCGTCACGGCGAAAAGCTCTATGAAACGCTGGTCACACGCGAAGAAATGGCGAAATCCGAGGACATGGGCAACTACTACCGGATCCCCTGCGACTCGCGCGACCTCAACTACGACAAATATTTCGTGGACGGTTCCGAAAAAGCCTCCCATGTCGAAGACTACAACAGCCACAACACCCGCCGTCTCGACGTCGAAGGCATGAAGGAACTCCTGAAAAAACTCAAGCTCATCCGGCAGGATCTCGGACTCGGCGAAGGCGGAGCCTGACCATGGAAAAAGACGCAAAAATCAGGGTCGGAATCACCGGACAGCCGGGATTCGTCGGCACGCATCTTTACAATCTGCTGGGAACCCTCCCCGAAGAGTTCGAACGGATCCCCTGCCGGGATGAATTCTTCTCCGATGAAACGGCTCTCCGCGCCTTCGTGAAGCAGTGCGACGCGATCGTCCATCTTGCCGCGATGAACCGCCATCCCGACCAGCAGGTCATCTACGACACAAACGTAAGACTGGTCCGCCAGCTGGTCGAAGCGATGGACGCGGAAAAGGTCACGCCTCACGTGCTGCTTTCGAGCTCGACCCAGGAGGAACGCAACAATCTCTACGGCAACAGCAAGAAAGAGGGACGCCGCCTCCTTCAGGAGTGGGCGGAACGCTCCGGCGGACGCTTCTCCGGATGCGTCATCCCGAACGTGTTCGGCCCCTTCGGAAAGCCGAACTACAACTCGGTCATCGCAACATTCTGCCACAAGCTCACGCACGGCGAAACGCCTGAAATCCAGCTCGACGGTTCCATCAAACTGATCTATGTGGGCGACCTCTGCGGCGAATTCATCCGACTGATCCGCGAAGACAAGTCGGTCAATCCGTATCCGGTTCCGCACGGTGCTGAAAAGAAGGTTTCCGAAATCCTTTCCGCGCTCGAACGCTTCAAAAAACTTTATTTCGAGCAGGGAGTCATCCCCGAGCTCAAAGACAAATTTGAAGTCCAGCTTTTCAATACCTTCTGCGGCTATATCGACCATCGGAAATTCTTCCCGTTCCCGCTCAAGAAAAACACCGATGCGCGCGGCACGTTCGTCGAAACCGTGAAGCTCGACAACATCGGCGGGCAGATTTCATTTTCCACGACCGCTCCGGGCGTCACGCGCGGCAACCATTACCACACCCGCAAGATCGAACGATTCGCCGTGATCAAAGGGAAAGCGACCATCGAACTGCGCAAGGTCGGAACGGATGACAAGATGGTTTTCGAGCTCGACGGCGAGAATCCTTCCTTCGTGGACATGCCCGTCTGGCATACGCACAACCTGATCAACACCGGAACCGAAGAGCTTTATACCATTTTCTGGATCAACGAATTCTTCGATCCCTCTGATCCGGACACATTTTTTGAAAAGGTATGAAAAATGGCTGAAAAATCCAAATTGAAAGTAATATCGATCGTCGGCACCCGCCCCGAAATCATCCGTCTGGCCTCCGTGATCAAACTGCTGGAAAAACATGTCGATCACAAAATGATCCACACCGGACAGAATTACGACTATGAACTCAACCAGATCTTTTTCGAGGACCTCCGGCTCCGCAAGCCCGACTACTATCTGGGCGTGGATACCTCCAGCCTCGGACACGTGCTCGGGGAGACCCTGATCAAGGTCGAGGAAGTCTTCGTGAAGGAGAAGCCCGACGCGGTCCTGATTCTGGGCGACACCAATGCCGCCATCGCCGGAATCATGGCCAAGCGCATGAAAATTCCGATCTACCACATGGAAGCCGGCAACCGTTCCTACGACCTCAACGTGCCGGAGGAAATCAACCGCCGCATCATCGACCACATCGCCGATTTCAATCTGGTATACACGGAAAATTCCCGCCGTCATCTGCTGAGCGAGGGACTTCCCCACCGCCATATCTACGTGACCGGCTCCCCGATGTTCGAGGTCCTGAACCAGTATATGGACAAAATCCGCGCCTCGAAAATCCTGGAAACGCTCGACCTCGAAAAAGGCCGCTACTTCATCGTAAGCTGCCACCGCGAGGAGAACGTCGACTATCCCGGCAACCTCAGGAAGATCATCACCTTCCTGAACGCGATCGCACGGAAATACGACATGCCAGTCGTGGTCTCGACGCATCCCCGGACCCGCAAACGCATCGAAGCCCTCGGAGAAATCGAAATCGATTCCCGGATCCAGTGGCTCAAGCCCTTCGGATTCTTCGACTACAATGCGCTCCAGCTGAACGCGAAATGTGCCATTTCAGATTCGGGAACCATCAGTGAGGAATCCAGCATGATGAACTTCCCGGCGATCACCATCCGGCAGGCGCTCGAACGCCCCGAAGCCATGGACGCCGGCACCATCATCCTGACCGGACTCGATCCCGAAACCGTTCTTGATTCGGTAGAACTGGTCTTGGACGAATTCAGCCAGAACGGCGGAAAATACGACAGGATCTGTCCGGAATACCAGGTGACGAACACCAGCTGGCGAGTCCTCAAGCTGATCCTCGGAACAGCGAAGCTCTCCAACCGCTGGCGCGGAATCGAACTCAAAGAAGGATAATCGGAAGTCTGTTTTTTGAGGGAAGGCTGAAAGATTCCATTCTTTGAGCCGGGCACTGAAATATCACAATGATAATCGGCGCAGGAAATGTGTACAGCACATGTTTCACTTCAAATCACAGAAGGTCCGGTCCGTGAATTCATCTCCGGAACAGGATTTCCCATTATTTGGAGTTGCCCTTGAGCCAGGCTTCGACCACGGCGGCAATCTGAGCGTGGCCGGAGGGGTTCGGATGCAATGCGTTGTTCACCGGATAGCTCTTTTCGGTGTCGAGGCAACCTGTGAGCGGAATCAGGGAGACATTGCGGTCGTTCCCAAACCTTTCGAGCACGGCCCGGACGTGCGCCGTCCGGTTTGCCGAATACTGGTCGCGGGTTATTGCATTGCGGTAGTTTGAGCGGAATGCGCTTTCGCGAGCGTTTCCCTCCGGCAAAAGAACCAGTCCAATCAGCGCGCCGGGCGCCGCCTGCCGGAAACCGTCGACCAGGCGTCCGAGATTTGCTGCCGAATTCCGCGCTTTCTCGTCGCGGTTTTCGTCTTTTGCCCCGGCGATGTCGTTGGTGCCGAGAAAAATCACGATCACGTCCGGTGTTTTGCCGCCTGCGTATTTAGCGAAATATTCCTTCATGCCGTATTCGAAAATATCGCCGTTTTTTTTCATCAGCTTCGTCCGGTCGGTCGGGAAACGGTAAATATTCCCGCCCCATGCCGAAAGATGCCGCTGAGCCGTCCAACCGCCATAAGCCTCGCGCGCCGGGCCTCCGGCGGTCAGCGGAGCGCCATCGCCTTCATGACTGCCGATCATCCGGAAATCCGGGTTCCGGCCAGTCATATTCCGGTGCAGGATGTGAATCCAATTGTCGCGACCGGCGGTCAGGCTGTCGCCCACGGCGAGAAAAATAATATTTTTGCCGATGCCGTTGTCCGAGGATGAAATCAGGATTTCCGAGGATGCCTTCCCGAGAATTGCGCCGCGGCTGTCCAATGCCGTGAGCGTAAACGGATATTTCCCCGTTTCCGAGGTATTGCATGTCCACACATTGCCGTCGGTTTTGCCGACCGGGCAATCGACTTTGAACGCGATGTTCTTGTCGGAATATCTGACCAGAGACTCCAGGTAAATGGTCATTCCTCGGCCGGAGAGCCCGTAAAATATTTTCGGCAGGGTGAGGATGCCGTCAATACTCTTCCCCTCGGCTGTTCCGGGAGGAACAATGACCAGAGGGTTCCCGTTCTGCGGCGGCATAGGCGGAACGACTTCCGGCTGCGGATACTCCACCTCCAGCTTGAAATTGTCGACATACAAAGTTCCCTTGCCGCGAGACTTGTGCAGCGCGAAATAAAGCCGTGTCCCTTCGGTCGGCGGCAGGAAAACTCCAAGCGGGAGCGTCTGGCGTTTGAACTCGGGTTCGGCCTTGCGATCCCAGACTCCGCGGGTCGCAATCCACTTGCCGCCGCGCATAGTCCCCCTGATGATTCCCCATTCAGCCTCGCCGGTTCCGGCGATGTCGAATGAGATCGTCACTTTCGCCCCTTCGCCGAGACGTGGAATGTCAAAATCATATTGCAGAAACGGCCCCTGCCCGGCGAATGAAACCCCTTGTTTTCCCTCCGTGAATTTTTCAGGCGAGAGCTGAACTCCTTCACTGAATTTCCATTTGCCGCTCAGCCCGTCCTCGAATCCCTGATTGGTAAATTCAACGTCGGCGGCAACCGCCGTGTAAAACACAAACAGCAAGGATAGGTATTTCATTCTGCTTTCGACCAGTAATAGTATTTATGATAGGTCGGCCATTTCCCCATAGGATAGCTTGTCACGTGTCCGTCCGCAAACAAATAGACACGCCCGCTGATATGACGGAACATTTCAAACATATAGATCGCCATCGAGGGATATTTCACCTGATTCGCCTTGACACCCGTCCCCATGGGATTGCCATACAGAGAAATGTGGGTTGCGTTATAACCGGTAAAATGCAGCCCAGCTTCCCGCATGGGTATTCGAAATTGTAAACCTGATACGCGGTATTGGCACCGGAATAATCCCAGGAAGTCGGACAGCCGTAAAATTTCGCCGCGTCATTTCTGCCTTTCGGCATATAATCGGCATGTCCGAAAAACAACTGTTTGCTCCAATACGGATTCCCGCCATGATTCAGCGTCGAGGTGTAATAATCGTTCCAATCATTTGTGTAAAGCCCCATGAAGGTGGCGGCCTGCTTGCGGAGATTCATGCAGTTGACCAGCTTCCCCTTTTCCCGCGCCTTGGCCAATGCCGGCAGCAGGAGGGCAGCCAGAATCGCGATGATCGATATTACAACCAGGAGTTCAATGAGTGTAAAATTGCGTTTCATTTCTGTTCCTCCAGCATTTCTCTGAGTTTACGTGAAATATCGTTGATTTCCGTTTGATCGGGGAAATTCTTCTGTTCAATGGCAATGCTTTGCAGCCTCGCCAATATCGGGGCCAGCCCGGGCGGGTTTCTCTTCATCAGCGTTAGCAGAATTTTCGCATCCTGAATCCCCATGCGCAGCGCCTCCCATCGGATCGAAGGGATCAGAATCTCGCCGGTGAGATTGTATTTCTGACAGAGCGGATGTTTGTCTTTGCCGTAATAAATGAAACTGTAGTCGAGTTTGCCATCGGTTTCGTCCCAGCTTGTGCCATTATAAACGTTGTAGGCCCAGGTGCCGACGCCCGTCATCCCGATCGAGGCCACGGCGAGCGGGTAGAAGCGTTCAAACTCCACGCTTTCAGCCTTGCCTTTGTCGACATGATAACTCCAGATATCGAACTTCTGTTTTTTGAGCGCGGGATAAATTTTTTCAAAAAACGTTGTCCGGGGATTATAATCCTTGGGGGCAAACCGGGTGAGGCTTTCCGGGATCGGCCAGTGCGGCAATATGACTTCGACTTCAGGATTGAGGTGCGCGTAATCTTCCGGCGAAGCGTAATAAGAGCCGGTGAGATAGCGCTTGAAGCCGGGGTCCGCCTCCCGCGTGAGCTCGAAAATACGGCGCGCATTGCGTACCCGGCTGCCGGGCGGATTGGCAAAATCCTTGCCGGAGGAGGGTTCGTCGACCGGCAGGATCGACATCTGGTTGGCAAAGCCCTCTTTCTTCACGAACTCGGCCCAGCGACGGAAATATCCGACATAGGCTTTCTCGAATTCGGGTGAGAGAGCAGGCTGGTCAGCCTGACGGTCGAGGAATTTATCCGTGCCTTCGACCTGAAATTTCAGACCCGGCAGCCAGAAAAGAATGGTCTCGATGCCTTGATCGGAATACGCCTTCAGTCCGCGTTTGTGTCCGGCGAAATTGCAGGAAACAATGGAACCATCCGGTTTGCAGACCGCCGCCGGAGCGCCCGTATATTCGACGCCCGTGGTATAGTGCTCAGCCAAATCCCGGGCCGTGATCTCCGGATAACTTCCTGCCGGCTGAATCTGAGAATACATGAACTGGAAATTTCCGAATTTTTCGTCCGGCAGCTTTCCTTTGGACACGATTTTGCCGGACAGTTTACCGCTGCCGACATTCACTCCGACATCAAACGTGCCGTTTTCCCGGACTTTGAAACCGAGATAAAGCCGGACGCGCTCTCCGGGCTCGAGATTCAACTTCCACCTGCCGCCATCCTGCTCAAGAAGCGTGAGCGCGTCGGGAGTCAATTCCTGTTCGCGATGATAAAAATTCATCAGGGGAACCTGCCGCCGGAGTTCGATCCTGTCGGCGAATCTCTCGAATCCGTCGAGCGTGATGTCGACCGTTTTCATGGCGTTTTCCGGATTGGCGACCTCGATGCCGAGCGCCTGCCATTCATTGCCCAGAACGGAATATGTCATGGATTTGACGGGATTTCGGGTCAATCCTGCCATATCGAGCCGTTCAAAAGCATCGCACCACCCCGCAGGCAGCGGATCGGCGCAAGCCAGACGGTTGATCACGGCATTGATTTTGTCCAGCGGTTCAACCAATGCGAGGGTTCTGCCATCGCGAACCGCATCGATTTTCTTCGCATGGGCGGCTATCAATTGCGTCAGCGTATCGCTTTTTTCACCGAGTCTGGCGACTTTGGTCTGCACATATCTGAAATTCCGATTGGCTTCGGTCAGATTCTTCTGGTCCTCTTCGGTGAAATCGGTTCCCGGCGGCAGGATCCGGAAACGTATGTTATCCAGATACAGCGTGCCCGGGGCGACCCGTTGAAACGCCAGGTAAAGACGCCCGTCGACGGCATTCTCCTGAATCTTCGCCGTCAAAGAAATCGTGGTATATCCGGCAGTCAGCACCCGCTGTGTGAGGATTCGCGGAGCATGCCAGAATTTTTTGCCGTCCGGTTTTTTCACAAACCAGCCGGACATGACGGAAACTTTGGCGCCGTCGGGACTGGCGGCATCAAATGAAAGGAGAATTTTCGATCCTGCAAGATTTTTCACGTTCAGGTTCTGCGAAATCACAGTAGTTCCCTCCGTGAAGCGGACGGCCTTGGCCCCTTCCGATACCGGATTTGTCACCAGCTGGCCGCCCGCATCTTTCGGAATGTCCCAGTGATCCGGAAGTCCCACTGCCGCGATATCCTCCTCGAACGAAGGATTTTTCAACTCCTGCGCTCCCGTTGTGAAAACGAAAGCCATTAAAATCAATGTCCTCAAAAAAATCATTTCATCTCCCTTTCCTTGGCGGAGCCACGCTGCCGCGTTTCAATATCTTATAGTTGGAATAAATCACAGGAGGACGGCGGCCGGGGTCGAACCATTCGCCGGAACGCAACATCAGCGACGCCGCATCACGCCCGATATTCTCGAGTTCCAAGTCAACGGTCGTAAGCGGAGGCGACATGAAAACGTATCCGGGAAAGCCGCAATATCCTAGCACGGAGATATCATCCGGTATTTTCAGGTTCAAGTTCTTTACCGCGGCATAAACGGCATCCGAATGAAGATCGGAAGCACAAGCCAGCGCAGTCGGCGGCGCGGCGGATTGCAACAGATTTGTCACCACCTTCTCAATATTGTACGGCGTCATCTTAATCTTTGTCGGGCTCACATGTGTAATATACTCGTCGCGATACTCCAGGCCGATCGACTGATAAAGCGGCCTGTAATCCTCGAACGGAATCTCAAGGAATCCGCGGGGATACTCGGTGCGGTCGGAAATAACGGCCACGCGCCGGTGCCCCTGTCCCGCCAGAAAACGCAGACCCGCGGCAAAAGCAGCGCTCCAGTCAGGATGGCAAAACGCAAAAGTCGATAACGTTTCGTGGTCCCACCTCTGAGCCCACGGCAGCACCACCGGCAAAGAAAGGTTCCGGAAAAGCGCCGCCTCCGGCTCCATCCCGCTGAAGTTGGATTCGATCAGGAACACTCCCCGGATATTCATCCCCCGGAACCGCTCTTCCGCTTCCTCCATGGTAAGCCGCCGCAAGTCGTGCGTCCCGCAGAAACATGCACTGTGTCCGGACTCGCGTATCTTGTTCTCGACCCCGCGCGCAATATGAATCAACGCGCTTCTGACAGATGTAATATCCTCCCCCACAATCAGATACACATGTCTATCCTGACCGGAAACGAATGTTCCCTTGCCTTTGAGACGCCTCAGCAATCCTTCCGACTCAAGTTCCATAAGCACGGGCCGCAGGGTACCCCGGGCCACACCGAGTTCTTCCGCAAACAGAATTTCCTTCGGCAGACGCATTCCCGGCTCGTATTGCCGGGATAAAATACGTTCTTTTATCTCATAATAAAGAATATCTCTTTTAATCCCTGACATGAAAATTCACCTCATTTTCTTATAAGTATATGTCAGGTACAATCGCATGTCAATCCCCCTCCGATGAAAATTCGCAAGAAATTTTTTATTGCCGTTTGAAAAGCGGACGCACAGGAGAAAATGAGTCTCTGTGCATTCGTTCAGGCATACAAATCAGCCTTAATTTTGTGATTCCCCCCTTCCTTCCGTTTTTGCCGGAAACATTCCCGGGAAAAAGGAAGAGCGGAGGAGCCTCCTGTAAGAGGCCCCTCCGCTGTGTGGGGGTGAACTTTGCCGGGTGAGAGAGAAGCACCCGACAAAGATTGGGAGATTCCGGAGACCGTCAGTTGATGAAGAGCATTTCCCTGTATTTCGGGAGAGGCCAGAGTTCATCATCCACATTTTTCTCGAGGAGATCGACCGATTTCCTGAGAGCCGTCATGGAATCAACAATCTTAGCGCTGCCGTCCTTGAGGGACAGAGCTTTTTCAAGGCGTCCGCTTTCCGCTTCGATGCTGTCGAGCAGTTTGCCGAGGGTTTCGGCCAGAGCCTTCTGAGAAGCGAGTCCCGCCTTCAGATCGGTTCCGGTCATCACGGCGATGGTCTTGACCAGCTCGGAAAGCTGTTTGCTTCCGGCGGGAAGGACAATCGTCCGGGTCATGTTCAGGGAAAGCTCTCCTTCGATACGGATCTTACGGTTGTATTCTTCAATGAAGATCTCATATCTGGAATGGACTTCCACCTTGGAGAAGACGCCGTATTTCTCGAAGAGGGCAATGTTGGCCGGGGCCACAAGAGCCTTGAGGGCTTCCGGAGTGGTCGGATAGTTCGGGAGTCCGCGGCGGGCGGCCTCTTCCTTCCAGGCGTTGCTGTAGTTGTCGCCGTTGAAGATGATCCGCTTGTGAGCCTTGATAATCTTCCGCAGGAGTTCCTGGAGGCCCTTGTTGAAACTGGCCCTGGGCACCTTTTCAAGTTCGGAGGCGATCTCGTTCAGCGCATCGGCGATGATGGTGTTGAGGATCACATTGCAACCCGCGCAGGACTGGCTGGAGCCGGGGGCGCGGAATTCGAACTTGTTGCTGGTGAAGGCAAAGGGACTGGTGCGGTTGCGGTCCGTCGAATCGCGGGGAAGCGTGGGAAGGGCATCGACGCCGATCCGCATGGTTCCGGCCTGCTTGGAGGATTTGAGCGAACCCTTTTCGATCTGGTCGATGATGTCGGCGAGCTGGTCGCCGATGAAGATCGAGACGATGGCCGGGGGCGCTTCGTTCGCTCCGAGACGGTGGTCGTTGCCGGCCGACGCCGTGGAGGTGCGGAGAAGATCGCTGTGATTGTCGATCGCCATGATGATGCCGCAGAGGGTCGTCAGGAAGATCGCGTTCTGGTGCGGATCGCTGCCGGGATTGAGGAGGTTGGTGTCTCCGTAGGTCAGGGACCAGTTGTTGTGCTTGCCGGAACCGTTGACGCCGGCGAAGGGCTTCTCGTGGAGGAGGCAGACGAGACCGTGTTTTTCAGCGGTCTGGCGCAGGACTTCCATCAGGAGCATGTTGTGGTCGACCGCGAGATTGACTTCCTCGAAGACAGGCGCAATTTCAAACTGGGCGGGAGCCACTTCGTTGTGACGGGTCTTGGCCGGAATGCCCAGCTTCCAGAGGTTGGTATCAACATCGGTCATGAATGCCAGAATGCGCGGCTTGATGGCGCCGAAATAATGGTCCTCGAGCTGCTGATGCTTCGGCGGGGGAGCGCCGAACAGGGTGCGTCCGGTCTGAACAAGGTCGGGCCGCGCGTAGTAGAAGCTCTCATCGACGAGGAAATATTCCTGTTCCGGGCCGAGGGTGACTTTGACGCTCTTGCTGCCGTCATCGCCGAAGCTGACCATCAGGCGTTTCACGGCCTTGGAGAGGGCCTGCATGGAACGGAGAAGCGGAGTCTTTTTGTCGAGGGCTTCACCGGTATAGG
>CAZORN010000086.1:0-12624 GCA_964581935.1 uncultured Victivallales bacterium
AAAACAGCGAAAAAAGACGGAAAATCTTTAAAAATCGCGGCAGTAAAACGGCATGGCCGGGAAAGAAACTTGGCAGAAGCGGGAAATATCAACTCACAACCGGGAATCAGAAATATGAACTACGGCAGCGTATGCAGCGGCATCGAGGCGGCGAGCCTCGCGTGGAATCCGCTCGGATGGCGGGCGAAGTTCGTCGCCGAAGTCGAGCCGTTTCCATCCGCGGTGCTTTGCCGCAGATGGAACGCGAGCCGTCCGAAGCGGCCGCTTGATCCGGCGGAGGCGCACAACGAAAAAGACCGCAAGCTCCGCGAAAGCTGGAAGAAGCAAATCGAACGGCTTCCGGCGGACGGTCTCGTCCCCAATCTCGGCGACTTCACCAAAATACAGAAAGGCGACTACGATGGAGAAATCGATCTCCTCGTCGGAGGCTGCCCCTGTCAGAGCTACAGCCTGGCGGGGCTACGGAAGGGACTCTCCGACCCAAGAGGAAACCTGTCCCTCGAATTTGTCAAACTGGCTTACCGGACAGGCGCGAGGCTGCTCGTTTTTGAAAACGTTCCGGGCATACTCAGCTCGGGCGACGGCGGAAGCGATTTTGCCGGATTCCTATCGCTCCTCTGCGGATGGGAGGTCAAGCCTCCCGCCAACGGCTGGCGCAGATGCGGAATCGTCAGTCCCGCGCCCGGATGTTTCGGCGTGGCGTGGCGAATACTTGACGCTCAATATACCCGAGTTCCCGAATTTCCGGGGGCGGTCCCGCAGCGAAGGCGTCGTCTCATCCTTGTCGGACATCTTGATAGTTGGCGCTATCCCGCGAAAGTATTATTTGACGGCGAAATGCTCGGAGGGAATACTACGCCGCGCCGCACAAAGGGGCAAGGAATTGCCTCCTCTGCTGAAGGCGGCGCTGACGCGGCAGAGCCGGACGGCGTGAACGTTCCGGGCGACGCCTGCATCGACATCAGGCACACGGACATCGTGGAACACAGTGTCGCGCCGACGCTGATCGCCACCGATTACAAAGGAGGCAAGGCGGTCTGCTTCGAGCATCACGCCCAGGACGCCCGGATCAAGCCGGTCGACGTCGCCCAGACGCTCAGCGCCCGGATGGGAACCGGCGGCAACAATCTGCCGCTCGTCCAGGAAACCATCGGCTTCATCAAGAACGACGCCGGGGGAGCCAAGGACGGCTACGGGAACGAAGTGTTCCCGACCCTGCGAAGCCAGGTCATTCCCGCCGTAGCGCGTCAGGAATGCTTCAACGTCACCTTCTGCGACGCCAACGGCGTCCGGAAAGACCGCAGGGACGGCGGCCTTTATGTCACCGAAGCCGAAAGCGGCAGAACCATCACGACCGGCGGAACGAACGCCGACACGGTGGTCATCGAACGCGAAAGCGACAATGCCACCGTCCGCAGGCTGCTTCCCCTCGAAGGCGAAAGACTCATGGGTATGCCGGACGGCTACACGAAAATCCCGTGGAAAGGCATGCCGGAATCCGAATGCCCCGACGCGCCCCGCTACAAGGCGCTGGGCAACAGCATGGCGGTCAACGTCATGGCCTGGGTCGGACGGCGGATTCAACAGGTGGAAAAGGAGGCGGGCGATGGCAGAGAATGAAATTGATTTGAAGCAGAAGGCCGGTCAGCCGAAGTCGGCTGAAATCGACGGGCAGAAGATTGAACAGCATCCCTTGCCGGATCAGATCGAACTCGACCGCTATCTCGCCTCGAAAGAGGCCGCCAGAAAAGGGCGCGGCTTCAAAATCACCAAAATGCGAAGCGGAGGCGCGTGATGCTGAAAACGATACGAAACTTTTTCACGCTTCGGGAGCGACCGCAGGTCAAGGTGGTTCGCGGACGCTATGACGCGGCGCAGACCAACGCCGACAACGCCAAGCACTGGAAGGCCGCGGAATTTTTAAGCGCCGACGCCGAAGCTTCGAGCGAAATCCGCAAAATACTGCGAACCCGCGCCCGCTACGAGATCGGCAACAATTCCTATGCCCGCGGCATCGTGCTGACCTTGGCGAACGACTCTGTCGGCATCGGGCCGCGCCTGCAGATGCTTACGGAAAACGAGGAGGCCAACCGCCGGATCGAACAGGATTTCATGCTGTGGAGCAAACAGATCGGACTGGCCGAAAAGCTCCGCACCGTCCGCGTGGCGAGATGCCAGGACGGCGAGGCGTTCATCCTGCTGGCGCAGAATCCCAATTTGCCGAACGAGAACGTGAAGCTGGACTTGCAGTTGATCGAAGCCGACCGGGTTACGGAGGACAAGTTCAACAGCGATCCCAACTGCGTCGACGGCGTCGCGTTCGACGAGTTCGGCAATCCCAAATCCTACCGGGTTCTCAAATACCATCCCGGCGGAGAATACGCCGCTTGCGAGGACGAAGGACGGGACGTCCCGGCGGAGAACATGATCCATATCTTCCGCGCCGACCGTCCCGGACAGCACCGGGGCGTGCCGGAAATCACTCCGGCCTTGCCGCTCTTCGCCCAGCTTCGCCGCTTCACGCTCGCGGTTCTGTCCGCCGCCGAGGCGGCGGCCGATTTCGCGGGCATCCTCTACACGGACGCTCCGGCGAACGGCGAAGCGGATTCGGTCGACGCGCTGGACACCATCCAGCTTGAACGGAACATGCTGCTCACCATGCCGGGCGGCTGGAAGATGAGCCAGCTCGACCCGAAGCAACCGGCCACGACCTACGCGGAGTTCAAGCACGAGATTCTGAACGAAATCGCCCGCTGCCTGAACATGCCGTACAACATCGCAGCCGGGAATTCGAGCGGCTACAACTACGCCTCCGGGCGGCTCGACCACCAGACCTATTACAAGGCGGTGCGCGTCGACCAGGCGTTCACCGAGAACGTGGCGCTTGACCGGATTCTCGCGGCGTGGCTCCGGGAATACAGTCTCGCAAAGAGTCTCGAAATTGAGTCCGGCGAACAGCCGCACACATGGTTCTGGGACGGCATGGAGCATGTCGATCCGGCCAAGGAGGCGTCGGCGCAGGAGACCAAACTCAATAACCGCACGACCTCGCTCGCGGCGGAATACGCCCGTCAGGGCAAGGACTGGGAGACCGAGATCCGGCAGATCGCCAAGGAAAAGAAACTTATGAAGGAGCTGGGCGTCGAGGCGGCGGAAGCCGTCCAGAAACCGCAGGCTCGCAACGAGGAAGAAAATGAACGAACAGAATGAATTTCTTGAAATCACCGCGTCCGCCGACGGCAAACGCCCCTCGGTGAACGGCATGGCCTACTCCGGCGGCAAGATGAAGCTGCCCGGCTGGAAATATCCGGTGGTCGTCGATCTCGCGGGCATGAGCATTCCGGAATCCGTCCCCTTGCTCGCCAATCACGAAAACCACACTTCCAGCCGGGTCGGCATGGTCGTGGCGCGGGTCGACGCCAACACGCTCGCGATTTCCGGCGAAATCGTGGCGGAGGGTGAAAAGGCCGACGGCATCGTCAATCAGGCGAAGGCCGGAGCCGACTGGCAGCTCTCCATCGGCGCGGACGTCGAAGAGGCGGAACTCGTGAAGGGAAGCCGCGTCGTCAACGGGCAGGAACAGGCCGGACCGTTTTACCATGTCAAAAAATCCACGCTGCGGGAAGTTTCGGTCGTCGCGGTCGGAGCTGACCGCTCCACCCGGCTGAAAGTCGCCGCGGCATTCAATCTCAAAGGAGAATTCATCCCCATGAACGAAGAAGACCAGAAGGGCGATACCGCCGTCAAGGCCGAAGCCGATCTTGCGCTGCAGGCGGCCAAGACCGAACGCGAGCGTGTGATGAAGATTCGCGCCGCGTGCAACGGCGAGTTCCCGAAGATCGAGGCGCAGGCCATCGAAGAAGGCTGGACGCCGGAGGACACGACCGCCAAGGTCCTGACCGCCTACCGCGCCAAACAGCCGGTGACCGCCGTCAATGTCATCGTGAAGAAAAACATTGATCCCGACAGGAACGCCATCGAAGCGGCGGTCTGCCTCCGCGCCGGGATTCCCGAGGACGCGCTGCTGAAAGCCTACGGCGAACAGACGCTTGAGTCGGCGTATCCCGACCGCGACATGTCGATCTCCGGCATGATGCGCGAATGCATGCGAATCGACGGCATGGACGTGCCGCGCCGTTTCGACAACGAGACCATCAAGGCGGCGTTCAGCACCGTAAGCCTGCCGGGGATTCTCTCGAACGTGGCGAACAAGAAGCTGCTTCAGTCCTACGAAGCCCAGCCGGTCATCGCCACGAAGCTCTGCGCCACCGGCGACCTCAACGACTTCAAGGAGACCGACCGCTTCCGCCTGACCGATGTCGGCGACCTTCAGCCGGTCGCGCCCGACGGCGAGATCAAGGACGGAGCCATCGTCGAAGAGGCGGCGAAGAACCAGATCGACACCTTCGCCAAGAAGTTCTGCCTGACCCGCAAGATGATCATCAACGACGACCTGGGGGCGTTCCTCAAGGTTCCGGTGGCGATGGGCAACCGCGCCGCCCGTCTGATCGATCAGCTTTTCTTCAGCCGTCTGCTGAAGAACCCGACGCAGTTGGACGGAAACGCGCTGTTCCACGCAAAGCACAAAAACATCCTGACCGGGGCGAATTCGGCGCTGTCCGCCGATTCGCTGAAGAAGGCCGTCCAGCTCTATCTAGACCAGGTGGACGCGGACAACCAGCCGATTTCGGTCGAGCCCCGCTATCTGCTCGTGCCGACCGCACTGAAGCATCTCGCCATCGAACTCACGAAAGGCGCGACGCTGATCATGGCAGGCGGTGCGGAGAACACGGTCCGTCCGGCGCTGAACGTCCTCGCCGACGAGAACCTGCAGATCGTGAGCTCCCCGTATCTGGCGAACTCCGCCTATGAAGGGGCGAGCCAGACCGGCTGGTATCTCTTCGGCGCGCCCGGCCAGGTGGACACGTTCGAAATCGGCTTCCTCAAGGGCAAGCGCACTCCGACCGTGGAACGCGGCGACCTCGATTTCAACGTCCTGGGCATGTGGTTCCGCGTCTACTTCGACGTCGGCGTCCGCGAGCAGGATTTCCGCGGCATGGTGAAAGCCAACGGCGCGGCCTAGTTCCCGAAGCCGGGCGGCATTCCGCCGTCCGGCGCAATTCAAATTCAAAGGAGTTTCAATCCATGTACGCTCGATATGTGCAAAAAGGCGAAGCCATCGACCATATGCCCGAGACCGCCGTCGCCGCAGGCGATGTGGTCGCCGTCGGCAACCTGATCGGCATCGCCCGTCTCGACATTCCCGCCGGAGTTCTCGGCGCGCTGGCCGTGGTCGGCGTTTACGATGTGGCGAAAGCCGCCGGGGCCGTTGCCGCCGGAACACCGCTTTACTGGGACGCCGCCAACAAAAAGGCGACCGCCGTCGCGGCCGGGACCCCGTATCTCGGCAAGGCGACGCGAGCCGCCGGAGCCGCGGACGAAACCGTTCGTGTCCTTCTGAACGCGCCTTACACCGCCACCGTGGCGGAGTAAGTGGCGGAGTAATCCGATGGGCATGCTGGAACAGGCCGCCAAATGGCTGGAAGCCGAAAAGCGGAATTCTCTCGCCGTCCCGATACGCTATGTCCGGAAGAACGGCGCGGAGCTTGAACTGAAGGCCGTGCGCGGACGCACTCTGTTCCGGGCGGAAAACGAATACGGCGTGACGGTCCGGACGGAGACGCGCGACTTCCTTGTCGCCGCCTCCGATCTGCCCGGCGATCCCGAACGCGGGGACGCCATCCTCTGCGATGGATTCCGCTACGAGGTTCTCGCCCCGAACGGCGAACCGGTGTGGCGCTGGTCGGGTTCCTGCCGTCTGACGCGGCGCATTCACACCAAGGAAACAGGAGAAATCGAATGAACGGAGATGTACCGAGCCACGCCGAACTGTGGGAGGCGATCAACCAGTCCCGCATGGACATCGCGGAACTCAAGGGGATGGTCTCCATGCATTTCCGCGACGGCGAACACCATTATCCGCCCTGCAAAGCGGCGGCGAATATGCAGAAGACCATGCTTTCGGCGGTCGGAGCCGCCGTCCTCGCCCTGCTGGCCGCCGTGGGCGCGCTGGTCATGGAACTGGTGCGGAGGTGAGCGATGAGCGAAGTATTGAAAATGGCGGAGGCCGTCGCTGCCGAACTCGCGGAGTATCATGCGGAAGTAATGTTCTTCCCGGAATTCGAACTCCGCGAACTTGAAGCGATGCGCGTGGCGGTCGTCCCGACCGGAACGGAATACAAGACGGTCAGCAGGAGTTCGCACGAAGAACTTCTGAAAGTCCAGATCGGCTTTCTGAAGCGCGGCTGCGAGGACGAACTCCCCGAACTGCTTCAAATGGTCGAGGGACTCGGCCTCGGCTTCCTGAACCGGAAACTGGCGGGCGCGACCTGCGTCGGCGTAGCCTACAATCCCATCTATTCCCCGGAGCATCTCCGGGAGCGCGGCCAGTTCACCAGCGTGATCGAACTCACGTTCAAGCGGTTCGGATCGTGAAATGCCGCGTCGAGTTCGACGAACGCCGGATCATCGTCGCCGTAGAGAACGGCAACCTGACCGCCCTCCGCCGGGCCGGAGCCTACATCCGCAAGGCCGCCAGAAACCAGGTTTCGGCCTCCGAAAAGGCGTCCATGCCCGGAACGCCGCCGCACACCCGGCGCGGCCTGCTGAAGAACTCGCTCCTCTTCGGAGCCGAGAAGCGGACGCAGTCCGTGGTGATCGGCCCGGCGGAGAGCTTCATCGGCACCGCGATGGTCGCGCATGAGTTCGGCGGCCGCTACCGCAAACGCCGCTATCCGAAACGTCCGCTGATGGGGCCGACGCTTCGGAAGACGGCATCGAAACTCCCGGATCTCTGGGAGAAATCTGTCAAACCATAAGGAGCATTTTCCATGGCAATCGTACTTGGCCTGGAGGCCAAACTGCTGCGCGGAACCGCCGGGGCGACCGGCGCGACCGAGGTCAAAAACGTCAAAGACCTGACCTTGAATCTTGAGTCGGGCGAGGCGGACGTGACCACCCGCGCCACCAAAGGCTGGAAGGCCTCCGTGGCGACCTTGAAGGAGGCGTCGCTCGAGTTCGGCATCCTCTACGACACCGAGGACGCCGACTTTCAGGCGTTCTCCAGCGCCTATTTCAACAACACGCCGCTCGCGCTCTTCGTCTCCGACGGGGCGGGCAACGGGCTGGACGCCGACTTCTCCATTACCGGGTTCTCGGTCGAACAGCCGCTTGAGGAAGCCTTGAGCGTGTCCGTCACCGCGAAACCGACCGCGTCGACCCGCGCCCCGGCCTGGAAGACCGGCAGCGGTTCGTAAGCGTCCGAACACAATCAAAAACAGCCTTAACTGGAGGAACTTCCCTTGAAGAGTTTTACCGACAACACCGGCAGGGCGTGGCTCGTCAACGTCAATGTCGGGACGATCAAGCGGGTCCGCGCCCTTTGCGGCGTCGATCTCGCCAACATCATCTCCATCGAATCAGGGCAGAAGCCCAAGATCGAACTGCTGGAGCGCCTGGCCTCCGACCCCGTGCTGCTGGTGGACGTGCTGTATGCCGTCTGCAAGGAGGAGGCCGACTCCAGAAACGTCTCCGACGAGGAGTTCGGACGGAGCATGGCGGGCGACGCCATCGAGTTCGCGACCGCCGCGCTTCTGGACGAGATCATCGATTTTTTCCCCGAAGCGAAGCGGAAGGTGTTCCGCCGGATACTCGACGCGACCCGCCGCTTCGAAACGAAAACGAAAGAGGCGCTGTCGACGCTGCTGGCCGATCCGAAGCTGGACGCGCGAATCGACGCCGCGCTCGAAAAGTTGACGACCTCGTCCTCGAACTTGCCGGAATCTGCGGAGTAAATCCCGATCCCTACAAGCTCCGTGAACTGGCCGCCATGGCGGAGGCGCGCGGCTGTTTCGAGTGGGAGCAGACCTCAAGCCTCATGGCGCTGATCGTCAATCTCGTGCGCAATCCCAAGAAATCGAAACCGGCGAAATCCGCCGATTTCAATCCCTATCGGCATACGCCGAAACCCATAACCAAAGTTCCGCTCACCATACTGCGGGACGTATTCGTAAAGGAAAAGTCATCATGAAATTCATCGAAGTGTGCGGCTCCATTCTTCTCGGCGTGTGGATCGGGTTCTGCGCCATATTCTGCAACGGCCTGATGGCCAATCTCGTGGCGAAGCATTTCATCCTGCTCGACCGCTACGGACAGGTCGCCATCGTCGCAGCGGCTCAGCTGGCTCTGTTCATCCTCGCCGCGATCTGCGTGCAGCAGGCTGGCGTCCTGCGCAAACGCGCCGCGGTCATCCGCGCGGTGAACAACGCCGAACACGGCAAGGAAATCCTGAAGGACATCGACTACGACCTGCGCGACGACGTCAGGCATCTCACCCGCTGATCTGCCCATTTTTCATAGTGGAATAGGCAGATGCCTCCGGGAACGGGCAGATAGATAAAGGGAATTCACCATGTCATTGTCATCGAACATCCGCGCCGGAGCGGCCTACGTCGAGGTTACCGCCGAAACGAGCAAGCTCCAGCGCAACCTGAGCGTCGCGCAGGAGCAGCTCAAGAACTTCGGGCGTTCCTGCGACTCCATCGGCAAGGATCTGCTGATGCTCTCCGGAGCGATGGCGCTGCCGTTCGTCCTGGCGGTGAAAGGCTTCGCCGGGTTCGACGACCAGATGCGCCTGGCAAAAGCGGTGACCAAGGCTACCGCCTCCGAGTTCGAATCGATGACGAAGGTCGCCGAGAAGCTCGGACGGGAAACTTCGTTCACCGCGAAGGAAGTGGCAGACGGCATGGTTTCGCTGGGCCGCATGGGCTTCTCCCCGAAGGAAATCGAGGAGGCCATCCAGCCGACGCTCGACCTGGCCCGCGCCACCGGAACGGAACTTGGCGAGGCCGCCGATATCGCGGCGAACTCCATGCGCATCTTCGGCATCGAGGCGGGCAGAATGTCCGAAGTCGCCGACGTGCTGACGGCCACGGCGAACGGTTCGGCGCAGACGCTGACCGATCTCTTCGAAGCCTTGAAGATGGCCGGACCGCAGGCGAAAGCCGCCGGGGAGAACATCCGGGACACCAGCGCGGCTCTCGGCATTCTCGCAAACATGGGCATCAAAGGCTCGCTGGCCGGAACGGCGCTCCGCAAGAGCTATTCGCAGTTCGCGAGCGTCAAGGTTCAGGATCAGCTCAAGGCGGTCGGCGTGGAAACCGTCGACGCCAACGGCGACCTCCGCAAGATGGCCGACATCATGGCCGACATCGGCAAAGTCATGGCGGCGATGCCGAGCGCGGACAAGATCGCGTTCGCCGAGGAAATCTTCGACATTCGCGGTTCGCTGGCCGGACTCTCGCTCGGCGGCAACGTCAAGGATTTCGAAGCCTTCATCGCCAAGCTTCAGGACATCGACGGCACGGCGCGGGCGACCGCCAAGGAAATGGACGATGGATTGGGAGGTTCGTTCCGTCAGCTGATGAGCGCGGTCGAAGGCGCGATGAACGCCATCGCCAAGGCCATGGAGGGGACGCTCAAGCCGCTGGTGGACAAACTGACCGCCGCAACGCTCGCCGTGGTCGAATGGATCGAAGCGAACGCCGGGACGGTCACCGCCTTGGCCGCGGCGGTCGCGGGAACGGCGGCGCTGGGCGTGACGCTGATCGTTGTCGGCACGGCGGCGAAAGCCATGGCGGCCGGTCTTGCCGTGGCGCAGACGACGCTAAAAGCGTTCACCTTCCTGCAGGGCCTGTGCGTCGCCCAGGGAACGACGCTCGGAACCTCGCTGTCGCTGCTCGGCCAGGCCTTCGCGAACTACCGCAATCTCGCGATTCCGGCGCTGGTCGGCACGGAACAGTTGTGCGCGGCGTTCGGCGTTGCCAGTTCCGCCGCGAACCGGACGGCGGCAAGTCTCGTCCTGATGGGCAACGCCGAAGCCGCGGCGGCGGGGAAATCAATGCTGGCGGCGAAGTGGCAGGCGGCGGTCAAGGCGATGCAATCGTTCAGCGCGGCCAGCCTTGCGGCAACGGCGGCGACTAAAGCCCAGATGATCGCCGAGGCCGCTTCCGCGGCGGGGACGAAAGTCCTTGTCGGGGCGCGAACATTGGCGGCCACGGTTACCGCTTTCTTTTCGGCGGCCAATTTGAAAGCGGCCGCAAGCGCGACCGCCGGAGGCGCGGCGAACCTCTTTCTCGCTCTGACGACGAAAGCCGTGGCGGCGGGTTATCTGGCCGCCGGAGCGGCGGCCGCGGCGTTCTGCGCGATTCCGATCAGCTGGGTTCTGATCGGCGTCGGCGCGGCTCTGGCCGGTGTGGTTCTGTGGCTGTCCCAGGCCGGGAAATACACGGCGCAGCTTTCCGACAAAATGGAGACTCTCCGCCAGAAGGGCGACGAACAGCGCCAGACCGACCAAACGCGGATGGAACGACTGAAGCAGCTGGCCGAAAAACAGAAGCTGACCAACGCCGAGATGGCGGAAGCCGAGAGTCTCGCCAAAGCGCTGTCCGGTCGCTACGGCGATTTCGGAGCCGGACTCGACAAGGTCGCCGGGAAACTGAACCTCGCCGCCGACGCCCAGGAACGTCTCAACGAGGGGATGAAGAAGGCGGCAATGGCGGAACTCGACGCCGAAATCGCCGAGCTGGAGGCCAATCTCAAGGAACTCCGGGCCGAGGATGACGCGCTGCTTTCCTACTGGAATCACAACTTGTGGAGTCAGATCACCGGTCGTCAGGAGGAAGCGGTCAAGAAACTGGAAGCCAACGGCGACCGCGCGGTGGCCTACCGTCAGAAGATCGCCGCCGCCAAGACGCGGCAACAAGCCATCCGAGGGGGCGACGAGGACGCCGTCACCGGCAAGGAAGCCCCGAGCGCCGGGGAAAACGTCGAGGCCGAAAAACAGCGGCGACTGCGATCAAGTGAGGATGCCGACTCGGCGGCGAAGAAGGTCGCCGAGATCGACAGGAAACTCGCCCGTGAACGGCAGACCGAATTGCAGAACGAGATCGACGACATCGTCACTCTGCGCGACGAATACAAAGCCCTGATTCAGACCATGCTGGACTACGAAAAATCCAAGCCGGAAGAGAAGCAGGACAAAGGCAAGATCGGCGAACTCGAAAAGAAGATGGCCGAAGCGGACAGGACCGCCGAAGAACGCATCGCCGCCGCGCAGGAAAAAGCCGCCGGGAAGATGCGAAAGGACGTCGAAGATTTCCAGCGCCGCGTCGAGGAAACGGAACGCGATGTCCAGGCGAAGCGCGACGAAGAAGCCCAGGATCGTCAGATCGACGACACGCTGAAGACCGACAAGGACGCCGGAATCCAGATGCTGCAGGGCATGATCGAGCAGTACCGACAGGCCGCCGAAGCGGCGAAAGCGCAGTTCCAGCAGGAACTTCAAACGGCGCAGTCGGACGGAACCATCGACG
This sequence comes from uncultured Victivallales bacterium, assembly GCA_964581935.1. Classification (GTDB taxonomy): domain Bacteria; phylum Verrucomicrobiota; class Lentisphaeria; order Victivallales; family UBA1829; genus SIG94. Next base: position 11,433 of record CAZORN010000086.1, read on the forward strand.
ACGACGAACGGCGGAAGATCGGCGAGGCGCAGGAGGCCTATTCCCGCGCCGAATCGCTGGTCGACAAGTATTCCGGCAAGCTCAACGACGCCCAGGACGGGACGCGGAAGGCCGCCGACACCTCCAAAGTTTCCGGCAGTTTCTTCGCCGAAGCTCTGAACGCGATGCTCGGCGGCGGCGGAACCGAGGCCGAACGCACGGCCAGCGCCACCGAACAGATGGCCAAACAGGGCAAGGAAACCAACAAGCTGCTCAAGAAGATGGATTCCGGCGGCACGGCTTTAACCTACTCATAACGGAGATTTTCATATATGGCGACACGCGTGGAGCAATGCTACGGAGAACATTCCAAGTCCATCGACAAGAGCGGGAAATACACCGGCGTCGAAATCCCGTATCTGGTGTTTGAGGCGGAGGACGAGGACGCGGCGCTGGCGGCGGTATTGGCAGAAGCTCCGCAGAGCTGCAAAGACCTGCCGCTCGACAGCATCGAAATCGACGAACGCGAGAACGACACGACCTTCAAGGTCAACGCGGTCTACCGGGACGAGGACAACACGTCCTCCGACGATGAGGACGACGAGGACGAGCCGACCGTGAGTTTCGATTGCGGCGGAGGCACGAAGCATCTGCTTTACGGCCTCGCGCAGCGGAAGGTTTTCGGCGACAAGGACGCCGGAGGAGCTATCGGCTGGAACGGCAAGTCCGGCGACGACAGTGAAATAGCCGGAGTGGACATCCCGACAGCCCAGCTCCGCGAGACCTACACGAAACCGATGCGCCTCAGCCGCCTTTCCACGGGCTACAAACGGAACGTGGCGGCTCTGGTCGGCAAGGTGAACTCCGGCTCGTTCAAGGGCTGGAGCGCCGGAGAAGTGATGTTTCTCGGCATGAGTTACAGCAGCCCGGCGAAGAAGTCGAAAATGGTGACCGTGACCTTCAACTTCGCGATTCAGCCGAACGAATCCGGCGCGAAGATCGGCGGCAAGAGCGTCAGCAAAAAAGGTTTCGAATACGCCTGGGCGATCAGCAAGACGAGCGCGGCGAACGGTTCGCCGAAGGTCGAGGTGGAAGGCATCTACGTCGATCAGGTCTGCGAATACGCCTCGTTTTCCGCACTGGGATTGTGAGGTGAAACATGGCGTTCTTTCCCGATGTGACGCGGGGCGACAAGTTCAAGCCCGACGCGCTT
>CAZORN010000087.1:0-12603 GCA_964581935.1 uncultured Victivallales bacterium
ATTCCTGTTTTCCGCCTCGATCCGGTAAAGGGAACCGCGATAGCGGCGGGTGACCTTGAAGTTCTTCCAGTCCGACGGGACGCACGGGCAAACGCTCAGCCCTTTCAGCGTCGGACGTATGCCGAGGATATGCTGGGTGGCGACGATGTACATCCAGTTGACCGTGCCGGTCAGCCAGCTCAGGTTTCCCATGCCGCGCCTTAAATCCGGTTCTGCGATGATGTGCGAGGAATACATATAGGGTTCGTTCAGATAAACGTCCGGCCCCGCCGTTTCAGACACGACCGGAGGCGCGATCTTGCGGTAATATCCGTAAGCCGCATCCCCGCGTCCAAGCATGGTTTCCGCCATGACGGCCCAGCAGTTCGCCTGAAGGAATATTCCGCCGTTTTCGCCGAGTCCGGGACCGTTCGAGATGAGGCGGTCCTGCGGTTCGGGGATGCCAGTGTAGGGCGGCACGAGAAAACGGATGCCGCAAGGCGTGTCGAGATACTCCCGCATTTTGTCCATGCAGAGTTCGGCGCGCCCGTCCGGAGAAGTGCCGGAAATGACCGCCCATGCCTGCGTGTTGATATAAATTTTGTTTTCCGCGCGCAGATGGCTTCCGAGAGGCGTTTTGCCATTCCGGAAGAGCACCTGCCGGTACCATTCGCCGTCCCATGCGGGACCGTTCAGGGCGGCTGTATATTTTTCGATTTGAGCCTCGATCCGGCGTGCGTCGTCCACCGCCCCGCACGCAAGGCAGATTTCGCGCATGAGACGTCCGGCGTAACACCAGTTCTGGGCGGTCATCACGCTTTCCGCGCCTTCCTCCTGAAACAGCCCGAGATGGTCGTCCCAGTCGCGTCCCTTGAGGAGCGGAAGATCGTTGTCGCCGCTGTCGCGCGCAATCTGAAACAGTCCGGCCAGCAGATGTTCGCAGACCGTCCCGGAGGAACCGTCCAGCCAGGGAAGTTTCTTTTCGAGGTAACTGAAATCTCCGGTTTCCGCAAGGTAGTTGTAGAGGGTGATCGGAGACCAGACCGGACTGTCGCAGCGGGGTTCTCCGGCATCTTTCTTTTCGCCTTTTCCGCCGGGGTAGAACGCGTTGGGCGCACTGCCGTCCGGACGCTGATGGCTCAGGATGAGATCGAGGCGGGGACGCGCGGCGTCCGGGACAAGGTTGCAGACGGACATGACATTCTGCATGGCGTCGCGGAACCGGATGCCGGTCGAAAATCCGGGCAGTTCGGACGAGATGTCGCGGTCGCGGAACAGCGTCACATACGCGCCGTAGGGATTCCAGATGTTGATCATGTTCCGGATCGGTACGTCCGGAATATCCGTCTGGAAAGACCCGAGCAGGTTGTCCCAGAATGCGGTGAGTTCGCGCCGTGCAAGATCGACATTCGCCGGATCACGGTATTTCCGTATGACTGCGGCGGCTTCCGTCCGGTCTTTCGCCATGCCGATGCTCCAGACGATCCGTTCGCTCGCGCCCGGGGCAAGAGTCTTGTGACACCCGATCGCTCCGATTCCGACGCCTCCGCCCGGAAGCTGCGATCCGCTCAGCTTTCCTTCGCAGACGGCGATCGGGTCTGCCGTGGAACGCCCGCGTCCGATGAATGCCTCCCGGCCGCAGTCGAAACCGTCCGGCTCGCCGCTGGAGGAAACGAAAACCGTGTCGGTGAATTCCGCCTCATGGACAAAATAATCGTAAAAGACTGCTTTGAGCGCGTCGTCCCATGTGAAGCGGACCTGATTCCGCAGGACGATCCAGCCGATGATCTCCTTGAAATATTCGAACAGGCTGAATTCCAGATAATTCGTGATGAAAAGATTCCGTTCCCGACTGTCCCTGTTTGTGATTTTCAGGTCGATCAGCAGAACGTCTCCGGCGACGGGAATGAACAATTCCAGTTCCGCCGCAATCCTTCCGTACAAAGCCGTGAAACGGGTGTAGCCCATTCCATGACGGCATTCCCATTGAGAGAGCGGCGTCTGGCTCGGCTGGAACGACGGATTCCAGAACGAGCCGTCCTCCTCGCGGATATAGACATAAAATCCGGGACGGTCCTGAGGCAGCGCCATGAATTCATAACGGGAAATGCGGCGGCTCAGGGCCTGGGTGTGCCACGCAAGGCCGCCCGCTCCCTGACTGACGAACGCGCCCGTTTTTCCCATGCCGAGATAGTTGATCCACGGACGCGGCGGGAGGGGATCGGTGATCACGTATTCGCGTTTTGCCTCATCGAAATGTCCATAGCGGTTCATTTGCCGGCCTCACCGATGAAGGGGGAAGCCGGAAGTTCCGCTCCGTTGATGAAGTTGAGAGCCTCCGGATAATCCTTCCATGCGTAGCGCACCGCGACGGGGACGGCAATGTCCCGGTTGAAAACGACAACGGATGAGCCGTCGATGACCGCTTCCGCCGGGAGGAACCGGCCGTCCTTGCCCGCAACCTCGAAATGTCGGAGCGGCTGTCCGTCTTTTGAGCGGAGACCGTCGGCATAATCGAAGGAGACGCGGAGCTTCCCGTTTTCGGTTTTCATGGATCGATAGAGCGGTCCGGACGGGACTTTCTTCTGTCCGTAATCCTTCACAAGCGCCCATAGGGCAAGACGCCGTCCGACTTCCCGCTTGTTGCCGGGGTGAATGTCCTTCGGGTTGCCGATGTCCACCGCGGTCGCCATTCCCGTGTTGTGGATTTCCAGAGTCCGGCGCTGGGCGTCGCGCAGAAGCGGCCAGCCTTCTCCGTTGCTGTTCTTGAACCCGGCCAGCTGGACGTAATAGAACGGAATTTTTCCGAGTCCGAATTCTTTGCGCCAGTCCTCGATCAGGGCGCCGAAAACGTTCCGGTATTTTTTCGCTCCGGCGGGATAGGCGTTGGCCTCTCCCTGATACCAGATCACGCCGCGGAAACCGTATCCGAGAATCGGCTCGATCATGCCGTTGTAGAGGCTCGACGGCAGCCGGGAAGAAATTCCCTTGAACTCCAGTCTCGAGGCCCGGTAGAGCCATTCTCCGCCAACGGGAACCTTGTCTTCTGTTCCTTTCTTCTGAAGGAACATGACGTTTTCGGGCCCGATCAGCCCGCCCCATCCGATTTTGGAAGTCTTCACGGCAAGAGTATTCATGCCTGCTTTCACAAGGCGTCCGGGGATTTCATAGAGACGCCGCGCCAGCGTGTGCTTCGTCGTCTTTCCGACCTCCTCGCCGTTGAAATACGTGGTTTCAAAATCATCGACAGCTCCCAGCGAAAGCGTGAGGTCCTTTCCCGCCCAGTCCGCGGGAAGTTCGACCGTCTTGCGCGCCCATATCACGCCGTCGTATTCGATCGGATACAGTTCATAGTCCCAGTGAATGCGTTTCGCCTGCCGGTTCCAGCCTTCCGGGGAAATCCCTTCCTTCATCCAGCCGGAGTCGTCGATATCCACTTTCCGGGGAGACCGTTCGACCACCGGAATCGCCTTCCGGAGCTCCTCATATCTGGCGGCGGTTTCCGGCAGACGCTTCAGAAGGTCCGGCGACATCCAGCTCTCGGCCTCGGTGCCGCCCAGACTCGCGGCGATGATTCCGACCGGAACCTTCAGTTCCCGGCGCAGTTCCTTCGCAAAATAATAGGGAACCGCGGCAAAGGTTTTCGCGGTGGCGGGCGAGGCGGCCATCCATGCGCCCTGAACATCCTCCGCAGGAGTGACGGCGGACTGTGCCCTTACCTTGAAGATTCGGAGCTCCGGGTCGGTTGAAGCCGCGATTTCCGCCGACGCGCCGTCCGTCTGCTGGAGTTCCATGTGCATGTTGGATTGTCCGGACGCCAGCCAGACTTCCCCGAAAAGAAGATTGCGGATGGTCTGCGAGCCGGAATCCGCCGTGATTTTCATTTCATGCGGACCGCCGGGATTCTGGGCAGGCAGTTCGATTTTCCACTTGCCGGACGGGTCGGTCTTGCCCGTAAAATTTTTCCCGCCGAGTTCGAGCCGGACCGTTTCTCCGGGCGTACCCCTGCCGCGGATTTCAAGAGTCCGGCCGGACTGCAGAACCATGTTGTCGGTATACAGACGCGACATTTCCAGCGCCTGAAGCGGCAGCAGACAGATCGCCGCCAGAAAAAGAATCGGACCCTTCATTATTGCTTCCCTGCTTTCTTCAATGTTTCTTCATACAATAATTTCAATTCTTCGGAGTTCAAGCGACGGTTCAGAATCGCGAATTCATCCAGCAGAATCTGAAAATTTCCGCCTTCCTTGAGCTGGCAGGCCAGCAACATCCATTCGGAAGGGCCTTTTGCGAGGGGCTGCTTGAGCGGCTTTTCCTGAATGGGCGCGCCGTCCACCGAAATTCCGACCGATTCGGGAGTCCATGTGAAGGCGATCATGTGCCATTCTCCGTTCTTCCAGTTTTTCCCGCTTCCCCCTTCGACTCCGTTGCTGACCCAGTCTTTGCGGTCGGGAGTCTCGATATTCACATAAACGCGGGTTTTGCCCCATGGTCCGCCCTGACGTCCGAGAATGATCTTCGTGTTTCCCGTGTATGCGACGAAGGGAAGGAGATAAGGTTCTTTCTCCTCCTGTTTCCACTGATGCGGAGCGATCCAGAAAATGAGTGTGCCCGGCTTGGAAAAGTCCAGATTCCCGGCTGCATTATACATGACCCGTCCGATGTGGAGCGCTTTGCTCAGAAGCCCCGGAATGAATACGGAATCTTTGAAATCCGACTTGACGGATTTTTCGTTCGCCGCAATGACCGGCAGGCAGTTGCCTTCATCGAAATTCACATAAAAGGCAAGATTGTCCGCATACTTTTCCATGACTGGATTGACGATTTCCTGTGCCCGGAGCCCGAACAGTCCGGCGGCAAGAATGAAGAGGAGGATTTTATACATTTCGGAAGCCTTTCCCGTAAATCTTCAATTTCCACGGTCCGTGTAGTAGTTCCACGGCCAGTAATTGTAGGCGCTCGCATTTATGGAACGCACCGGCACCTTGTAGCGGTTCGGACTTTCCATGTGACCGTCGACGAACATTACATTGCAGGAATAGCCGGAATGGGTGAATCTGGGGCCGTTATTGGCAAGGTCATTGTCCGAAACGGAATAGTTGCCCTTGGCCGTGTCGAAATAATACCCCTTCACGGACGGTTTGAGTATTTTATGGACTCTCGGCCAGACCCAGCCGTTGCTCGCATTGAACTGCAGGATGGAAGCGCTGATTCCATAGTCGTACCCCGCTCCGTAAATGTTGAATACGATGTCCGGATTCCGCGAGGGACACCGCAGCATTCTTTCAACCGTCTTCGTATACTGGGGGGATTTCAGCACCAGACTCCACCATTGCGCCCACGAATAACTGTTGACAACGGAAGTGAACATGCAGCCGTTGTTTTCATCGGCGTAAAACATGAAATACTGTCCCGTCTGGCGCATCTGTCCCAGGCACGAAATGGACTTTCCCCTTTCCCGTGCTTTGTTCAGCGCCGGCAGCAGCATGGCCGCCAGAATGGCGATGATCGCTATCACGATCAGGAGTTCGATGAGGGTAAATTTCTTCATAATATTCTCCTATTCAATGGTTAGCATGATGTAGTCGTGTTTTTTCAGGGGAATGGCGATCTGTCCGCCGACGCTTTCAAAGGACTTTCCGCTTTCCATGTCGACCGCTCTGCCGGAAGACCGGATGCGGTATTCTCCGCCTCCGCCGTAGTCGCAGATCGTCAGCAATGTCTTTTTTCCCTTGACCAAGGCAATGGAAGAGTGTTCCGGGCCTTCGATGCCGAGCGGGAAATCCGTGTCCCAGTAGTTGTACACCCTGACGTCTTTGTCACCATAGCCGAAGTCATAGAACTTCTGGAGCATTTTCCAGTAATGCTTCCTGTCGGAGTGGGTCCAGCGGAGTTCGTGTGTCAGCATGACGCCGGTCGCCGTGCGTTCGCACCATGCCGCCTGTTCGGGCGTGCCGCTGATCGGGGCAAGAACTGCCGGAAAGTTTCCGAACTGGCGTCCGATGGACAGCGCCCGGATGTATTCACGGGAGTAGCGGTTCTGGAAATCGCTGAAGCCGTTGTGATCCTCCCAGTCGTAGTTCATGACCGCGAAGGAACAGATCGGGGCGATGGCGGTGTTGGTCATGTGAACCATATTCCGGGAAGGTTTCCCCAGTTCCGTCTGGAGCGTTGCCGTGCGGCGGACAAGCTCGCGCATGTTGAAGAGTCCGGAGGATGGCTGGATCGAACCGTCCGGGAGCCGGTAGGCGTCGGTGACAGCCATATTGAAGTTGGCGTTCATGAAGACGTCGTCCCAGTAGATGTAGTCGCAGGCGCCACTGTCGAACATCTTTTTATACCACCACATGGCATAATCGCGGAAACTTTCCACGGGATCGAGGTCGTAGGCAACGCCGCTCAGCCACTTGAAGTCGCGCTGGACAAACGGATTTCTGTTCCATTCATCGACGAAGGTTTCGCCTTCCCGGGTATCCCACCGGACGCCGCGCGCGTTGGTGTAGAACATCACGTGGTCTGTTTTCGGATCTTTCGCTGTTCCAATCACATGAAACGCGGAATTGACATGGTTGCGGTAGGTTTCGAGAGCTATCTTGTGTTCCTGTGAATCGGGCTTTCCGGGGAGGGGATACTTCTCGATCCATTCTTTGATGAACATCTGATCCTTCTGTCCGGTCCTGCGGGTTTTCGCCAGTTCATCCCAATAGCGGGTATCTCCGAAAAGCGGATAGATGTCGAGGCAGGGACTCGGAGCTCCCCAATAGTAGCAGCTTCCCAGAAAATGACAGCGGAAATCGAACTGTTTGATGAGTCCGTTCCCATACCAGGACCACATGTTCCATTTGCGCCAGTTTTCCGGCATAGGCTTGACCGGCGTGGCCTGAAAACCGATTGTAATTTCACGCTTTTCCGTGAGCGTGACCGGTTCCGCGATCAGGTTCAGGACCAGCATAACCGTTCCATTCCGCCGGATCAGTTCCTGACAGGGAACCTTGTCGGAACGCGTCCAGTTCCTGTCGTTTTCACCGAACACGCTGAGTCCGCGCAGTTCTCCGCCGAGCCAGATATACGGCACGAAAGTCCCGACGATGGAGTTGCGAGCGCATTTGTTTCCGTCCCAGATCTTGCCCTGTCCTTTAGGCGTCGCGCCGCCTGAATTGATGCGGATTCCGTCGGTGCAAGTGTGCATCAGCGGCATCTGCGAATCGTCCAGCGGGATGACAAGTTTCAGGGAATCGAGCCGTTCCCTGCCGGGCTCGAGGGTGAGCGTCCATTTCATCATGCCGTCGTAGTCCCATTCCCCGAGACTCGAAGCTTTCAGAGAACCGAGGCTGAATTTCGAGACGGTTTCCGCGCGGTCCGCGCTCTTGACTTTGAACGCGATCCCTTGCGGATCGATCCGGACAGCCTTCCCGTCGACGACGGCTTCCAGGCGCATCCCGCCTTCCTTGAGGAGCGGACGGTCCGCCGCCACGATCTGCGACCACAATCCCAGCGGACTGAGTTCATGTCTGCGAAGAATCGTACCGAGTGTATTGCCTTTGACTTCGATCGGCGTGAACGGAGGCACGATCACCGGCGATTTTCCGAGCGCGTTGTTTTCCCATTCCATGACATTCCGGACGAATTTCCGTTCCATTTTCCCATTCGGCACGCCCGCTACATCGAAGACAATCGTGTATTCGTTTTTGCCCGTGGCAACGGAATGCGCCTTCAGGTCGGGAACGTTCCACATGAATTCATATATGTCTTCCTGAAGGCGCGGAATTTCTGTTTTCGCCAGCTCCCTGCCGGAGGCGTCCTTCAGCATGGCGGACACCTTTTTCACGGCGCTCTTGTTCCGGAGCGATCCCGCATCGACCCGCAGACGCATTTTATTGCAGGACGGATAATAGGCGAACTGGGCGGCAAGGCGTGCGGAATCGTCGCTGTCCTCCGACTTGAAGAGCGCGGCCGTCCACTCCGGTTCCCACTCATACCCGCGGGAATAATACACCTTTTTGCCATCCGGCGAGGTTACCTTCAGGACGGTTTCGAGCGATTCATTGTTCAATGCGGAATTCGCGTAGTCCACGATAACGGTTTTCCCCGGGTCCACGGTCAGATCCACGTTTTTTCCGCCCGGCTGCGAATTCTTCGGCTTGACGGCGATCACGGCTTTCACGGCAATCGGTTTCCTGCCCGGATTGCGGATGGACATGCGGATGTCGTAGTCTTTCGAGCCCGGCGATTTCAGCTGGAGATGCTGCACGACCGGAGCGTCCTCATCCCACGTGATGACCGGAAGGAAATCACGGCTGGCGAACACAGCCTTGGCGGATTCCCACGAAGTCTGGACGGAATTGCCGTTTGCCATCTGCGTCCATGTCCGGCAGATCCGCAATCCTGTTTCCTCCGGCATTTTTCCGGGTTCGATTCCAAGATCCTTAAGCGGAATTGCCGCCTCGAAATCCCAAACATTGTCCTTCACGCTCCCTTTGACTTCCCAGTTTCCCCGCCAGGGTTCCGGGTTGCCCCCGGTGCTTCCCTGACAATAAAGAGTGCCCCGGTTGTTGATGATGCTGTGGAGGATTTTGAACTCTTTCGCCTTCAGGTCGGGAAGGATGACGATCTCGACATTGTCGTCGGCGGTGACCGCCATGTTGTTCCCGGCTCGGGGAAGGGCGCGCTGGCGGATGCCTCCGGGAGGCGTTTCGCTCCTTACCGCAAAGTAAAGTTTTTTGCCGTCGCTTCCGACGAAGAACGAGGCTTCGCCCGGAAATGCCTGCGGGCCGCGCGTTGTAAAACGCTCCATCCGTGCGGCGTCCCGCCACTCGTCCGGATCGATTTTTCCGTCGATGACCGGCGCATTCTTCATCAGCGGCATCCGAAGCCGCGGCGTTTCGGAATTCTGTGCGGATAATACGGCTGCGGTCAGCGAGAGCATGATTGCGGCGACCTTTTTCCTGTTCATTTCTGATCCTTCCCGTTTTTATGTAAATTGAACTCAAAAGTTTTTCCGTCGGCGTATTTTGTGATGATTTTATCTTCTTCCATGACAATGGAATCGATGAAAACCGCCTGCCGGTCGGCATGGAGAAGATTGACGGTTTCATGGTGACGCTTCATCAGGGAACGGCACGAGTGCCAGGATGGAATATACCATGCGGAACGCTCCTGCACCTCGTTCATGGGCAGGGAACCAAGCGCCAGCTCCAATTCCGGCCCCGAGACATTTTCAGGATATGCGTAACTGTATTCCGTGTGATACAGGCGAAGTCCGTGATAGGCGACGTGGAAGAAAGGAACCAGCGCATCGATCATCGGAACCCGGCTGAAGTAGGGAACCATTCCGGGCAGGGGAGCGTGAACTTTCCACGGCATGTCAAGATCGTCCAGCGCGTAGTCCTGATAGCCTTCAGCGGCGGAACATCCGGAGATGTCGGCCGCCGTTCGGGCCAACCGCCGGACTCCCATCGCATATTCGCGCCGGGAACATGGATGATGTGGGTCGTGACAGCTGAAAATGGGAGAGGGCATGTTGTCCAGATAATAGATTCCGTTCACGCCCAGTTCCTTCATGCGCTTCATATCCAGGACCGATTTCGCGGACGGCGCGTTTTTCATGCAGATGCGGTAAGTCGCTCCTCCTCCCCACTGGCTGCCGCCTATGATTTCACCGTCGCGGTCCGTCAGGTGGTCGAGCGAGGTGAAGAACTCCGAACTGCGGTAGGAATCCGCATGGTTGTCATGGACGCTCAAACGGTAGCCCAGCTCGTCCAGCCGTTTTTTCAGACGCTGGAAGCCTTCGAGTCCGCCTGCCTTTTCCTCAATGGGAAAACGGGTCGGCCATTGTCCGTCGTGTCCTCCCGGATTCCATCCGACCAGAAAGAAGGTGCAGCGGTCGATGCCGTCGCTTTTCATCCCTTCCGCAATACGGACCGTTTCATCGAAGGCGGTGGTGACGGTCAAAGGATCAATGCCGTCGAGTGTGCGCCCGAATTTCATGCCGTGGAAGATCTTGCAGTGATAGCTCCGCGCCGTATAATCGAGCACGGAATTCGACGGAAAACGCTCGCCGAGCGGAAGCCAGCGGCGGTCTTCCACGAGATGGCGGCGATATCTGCGCGCCATCGCGTTGAAGTCCGCGTTTCCCTCCAGCCGGATGAAGAGGACTTCCCTGCGGTCGGAGATCACCGGATCCGTCTTGTTATGGCGGAGGATGAACGAAGGCGAGAGATCACACGATTGCTCGTCCGCCGAACTTACGACACGCGCATCGTAGCGCCCGTCCGTGAAAATGCACATCCAGCCGCCTTGCAGCTCGTTCAGTCCGCATACGGGCATCGTCACATAATGTTCGTATTCGGACTGATCTCCGTAGATCATGTCGCGGAGCTCTCCGCGCTTGTCTCCGGTAAAGTGCATCAGCGCACCGCAGAAGTTCGGCAGCAGGAAGTATCCGCCGCTTCCCTTGCGTCCGTTCAGGAAGCCGGGCAGAAGGTCCAGCTCCAGAACCCGGAAAAGGTTCGGGCTGTATTCCACGAGGGTTTCCGGCAGCAGGGCGAGGGCGAAGCCGTCGGACATTTCCCTGATTTCCATGTCGATCGCGAAAAAGTTTTCGACCCCGATCCTCAGCCGGAGAATGTTTCCGGACCGCGCGGAATTCAGGATCGAAAAAGAATAATCCTCCAGCCGTTTCCGACGCTGGCAGGGAACCTCTTCGTAAATGACTTTGAACGGCAGACGCGCCGTCCGGTTTTCAAAGGTGCAGAAAATATTTTCCGATACGGCAAGTTTCCAGATGACGTGCATGACGGTTCCTCATTCAAATCTTTTAGACGACACGGATATGGTTCAATTTGCGGACAGCGCTTTCCGTATCGATCTTCCCGTAATAATAGGAAGAAAGAACGGAATTGACTCCGGCAAAATAACGTTCGTTGGAAAAAAGAGACTGGTTCAGGAGCGAGCGGGGGTTTTCAAGATGCCTGAAGAGTCCGGCGCCGACGCCTTCCGGCGCCCCGCTTGAAAAGAGTTCGCTCTCCGCACAATTCCGCAGGGCGGGAATGTTGCATTGCGATTCCGCCAGAATGCGCTGTCCCGCCGGACCGCAGGCAAACCGGACGAATTCCGCCGCGGCTTCCGGGTTAGGGGAGTCCGGCATCACTCCGAGCATCTGCACGCGGGTCACCGCCAGTCCGCCGCCCGAGGCGGGGGAGGGACGGATCACGAAATCGTCGCGGCGGCTTTCCGTCAGCAGACGAAGTATATAGGAAAACGAGTCCAGCGTCATCAGGCGGTTTTTCAGGAAATCCGTCCAGAGCAGATAGATCGAAAGTTCGTTCGCCTGACGGTGATACCTGCGGATTTTTTCGATCATGCAGCGGTTGAACTCGAGAACGCGCCGGACTCCGGCCGAATCAAAATCGGGTTTGCCTTCCTTCGCCTCCCCCACCCCTTCCTCAACCAGATTGAGCGGGAGGAACTGGACGAAAGTCCCCATGGCCGGAAATTCGGAAGACTGGAAGTCGAAGCGTCCGGAAACGGAAGTGATCAGATGCCGGAAATCTTTTTCTTCCAGCCCCGGACAATGCTTTTCCATCATCTTGCGGTTGGTGATCCTCCATGCCTGGCTGACGGCAAACGGCTTGGCCGGACGCTGATTCCCGGACAGGCTTGCACGCGCAATCGCAAAGTAATCGGCAGGAAGTGTGTCGGCGTCAAGAAACGCACGCAATTCGGGGGCGTCGGTCATTTCTTCCATCGGCATATTGTCGGTATACAGGAGTACATCGCATCCGCTCCGTTCCTCGCACTCGGCACTCACCTCGATTTCTATTTCCGGATGACGGTTCCTGAAAGCACGGATGATTTCGTTCCACATTTTCCGCCGCGGAGTCGAATTATATTCCTTCAGTTTGAAGGAAACGATCTTGCGGGCCGGAAGGAAAAACGGTTCGAGCGGCAGGGCGTTTTCGAGGTAATCGACAATATCCTCTTCGTGCATGCCTTCCTCCCCGCCCGTTTTGCGTTCGGGAATCCGGTGCACGAACGTCCCCTTCTGCGGAATGCTGACGATGACCCCCCGTTCGCGGAGGAGCTCCAGCGCGTTGCAGACGGTTGCAGGAGCCGCCCCGAAATGACGGTTGAGCTTCTGGATGGAGAGGATCCGGTCGCCCGGCTTCATTCCTGAATCGACAATCATCTCTTCGATCCGGTCGGCGATCATCTCGTATTTCTTGGTGTTCTGAAGCTCAACGATCATATTGCCTCCGTCTGTCTTATTTCTGTTCTATGACATATTATACATATAGTATAGATGTATGTCAAGTCCCCTTTGAAAAAAAATATGGTTTTTCGGAAGAGGTCTTGTTGCAAAGTGCTTCAGGAACGATATATTGGTTTCAAATTTCATCGGATTCATGGGAGGGAAAATGAAGAACGAACCGGTTCCGCGTTATGTCGTGCGTCTGCCTGAAGGCGATGTCGAGCTGGAAGCTCTGGAAATATTCAAACGGATACAATCTCACAAAGCCGATTTCCAGACGTCGATCCGTCCCGTCGAAGGCGGCGACTGGCGGAAAATCGGCGAGGAACCGGCTTTCGCCACGGCCCTTCCTTTCCTGTATACGCAGGGGCGTT
>CAZORN010000088.1:0-2117 GCA_964581935.1 uncultured Victivallales bacterium
AATTCGCCTTCGCCGAAATAGTTGACGTTGCCGATGAAACCGCCGGGTTTGCAAATCCGGACGGCCTGTTCCAGCACTTCGGCGGGGCCTCCGGCCACGATCACATGATCGGCTCCGTGGCCGTTGGTGGCGTCCATGATCTGTGTGACGATGTCGCCGTTCTTGTAGTTGACGATGTCGGTGGCGCCGTATTGTTTCGCCACTTCGGCGCAGAGCGGACGGCTTCCGACGGCGAACAGCCGTGCGGCTCCGCGGAGGGCCGCGCCCGCCACGGACATCAGGCCGACCGGACCGATTCCGATGACCGCCACGGTCGAACCGAATTCAACTTTGGCCAGCTCGACTCCGTGGAAGCCCGTCGTGACCATGTCGGGAAGCATGACCGCCTGGGAAAGGGTCAGCCCTTCCGGAATCAGCGCCAGATTCATATCGGCGTCATTGACATGGAAGCATTCGGAGAAGACGCCGTCTTTGATATTGGAAAACTTCCAGCCGCTGAGCATCCCTTCCGAGTGCTGCGGGGGGACGCCTTCCTCGATCGCGTGAGTCCGCCAGTTCGGGGTGATGGCCGGAACGATCACCTTGTCGCCGGGCTTGAAGTCCTTGACTTCCCAGCCGACTTCTTCGATTTCGCCGACGGCTTCGTGTCCGAGGACCAGATTGTTGCGTTCGCCTAAGGCTCCCTCATAGATGGTGTGAATGTCGGAGGTGCATGGCGCCAGCGCCAGCGGTCTGATGATGGCGTCGAACGCGCCGCAAGCGGGACGTTCTTTTTCGATCCAACCGGTCTGTCCGATTTTCAACATGGCAAAAGCACGCATGAATGCCTCCTTTTTTTCAGATTGCCCACAACTATATATGCGGGAAACGCAACTTTCAAGCCCTGAAATGCGCCCGCCTCACGGAGAAGCCTCAGTGCGTTCCGTCCGGAAGTTTTCCATGGAGGAACAGAAGAATGTCTTCGAACGCTTCGCGCTGCTGTTTGCGGAACAGCGCATAGATGAAGCCGTGCTCCATATTTTTGTAGACCTTCCAACGGGACGGAATGCCCAGCGAATGGTGTTTTTTCACCAGTTCCAGCGTCATGGAGGACGGGAACATGTGTTCGTTTTCCGCTTCCAGGAAGAAAAGAGGGGCATTTTCCGGACGGATGTAACTGTCAAGGGAAAGGCGGCGGTAGCGTGCAGGGTCCTCTTTGTAAGAGGCTCCGGCTATGCTCTGCATGGAATCCCATATCTGGGGAAAGATGTCCTCCCAGGGGAGGAAGGAGGCCGGTGTGGCCTGAAGAAGTCCGAAGGCGGGCCGGACCCACTCATTTTCCAAAACGTTGTTTTCCCCGCATTCGCCGGGTGCGGCGCAGATCAGCAGGGAGGCGAGATGGGCTCCCGCAGAAGTGCCGAAGACGGCGATTTTCAAGGGGCGTTTCTTCTGTTTCAGAAGGGTTACGAAACGGTCGTAGGCGGTCCGGATGTCCTCGATCTGATCGAACGCGTTGACTCCGGAAAGGCGGTAATCGGTGGACGCCGCCATGTATCCGCGCTCATTGAAAGCCTCCATGATCTCATGGAATCCTTCACGGCTTCCGGCGCGCCAGCCTCCGCCGTGGACAATGAAAATCGCGGTGTCCTGTGTATATTCTTCCGGTTCGAAGACATCGAAAATGCGTCCCCTGACCAGCGGCGAGTCCAGATAAAAAGAATTGAAGAGATGTTTCATGAGGGTGCGTTTCCTCTTTGATTTGTGAGTTCGGAATAGACGATTTCATAGCAGAACCAGTCGAGTCCGTAAGCGGTGGTTTCCCCCCGGTAGCGGGCACCGAAATTCCGGTAGAGCTTCACCGCGGGGAGATTGGTCCGGCAGACAAGAATCCTCATGCCGTCGTATCCTGCTTCCCGGGACGCTTCGATCATTTTCTGAAGCAGGAGTGCGCCGATGCCGCATCCCTGACGGTCGCGCGCAACGCCGATCCGCATCAGGTCGCAGGGGTTCTTCATGGCGGGTCCCCACGGCAGGACATCGTGTTCCGGACAGTGCATGGCGGTTGCGACCGCAAAGATTTTTCCGTTTTCGCAAAGACAATAAATCGAGTGCGCCTTCAGGTCTTCCTCGAGGTTGCT
>CAZORN010000088.1:2217-12585 GCA_964581935.1 uncultured Victivallales bacterium
ACTTCCAGCGCGTCCACCGGGTTGCCGCGCCCGTAGAGAATCAGGTTGGCCGTGTCGAGATTGACGCCCAGATTCGGCAGCCGGAGATCCTCGATGGTGCGCAGAAGCGTCAGCGGGGTTTCCTGTCCGGCCTCGAACCAGAAATCGATTCCGAGTTTGTGACAGTGAACCGCCACGTCATAAATGGCATTGAGGGTTTCGGCATAGAGCGGATCGCGCGGGTTTTCCGGGATGAATCCGCAATGGGTAATGATGGCCGGAGACCCGAGGATTTTTGCGAAGTCGGCGGCCTTTTTGAGTTCATCGACACGGCGGGCGCGCAAGTCGGGGGGAACCAGTCCGCAGGTGGCCGGGCCGTCGGCGGAATTCCAGACGATCCGGCCGGTGTATCCGGCCCAGAACGCGGCCAGGCGGACTCCGGCGTTCTTCATGTCGGTTTTGACTTTCTCCGCGAAGGATTCCGTGAGGTTGGACATATCCCAGTTCTGGACCTGCGCCGTCTTGACGCCGTATTCCGCGATGACTTTGAACGGGTTGTCGTCTTTGCGGAGCATGGCGAGAACGCCGAGTTCCATGGAGTTTTTCGCGAGGGACATTTTTTTCTCTCCTGAATTGATGATGTTTCACCAGCTGCGCAAATAATCCGAGACTTTTTTCAACGACTCCACGCGGGAAAGCTTTCCGGAGAAGTCGTAGGTTTCCAGATTGACGAAAAGAGAGCGTCCCCTCTCGTCGACTTGGTTCCAGAATCTTTTGAGGTCGAGGTCGCCTTCGCCGATCAGGGCGTTTGCGTAATATTTTCCGCAGCGTTTGAGGTCGCCGCCGGGGAAGGGGGCGTCTGCGATTTTCCAGTCCTTGAGATGGAAATGGACGACCTGCTCCTTCTGTCGGAGATACGCGGCGACGGGATCGTCCGCGGTGGCGACGTTTCCGTGATCGTAGGTCACCTTGAGTCCGGGCACGGCGCGGAGGACCTCCAGCACTTCATCCGCGGTGACGATCGGGCTCTGTCTCATGCCGGTGCTTTCCAGCGTGAGCGTGACTCCCGCTTTCCGGGCGAGGGGCAGGGCCTGCGCGTAATATTCGGTCCACGCCTTGCGGTCGTCTTCCAGAGAGGTCTGGTTCTGACGTGCGAAAGGAGGCAGCATCAGGATCGGCGCGCCCATCGTCACGGCATCTTCCAGCGACTGTTTGAAGTCGTCCAGATAGTCCGGTTTGCGCTCGATGAACTTGTGTTTGATCATGGTATGGGCGGCGAGCCGGAGTCCGGCGTCCTCCGTGATCCGTTTCAGCGTTTCGGGCGCTGTCTGATGGAGTCCTATCCAGTCGACGGCCTCCATTCCGCAGGATACGGCGGCGCGGACAATTTCCCTCGGGGGCATATCGCCCAACATGCAGGACATCATGCAAAGTCTCATTTGTTTTCCTGTCTTTAAGTTTGTTGCAGCTTTCCGGCGATCCGGTGGCAGCATTGAACGGAACGGCAGGCGTCTTCCCCGGTGCAGATCCCTGAGGTGTCGCCCGTCAGGACCGCGGAAATGAAGCGGTCCGTTTCCGTATAGTAAGGATTGTCATCCGCGAAACATTCCGTGCGGATGCCTTCTTTCGTAATTTCGCGATAGTCGCCCGGCGCGTCGCTGAGAAGCGTTCCTTCTTCAAAATACGCCGTATAATTCCTCCGGAACGGAAAGGTCGGGGGAGAAACGAACCCGCCTTCCACCCTGACGTCCCAGCCCGGATACCGCAGCACCGCCTGAACCATATTGCCGTGGAATTCGCGGCAGAGGACCCGGTCGGCCAGAATTTCCCCGGGTTCGCCCAGACAGTAACGGGCGAAATCCACATCGTGTGAAACCAGGTCGAACAGCGCGCCCCCGGAGGCTTTGATGAACTCGGGATCGCGCCAGTTTCCCCAGGCGGGCACACCCGTGATGCGGCTCAGGGAGAGAAAATTCAGCTTGCCGAGACGTCCGCTGCGGACCGTGTCGCGGAGCCGCTGATACTCCTTCATTTCGCGGACGACATATCCCACGGAAAGCACTTTTTTCTTTTCCGCCGCCAGCGCGCACATTTTTTCACATTCTTCCGGATGGATGGAAAACGGTTTTTCGACCATCACATGGCAGCCGTGCTCCAGACTCATTACCACCGCGTCGCAGTGAAGTTTTGTCGGCAGTGCGATGATGACGGCATCCGCTCCGGATTCCGCAAAGGCTTCTTCCATCGACGCATAATGCCGGACATCCCGGATCTCCTCGGGGGTGAGGCGGACGGTGTCCTTGTTGCCCCGGATGGAGGCAAGTCGTTCGATCGGAGAACAGGGGTCGACAATCCCGGCCAGTTCCGCGCGCGGATTTCTCAGCAGGTTTCCGGCATGGGTCTGTCCCATGAATCCGAATCCGATCACCAGAAAACGCAATTTCACTGAATTTCTCCTGTTTCTCTCATAAAGATACTTGAATTCTTTCCAAAATGCAATAGGTTTCACTATCAATATATTTGCATTAATTTCCATTTTATTTGAACCCATGAAAAAAAATAATATCAGATTCACACGAAAAGTGCTCAATACGGGCGAGTTCCATTCGGAACAGGTCTACATGGCGGCGTTTCCGTCCGCTTCGCCGTCGGCATTTCTGGACATCGCCTCCTACGGATATTCTTTCTTCAAACGGGGAGGCCGTTTCCCGATCGCATCGGACGCCTGGGTGTTCCAGCTCCAGACGGAGGGCGCCGCTGCCGTTCGTTCCGAGGGCGAAAACTATCGCGTGACGCCGGGCGACCTCCTGCTGATTCCCCCGAACGTCAAATACGAATACGTCATTCCGAAAAATGCGGACATGCGGAAGGAATTCATGATCCTGCGGGCCGGTCCGCTTCCGGAATTCCTTTTCGGGAACGAAATCCGTAATCACGGCATTCTCATCCGGAACGATGATCCCGCCATTGCGGACCTGTATCAGAAAATCGGGCTTCTCATGAAGGAACTGTCCGGGGGGACTCTGGAAGAGCTTTCCGTGGAACTTTACCGCTTGTGCTACAGAATCCGGCAGCTGGTCCTCGGACGTTCGTCCTCGGGGAATTTCGAGGCCAGTCTCCGCAGCGCGGCAAACGAGCTCGGAGGAAAGATTTCTCTGGAAGCGCTGTCGGAGAAATTCGGCATGGGGAAATATTCCCTGATCCGGGCCTTTCACCGGGAAACCGGACAATCCCCGGTGAAATATATGATCGCCCTCCGTTTGAAGCACGCGGAACAGCTTCTCGCCCTGAGCACGCTTTCCATCGCCGAAATCGCCGCCGCCTGCGGCTATTCCTCCCCGTCGTTTTTCGCATACGAATTCAGGAAGCATTCCGGACTGACCCCGCGCCGGTTCCGGATCCAATCCCACACGAGGTGAAGCAGATGCACATTCAGACCCATATCATGAGCGGCTGGTGCGCGGCGAACTGCTTCGCGCTCACTCCGGAGGAACGTTTCCTTGCCATGCTCGCGGCCTCCCTGCCGGATCTGGACGGCCTCACGTATTTCTTCGGACAGGACCTCTATTGGTCCACGCATCATATCTACGGGCATAACCTTGCCTTTGCGCTTCTCCTTTCAGGCGGGCTGACGGCTTTCTGCACTCATAGGCTCAAATGCTTTTTCCTGTTTCTGGGGCTGGTCCACCTCCATTTTGTCATGGATCTTCTCGGTTCGGGCGAGGGCTGGACGATTCCCTACTGGTTCCCGTTCGATAAGACAGAATATATCTGGAGTTCCGGGTGGGACTTCAACTCAATCGAGAATAAGCTGGCCGCGCTCCTGTTCCTGCTGGGATGCGTGGCGATCGCCGTTTATCTGAAACGGACTCCATTGGAGTTCCTGATGCCGTCGCTGGACCGCCGACTGGTCGGATGGGCGCAAAAACTGAAAATCCGTCACCGTTCCTGACTTTTTTCAATGTTTTTTCCTTTTTTTTTCATGAAGGGGGCTTGTTTTTTTAGTAATATAACTTATAATATGAATAAGATAAGAGCACTAATATAACAGGAGTAAATGCCCCTATGACGATGTATCAGAAAATTACCGATGATATTCTGGGGGCGATCCAGTCCGGAAAATTGTCCCCGGGGGACCGGATTTCCTCCGTGCGCGAGATTACGGAAAAATACAGCGTGAGCCAGATCACCGCGCTTCGGGTGTTCAAGGAACTGCTGAATACGGGCAAGGTGGTCCGACGCAACGGCTCCGGTTATTATGTCAAATCCGAAGCCGACATGCCCGAAATTCCGCCGACCCTTTTCTGCGCGTTCCGTCCGCCCCGGCTCATCGACTTCACCGACAATATCGGAACGCGGATGCTCTGCGGGATCATGAACGCCTGCGCGGAACACCGTGTGAATCTCGTCTTTTCCAGAAACATCATGGCGCTCCGCAACATCACCTATACCAGCGATGAAACCGCGCGTTTCCTTGCGGAGGAACTGCGGACAATGCCGCTGCCGGCCGGGATCATTCTCGATCCCCGTTTCACCGACAGCCAGATCGAAAAATATCTGTTCCCGGTGATCGGAAACACGCCCATTGCGATTGCCGGACGCCGGAGCTCTCTGCCGGTCCTGACCGCGTCCATCCCCGCCGAGGCAGCCGCGGCGGAGTCCGCGAAACTTGCGATGCAGAGCCGTCCGGAGGAGTTCATCATTTTCTCCGCTTCACAGGTTTTTGAGGGGAAACTCTTCTGCGATTGTTTCAAGGGAAAGCTGCTGGCGAACGGGTTTTCCGAATCCGCTTTCACCTTCCACGGCGATGTCCTTCAGGCGGCCCAGCACGATGCCGAGATACTGGAGAAGGTAGCAGAACGTCTTCTCTCCTCGAAAAAACGCACTCTCCTTTTCACCTCTTCCGATTTCTGGGCGATCTACATGGAGGAATACCTTGTCCGGAAAGGAATCGTCCCGGGACGCGACGTCGCATTGCTGTCGGCCTGGCATGTGGAAAAAACCGATTCGACCGTTCCGAGGATCACGACGATCGACTATTTCCCGGAGCAGCTCGGTTCGCTTGCCGTGCGCGCCGTCCTGAACCGTTCGCTTTCTCCCAGACTTGAGTATCACACCGACTTTAAGATAATGTTGAACGAGACATGGTCCATAACAAAATAAAAGAAAGGACTGACCTATGAAAAAGATGTCTGCTTCCGTATTTCGGATGAACGTTCCGGCAAGAAAGTATGAATCGTTCACGTTGATCGAGCTCCTTGTTGTAATCGCGATCATCGCGATTCTGGCGGCCATGCTTCTGCCGTCCCTGAACAAGGCGCGGGAGAAAGCGCGGGAAGTTCAGTGCATCAGCAACCTGAAACAGGTCGGGAATGCTTTCCAGTTCTATCTGAATGACAACAATGAATGGCTGCCCTGGTGCCGGAGCGGTACTACCACGGCCTCGATTCCGTGGTCCAATCTCCTCTGGCCGCACATGTCCTCCAAGGAACTTTATACGGTGGATGTGAAGAAGACGGCTCTCCAGTGTCCTTCCGACAAGCACAAATGTACGAAAAACAATTACGGCTATATGTCCTACGGCTATAATTATTACATGATGCGCGACATGTCTTCCGGATGGTTCGCCCTTGGAACCCCGTATCGTTTTCCGATCCGCCTCGGGGCCATCCCGAATCCTACGGAGCATCTTCTGATCGCCGACTACAACATTGACGCCGATCCCGCGGCCGATACGAACGGCCATACCACCGCAACCTATGCGACGATCATGTCCAGACATAATGCCGCCGTCATTTCCCCGCTGATGGTGGGAGGAAACACCCGCTCGTTCCCGGTCCGGGCTCTCCAGGTCTCCCCTCTCTATGCACCGTGGAACTATGAGCTGAAGACCAGTCCGGTCCGGAATTACTGATGCGCCGTCTGCCGTAATACGGCGGAAATGAATACAATTTCATGAGTTTTCAACCGATTCAACGGAAAGGAATTTCGATGTTTTACAGAATCTTTTTGTCTCTTGCATTCTGGATGTGCGTATGGACCGTCTCCGCTTTCGAAGTCACGAATCGCTGGGTGATTGCCGTTCCGAACGATGCCTCGGAAGCGGAAAAATATGCCGCATCGGAAATTCGCGATTATATCCGGAAAGCAACCGGAATGGAGCTCAAGATCACGAAGGAGGGAAGCCCCGCGATCATCGTTCGTCAGGGAAAATTCGGGCCGGAGGAATGGCTTGTCAAGCGAGAGAAAACCGGGGATCTCCTGATTACCGGCGGACGTCCGCGCGGTGTCCTTTACGGCGCATACGAATTCATAGAGAAAGGGCTCGGCTGCCGTTTCCTTGCCAATGACGCGGAATATGTTCCGAAACTGGAAAAACTGAGCCTTCCCGACGACTTCAAGCTGGCTGGGAATCCGGTTTTCACGCGCCGGTATATTTATGTCGGCAACGGCGATGTCTGGCAGCATCTTCAGCCTTTCATGAGCAAACTCAAACAGAACGGACTTCCGGCAGGGGAAAAATACGGCTGGTCTTTCAAGTATGGGCGCCCCGGTGCGTGCCATACCTATTATGCGTATTCCAGAGACTTCCCGAAGGACAAGGCTGAATATTTCACATTGTCCGCGGAAGGAAAGCGTCTCCGGGCCATTGATGGCGCCGGTCCGGGACAGGTCTGTCTGGTCCATCCGGAAGTCCGCCGCCTTTTTCTGGAGAAACTCCGTTCGTTCATTGCGCTCGACCGCAAAAATCTCAAGCCCGGCGAACCGGCTCCTGTGATTTACGCCGTCTCCAAAAATGACAACAGCGACGACTGTGTCTGTGAGAAATGTCTTGAGCTCAAAGAAAAGCTAGGCGGGAAACAGAGCGGTGTGATGCTGGACTTCACCAATTATCTTGCGGATGAAATACAGAAGGATTATCCGGGGATCAAGCTGCTGACTCCGGCCTATACCACCACGGAAGAAATTCCGGCCGGAATCAAGCCTTCGAAAAACGTGGTCATCGAGATTGCCCAGCTTGACTCCGAATTCACAACGAAGGTGAAACGCGACGTCCTTCGTCCGCTGGACCATCCGAACAATGCAAAGGCTCTTGCGAAATTCACGGAATGGGGCTCGCTCATCAACGATATCAGCGTATGGGAATACTGGATATTATACAGGGATCCCCACGTGTCGCCCTATACAAACGTTTCCGCCATTCCCGTCAATTTGCGCACCTATGAGAAACTCGGCATAAGGAACTATTTCGTCGAGTCTGAAATCGAGCCGTACGCCATGCCGAACTTCATCGACCTCCGGCATTACCTCGGGGCGAAACTCATGGTCGATCCGAGCCTGAACGAAAAAGAGATCATCGACGACTTCATGAACCATTTCTACGGTCCGGCCGCAAAGCCGATGAAGG
Source organism: uncultured Victivallales bacterium (assembly GCA_964581935.1). Lineage (GTDB taxonomy): Bacteria > Verrucomicrobiota > Lentisphaeria > Victivallales > UBA1829 > SIG94. The sequence continues at coordinate 9,605 of CAZORN010000088.1, forward strand.
CGTATCTCGATTATCTCGAAGGGCGTATGAAAGAGGAGAGCAGGCCGCTCGGGTCGATTGCCCCTTCGGCGAGAAAGTATCTGGACCGTCAGTTCCTGCTGGATGCGGAAAAATTCTTTTCGGAAGCGGAAAAAGCCGCCGGAAATGATCCGGCCGTGCTCAAAAGAATCGGTCAGGAGCGGATTCCCGTGGATGTCTGCCTTCTCAATTTCGGGAAGCGTCTGAATATCCGGTTCGACCGGGACGCGGTCCTGAAGCGTCTTCGCGCCAACTACGATAATTACGTCGGAAAATATGTGCTTCCCGCCAAAAGGGACGCCTGGAAAAAAACGATCGGAGAGAAAATCGATTCGTTAAGCAGCAAGATTCCTCTTCCCCCGCAGTTTGAACAGAAGAAGGCTTATGACTTCACTGCCAACTCATTCACCTACAGTCCCGTCCAGCAGCGGGTCGACGACCCGGAGGCCGCCGGCGGCAGCGCACTGATGCTTTCCGACCTGAAAAAGCTCGGCAAGGAGACTCCCCCGGATTTTCATAAGAAGCCGCTGGAATTCTTCGTTTACGACAACGGAGCGAAAAAAACGATTTTCCATTCCGTTGTCGACAAGGACAAACAGGCATCCGATGAAAAATACCACTGGTACCGGGTCGGGAAAACCAAACTGAGCCCGAGCACTCGTTTTGTCATGCATCCGTCCTGGTGGATTTCCCAGAACATCGGCAACTCCGTGTTCGATCCGCTGGAACCGGACCTTCAATATGAAATCTGGGCGTCGGTCAAGCTGACCGGACCGTCTTACGTTCCGGGTTCGGGCAAACCGGACGCCATTTATCTGGACCGCGTGATTTTTGTGGCCGACTGAACGCGAATCCGGCGGATGAAATAAACCGCCGGATTATTTCTTTTCTTTCGCCGCGAAATATTCCGCCACGGTCTTGTCTCCGCCGTCGGCGAAAATCTTCAGGAGCTTCGCCTTCATCGCCTCCGCCTGTTTTTCGAGGGGGGCGATGTCTTTTGCCTGAAGGAAGGGCAAGCCGGTGGTATCCTTGTAGCCGTAGGTCCAGGTGTTCTTCACCTCGACTTTGCTTTTGGTCTTGTTCATGGTGATGGTCTGGGGCTTCCGGGCGATGAAAACGGAATCGACGATCTCGACATTCCCTTCGTAAAAGTAGATGCCGTCTTTGGATGAGCCCTCGACAAAGATGTTTTTGAGCTTGTTTCCGCCGGTGTTCAGCAGATAGATGTCCTTGGCGAGGACGTCCGTAATATAAAAGTTTTCATGGGTGAATTCGGCCTGCTGGACATGGCAGAAGCCGGTCTGGCAGCCGGCCACGAGATAGTTGCGGGCGGTCACTTCGCAGGTTTCATGGGCGCTGGTGCCGTCGTCGTTGCATTCGATCGCGGCGATGTTCTCCACGATGATTCCCCGACAGTCGAAATGGAAATTGGAACCGTCGTTCCAGAAATTCTTGACCACTGCGTTCCGGACGGTCACATGGCGGATTTTACCCACGATGGTGATTCCGGAGTCCATGGACGGAACCGGCTCCTCCAGACCGAGGGATTCCAGCGTCTTTCCCGCCGGAACTTTGAAGTACAGATGGCAGAGAAATCCATTCTTGTTCGAGTCGGATTTCGGCAGTTGCTCGATGGTCCATTCCAACGGCTGAAGGTCTTCGACTTTTTTGAGTTTCTCCGACTTCGTCTTGCTGGACTGGCCCATGCCGATCCGTTTTCCCTGACAGAGCAGGAAATAGCGTCCGCGGAATCCGGGGGAGAGGGACAGCGGAACTTTTGTTTTGTAGACGTCGTTTCCGACGGCGGTGAATTTGTCCGCATTCAGCGGAACCGTTCCGAGAAACGTATTGAATCCGGCGTCGACCACGATCGGATTTTCCTTTGTCCCGTCGGCTTTGTTGATGAGGATGTTGCCGCGGATCGGTCCGGATGCTTTCACGATGCGGATCAGGTCTCCGGGTTTCGCGGAGGAGGCGGCGCTCCGGGTGTCCGGGTACGGATTCTCTTTTGAACCGTTTCCTTTCGGAGTTCCTTTTTCATAGTCCACATAAATTTCCGCCGCGGAAAGTCCGGCTGCAAACAGGAGTGCGAGCAAACAGAATTGCTTTTTCATTCAGAAATCCTCTCTTGATATAATATGAAAAACGCTTATAATGTATATAGGAGCGGTACACAAATCAAGCCGTATCCAGCTTTTTCTTCGTCCGTTTTACTTCTCGGACACGGGAAACCATAGAATCACGCCGCTTTCCGCCGGAGCCAGATCCGGTTCCCAGACCTTGCCTCGCCCGGTCTTTTTCCCTGTGACGGCATCCCTGAATTCGACTTCCTGCGGAAAGACGACTTTCACGGGTCCGGTCAGACGGTGGGCTCCGGCGATGCCGTAGCCGACAAACACGGCATTGCCCGGCTCGGAATTCGGCTGAATTCCGGCCTCTTCCGCCGCGTTGTGGAGCAGGGCCGGAGTGATTGCCGCCGTTTTCGCGCTGTAGATCAGCGTGCCGCCGCCTTGGAAACGTTTGACGGCGAACCCGGCAAGACGGCTTTGTTCCCAGCGTCCGAGGATCTTCGCTTCCGGATCCTCGACCGAGACGAATCCGTGCATGAGGCGTTTCTGAAGTCCTCCCCGGACGAAGTTCATTCCCCTGCCGCCGAGACGTCCTTGCGTGGCGCGTACGAGAGAATCCTTTGAATCCGGTTCGATCAGGATTTCTTCCGAAGTGCTTTCCGGGTGAAAAACGGTTTTCAGCCCGAGTCGGGCGAGAACGTCTGCCGTGCCGGAAAAGTCGAGGCTGGTCCGGCCCGCGTCGCCGATGACCCACAAGACATTCCCGGTTTTGTCAAGGTGACGTTTCATGGCGGAAAGCTGGGACTTTGTGAGCGTGAGGGGCGACATCACGACCATGAGCTTGTAGTCGGGCAGGTCCGGGCGGTCGAGATCGCTCAGGTAATGGAACGCCGG
>CAZORN010000089.1:0-12201 GCA_964581935.1 uncultured Victivallales bacterium
GGAAGCGTTGCTTCGCTGTCGCGTCTTGCGCGGATCCATTTCGAGCGCGGGGATTATGAAGGAACCGCGAAATATGTGCTTCAGGCGGCCGAGAAAGGCGATCCGGATGCGGTGGGTCTGCTCGGAAGAATGTATTATGAGGGCAAGGGCGTACGCAAGGATACGGCGGAGGCTCTCCGGCTCCTGAAGGTGTCCGCCGACCGCGGCGACTCGTATGCCGTGGAGAAGGCAGGCCTTCTCTGTTACGCGGCCGGGGACTACTCGGGGGCGGAAAAATACCTGAGTTCCGCGGTGAAGAATGACGATCCGGAACTGCTTTACATGCTCGGACGCATCTGTTATCTCGGGGTGGGGGTCAAGCAGGATTATTCCCGCGCGTTTGAACTGTTGGCCCGTTCGGCCGACCGGGGCAACATCGATTCGATGGTGCTGATCGGGAAGATGTATCACCGGGGCGAAGGTTTTTCGCAGGATTACGCGCGCGCTCTCCAATGGTATAAACGGGCGGCGGAAAAGGGATCTTCCGAGGCCATGTACAATGTGGGAAGCATGTATTACAACGGCGACGGCGTCAGCCCGGACTATCTGGAGGCGATCCGGTGGTTCAAGCAGTCGGCGGAAAAAGGCAATATCGTGGCCATGCAGTATGTCGCGATCATGTATAAGGAAGGCATCGGGGTTCCCAAGGACAATGTCGAGGCGTCCCTGTGGCGGAAAAAGGCGGCGGAGTCCAAAAACTGAGGGTGAAATCCATGTCTTCCGAAAAAGTGATCATCCACGGCTTTGCGTTCGGCGGCCGGGCGGTCGGGAAACGTTCCGACGGCAAAGTCTGTTTTGTGCGCGGCGCGATTCCGGGCGAAATTGTGGAGGCTGCGATTGTCTCCGAGCGGAAGAATTACTCGGAAGGAACTCTGGAAAAAATTCTGGAGCCGTCTCCTTCGCGTCTGGTTCCGGAGTGTCCGAACCCCTGCCCCGGGTGTTCCTATTCCCATGTGCCGTATTCCATGGAACTGGAGTGGAAACAGCGTCAGTTCCGGACGTTTGCGGAGAAGGCGAAGCTCCGGGCGAATCCGGACGATTTTCTCCGTCCGCCGGTTGGCTCACCCTGCCGTCTGGAGTGGCGGAACAAGCTCAAGCTGGCGCTGGAAAGAACCGAAAACGGTGGCATCCGCGCGGGCTATCGCGCGGAAGACAACCGGACGCTCATCGAGGTCGGGGACTGTCCGCTGGCCTGTGCTCCGATCCGTGAGGTTCTGCGTTCGGAGAGCTGGAAGGAGAATCTTCCTCCCGAGGAAGAAACCCTGCTTCTGCGCCATACGGAAGCGGACGGCGTGCGGATTGTCCGGAAGGGGGAAAAGGAAATCCTGACGGAAGAGCTTTCCACCTTCGGGTGTTTCCGTGTGCCGTCGGACTCGTTTTTCCAGGTGAATCCCTATCTTTCGGGCGTGCTTGCGGAAAAAGCGGCGGAACTGGTTTCGCGGTGCCGTCCGGCGAGTCTGGTGGAACTGTATTGCGGCTGCGGCTGTTTTTCGATTCTGTGCGCGGAACGGGAAAAGGATCTGCGCTGTTTCGGCGTGGAGCTCGACGCCCGTTCGGTGAATTGCGCGAAGGAAAACGCCGTCGCCCACGGAGTCGGGGACCGCTGCGAATTTGTCGCGGGAGATGCGGGCAAGACGTTCCGCCGCCGTTATCCGCACGGTCTTCCGGCAAACATCCTTCTGCTGATCGATCCTCCGCGGACGGGTCTGGATCGCGGCGCGCTGGAGCTTCTTTGCCGGAGCCGGGCGGCTTTCATCCTGTATGTTTCATGTGCGCCGGACACCCTTTTCCGGGATCTGGCGGAGCTGGAAGACGCCTCCTATTCCATTTCGGAAAGCACTCTGCTGGACATGTTTCCTTCGACCGCGCACTTTGAAAGCGTCACTCTTCTGAAGAGGACCTGAGCGCCGGGTCATCCGGACCGCGCGGAAGAATCCCGCGGGGGGGTGATCACGCAGATGTTTTTCAGCAGGAATTCCTCGACCCGGGTAAAGCGGCTGAACGTGGCTCTGGCCTCGTCCGGTGCGATGGAGGAACTGCCGTATTCGGCCTTGTAGAAGGCGATGAAAAGAGATCTGGCGTTTTCACCCAGCGTGATGTCGATTTTCGCAAGGTCGTCGGCGAAGTCCAGAAGTTCCTGGTTGAGTTTCCGTTCGAATCCCGCGATGTTGAGGGCGATCCGGAAGGCCTGATAGGTGTTCAGGATCGATTTCCGGGGATTGCTTTCAAAGAGATCTTCCGCCTCTGCGATATGCCGGTTCATCCGCCGGAGACGCCGCTTTCTTTTAAATTCAAAAATCACCATCCGTATGAAGTTGAAAAGGACGATCAGGAGCATGATCGCGGTGATGAGCAGAAGCCATGCGGAGAAGACAAGATCGTAGAGGCGCGAGAAGAAACCGCCGATTCCCTGAACGGCTTTTTTGTAGAAGTCCTTGATTTTGTAAATAAATCCGCCCTTTTTTTCTTCCTTCTTGATTTTTTCGACGGCCTTGGCGTATTTGTTCTTGACATTTTCGCGGAGTTTTTCCTCGGCGACGACGGCCTTGACCAGGGTGGAATCAATGATGCTCAGTTCCTGATTTTTCTTGGCCTTTTCGAGGATGTCCTTGCGCAGGAAATCCTGCGTTTTTTCAGCCAGTTCGGGCGGAGTGATCTTCCATTCGTCGCCGAAGGGGTCGCGGAGACGTCCGATTCCGGCGGGAATGGGGTTGGAAGTGATTTCGGAAGGAGGGGTTCCGTCCATGGTCAGCCAGCCGAGGTTGTCGATGAAGATCTGGGTCCAGGCATGGGCATGGTATTCATAGACTTCAAACAGGTTGGTCAGGGTATTGTAGTTGCCCGGGGAGAAGCCGGTTGCGACGCGGGAGGGTAGCTTGACGGCGCGTGCCAGAACCGCGAGGGCGGCGGCAAAGTATTCGCAGTGTCCTTCCCTGAGCTCGAAGAGAAAATAGTCCGCCGCCTCCTTGCCGGGAGGCAGGGGTTCGGCGTTCAGCTTATATTTGTAGTTGGTCCGCAGATAATCCCGGAGGGCCAGCGCCTTCTCGTAGGGAGTGGGAGCCTGGGCGGTGATTCTCTGGGCCAGGTCGCGGACCCGTTTGGAGATTTTCTTCTGGGGAAGCGCCAGATAGTGGTGCTTCGAGATGCTCTCATTCCAGGCGGGATCGGGCGGGAGAGGAGGCGCTTTCGGGTTTTTGTTCCCCTTTGCGGGAACCGGAGCGGGGGGCGGGGGAGATGTCGGCGGATTGGTTGCGGAATCCTGCTTTGAAAGTGGAATGAAGAGCTGAACCGCCACGTCATATTTGAAAGGAACGGCGACGGTCTGGTCTTCCATGAATTCCGAACCGTAGAAGAAGTTTTTCAGGCGGAAGCGGAGATAGTCGCCCTGAAGGGTGAACGCGGTGGGCAGAAAGGCCGCGTAGAGACGTTTTGACAAGAGCTTGACGACCGTGTAGTTCTGTTCGATGATGTGGGCCGCGACCTGAGAGCCTTCCTTGTATTCCCTGAGACGGACGCGCTGGAGATTGGGGGAGGCGAACCATGTGCTTCCGTCATATTCGTCGTAAAGACGGGCGAGATGGTACAATTTGACGGGCGATTTGGCGTAGAAAACGAGGTCCTGTCCCTGTGACGCGCCGCCGTTTCCGTCAATCAGACTCTTGGATTTTCCGGCGTTCGGGATATTCATCGGCTTGCCCTGATTGTCCAGTGTGGTGGGGGGCGCCCCGGTGTTTGCCGTGGAGGTTCCGGTGTCGGAGGGTTTGGTCTTTTCGGGTTTCATCCATTCCTTCAGGGCAGGCGGCAGGACGGATTCCCTCTGTGTCAGGAAGGAGGTTTCAAAAAGGCCGGGCACCTCGTTGTCCTTCAAAGGCATCAGGGCGAAGATGAACCAGAAGGCTCCGCCCGCGATCAGGAGCTGGACAAGGAAGAAGGGCCAGTTCCGGCGCAGGGAGAAGGGGAGCTCCCGGATGACGGGAACGCCCGCAATGGCGGACGTTTTCCGGTAATAGGAGATCGCAAGGAAAAGAACCAGCGCGGTGCCGAAGAGATACAGGAAGGCCATTCTCGGCAGGAGTGCTCCGTAGACGAACAGGAACAGCGTAATGAAGAAAAGATAGAAGTAATCTTTGGGACTCCCGTTCATCAGGAAGATCAGGCAGGTCGCGCAGAGGGCTTCGATGAGAACCTTGTCGGGAAGATTTTCCCGGAGACGGAAGATGACCCAGCACAGAATGCCTCCGAAAAGCAGACAGTTGAGCACGGTCCGCATCATCGAATCGAAGAAACGGTAGGGGAGGTAAACCATGGCCGCGCAGGGAATTACGGCGAGGATCAGGCCGATGGTGAAAGCGGGATGCCCGTGCTGCCAGAGGGCGCCTCCGGCCGCCACCGCCAGAAGAAGGGCGTACAGCGGATGGACCGGGCTGTGCGGCGGGGTTTTCCGCATGCGGCTGTAGTCTTTGATGACCGTCGATTCAGGCTTGTTCGGACGCTGCCTCATTCTGGAACATTTCTCCGGGGTCGGTTTGGAAGGTCATGATGTAGGGTCTGGGCTCCATTGTCTCGGCGGGGGGCCGCAGGACGATGGTCCGGGGCTCATCCGGTTCGATGAACGGGAAATACTCTTTGGGCGCGTGAATCCACTGGAGCTTGATCTCCTGATCCTCCAGAATCCGGAGCATGTCCCGGGTTTCGGGAGCGTCGGACATTCCGAGCAGGTAGAGGACCGCTCCCTGCGGAAGGCTTTCGAGGACTTCGGAGAGGACTTCCGTGAGGGAGCCTTCGGAAGGTTCCATCTCGGTGAGGAGTTCGATGATTTTCACGCGGACGCCCGCGGCGTCGCCGCTGATCTGCATGATGTTCCCTTTTTTGAACCGGGTGATGAAGGTCAGGTAGCAGTATTGGGAGGAGAGGTAGTCGGTGATGGAGGCCGCCGCGCTGATGAGGGCCTCAAAATTATTTTCGGTTTCGTCGAATCCCACGGACTGTTCGCTGGAATCCAGGATCAGGATGATGCGGTCCGTGGTGGAAGCCTCGAATTCACGGACCATCAGCTCCTGTTTGGAGGCGGTCATCTTCCAGTGGACGTAGCGGATTTCGTCGCCGGGGCGGTAGGGTCGGACGCCGAAGAAGTCGCTTCCGAGGCCGGCGTGTCCCAGAATGCGTCCTTCCCGGTTGACGGAGTTGCTGCTGGAGCTGTCGGTGGGAAGAAACCGCGGGCAGACGATTTTCGGGGTGACGGTCACTTCTCCGGGCAGGCGGAAGGTTTTCTTCACCCGGAAAAGTCCGCAGGGATCCCCACCCGCGATGATCAGGGAATCGAGATGGAAATGTCCGCGGCGTTCCGCCGTGATGGTGCGCTGCAGCCGGAGTGTTTCCTTCGGTCTCAGGGGCGGAATTTCCCACGCGACCTTTTTTCCGGTGACGAACGGCAATTTTTCCACCACCGAGAACGCCTGCCGGTAAAAGGGAAAACGGTTGGTGACCGTCAGGGGCAGCGACACGGTTCCGAAGCAGATGCCGTCATCCATTTTCTCCCGGACGACCGTAAGCCCGAAGGGGGCGGAAAACGAAAGCACGAAACAGGATAAGGCAACGGAACAGAAGACCGATGCCACCATGGCGGTGATCAGTCCCACGTTCATGAGGGCCACCCCGACCGCCGCCGCGGAAGCGGCAAGGAACAGGAATCCGCCCAGAGTCGGACGGGGGATAAGCATCAGGAAACTTCCTCGTTTTTCAGTTTGATGGAACCGAGGATTTTATCCAGGACGAAATCCACGCTTTTCCATTCGGTCCGACAGCGGAGCTTGAGCCTCAGACGGTGGCTGATGACCAGCTTGAGCATGTCCCGGACGTCCTTGGGCGTCACATAGTCGCGCCCGTTGTAGGCGGCGAGGCTCTGACAGCTCCGCATGACGGCCAGAGAGGCGCGGGGGCTGCATCCGTTGACGAGGGCGGGATGTTCCCGCGTGGCGTTGGAGATGCGGATGATGAAATCCTTGATCTGGGCCGAAACCTTCACTTTGCGGACCAGCGCCTGGCAGTAGACCACGTCATTGCTCTTGATCACGTAGGAAATGCTGTTCAGGGGATGGGCGGTCAGCTGGGATTCCAGAATCTCCAGCTCGGCTTTCGCGTTCGGGTATCCGATGTGGAGACACATCATGAAGCGGTCCAGCTGCGGCTCGGGGAGCGGATAGGTTCCGTGATAATCTTCGGGGTTCTGGGTGGCGATCACGAAGAACGGCTTCGGGAGCACGTGCGACTTGCCGTCGATGGTGACGGAGGATTCGGACATGCACTCGAGGAGGCTCGACTGGGTCCGGGGCGTGGTACGGTTGATTTCGTCGGCAAGGATGACGTTGCCGAAGATGGGGCCCGGAAGGAAGCGGAAGGTGCCGGTCGCCTCGTCGTACATGTTGGTTCCGGTGATGTCGGAGGGCAGCATGTCCGGGGTGAACTGGATCCGGCGGTACTGCGCCTGAATCGACTTCGCGAGGGTCTGGGCGAGAAGGCTCTTGCCCACGCCGGGGGCGTCCTCCAGCAGCATGTGCCCGTCGGCCATCAGACAGACGATCAGGTTGCGGACGACCTCGGGGTTTCCCTTGAAGACGGTTTCAATGTTGGTTTCGAGCTGGCGGATGACCTGGCGGAGTTTGTCGAAATTCAGGCCTTCGGCGGAAAAGTCGCCCCATTTGGTGTCGGTCTGCGTGAACGACGGAGTGTCCGGGTCGTTGAAGACCATCATGACGCCCCCGATCTGGATGATGTCCAGATGCTTCAGGAACTGGGACACGATCGGCTGCGAGTTCACGAAGGTTCCGTTCGCGCTGTTGAGGTCGCGGATGATGAAACCTTCCTGTTCGTGCGTGATTGTCGCATGGTGGCGCGAGACGTTGCGGTCAGTGATAACAATTTCACAATCGGGATCACGCCCCATGGCCGCGCTGTTCCGTTCCAGCACGAATTCGCGGTTCTGTCCGTATCCTTCCTGAATGACCAGGAACGGATTGTCGTGTTTCTGGCCGTTGTTTTTCTGATTCATTCTTCAGTCTTTCCCGGGATACTGTTATTGTTCGTCCTCGATTTCACCGTAATCGACGCCGTTTTCTTTGAACATATTCTTGAGGTCCTTGCGGTCGATGGCTTTGAACAATGCTTCGTCCGGGCTGACGAAGCCCTTCTGGACGACTTCAAACAAACTGCTGTTCAGCGTGCGCATGCCCTGCTTGGTTCCGGTCTGGAGCACCGACGGAATCTGGAAAATCTTGTTCTCGCGGATGAGGTTGGAAACAGCCGAGTTGACGACGAGGATTTCGAGTGCCGCGATACGGCCTTTTCCGATCCTTTTGCAGAGGGTCTGGGCGACGACGCCCTTGAGGGAGCCGGAAAGCATCGCGCGGATCTGTTCCTGACGGTTGGCGGGGAACTGCTGGATGATGCGGTCCACGGTGCTGGCTGCCGTCGTGGTGTGCAAGGTGCCGAAGACCAGGTGTCCGGTTTCCGCGGTTTCCAGCGCGATTTCGACGGTTTCCAGGTCGCGCATTTCGCCGACGAGCACGATGTCCGGGTCTTCGCGGAGGGCGGCCCGCAGCGCATTGGCGAAGCTCTTGGTGTGCCGCCCGACTTCGCGGTGGTTGATCAGGCACTTCTTGCTCTTGTGCACGAATTCGACGGGGTCTTCAATCGTGATGATATGGTCGGTCCGGTTCCGGTTGATGTAGTCGACCATGGCCGCCAGGGTCGTGGATTTACCGGACCCGGTCGGTCCGGTCACCAGCACCAGTCCCTTGTTCAGGGTGCAGAGGTCGGCCACCACCGGAGGGAGGTTCAGCTGTTCGAAGGTGAGGATGTTGGCCGGAATCAGTCGGGCGACGATGCCGACGCCGTTCAGGTCGCGGAAGATGTTGACGCGGAAGCGGTCGCCCGTGGGAAGGGAGTAGGCAAGGTCGGTGTCGTTGATTTCCTTGAACTGGTCGATATTCCGCTGCGGCATGATTTCAAATGCCAGCGCCTCGATGTCGTCGCTGGTCAGGGGTTCCGATTCCGTGAAGATCATTTCGCCGTCGATTCGGTAGGCTACGGGCATGTTGCTGCTCAGGTGTGCGTCCGAGGCTCTCTGTTCAAGCATGAATTCCAGAAATACGTCAATATCCGGCATATTGATTTCCTTTCATCTTCTCCATATTGCACCTTTTATATGTATCGTATAAATAAGTTCCGGGAACTGATTTTCTAACACAATAGCATGTCATCACCGGTTTTCAAATCGGGAATCGCGAACTTTCTTCCGAATATTCAGCCCGAACGGGCCTCTCCGCCGCAGTCTGCGCACCATGGCCCGCCGTTTCCGTTCGGGATTGTCCCGGAAACGGCTTCGTCTGCCGCCCGTGAGAGACATCGCGTGCATGAAAAGTGTGTCACAGTGTCACAGTGGGACATCTTTTTTGTGCTCGAATCCTCTCCCTGTGACAGGTGTGCGGAGTGTCGGAAAATATTCATCCTATTCATTTTCAGTGGATTATGAAATTCATGTGAAAGTTGGCATCAGGGTTGCTTCTTTCCGATAAGCATGAAATGTAAAACACCTACACAGGAAAGGGTATGACCATGGGAAAAATTCTTGGAATAGACCTCGGAACCACCAACAGCTGTATGGCCGTGATGGAAGGCAGCACGTTCAAAATCATTCCGAACGCGGAAGGCGCCAATACCACCCCGTCCATCGTGGCTTTTACGAAGACCGGTGAACGTCTCGTCGGCCAGACCGCCAAACGCCAGGCCGTCACCAACCCGAAAAACACCATTTTCTCCATCAAGAGATTCATGGGCAGGAAATTCGCGGAAGTCAAGCATGAAATCGAACGCGTTCCTTATGAAGTCGTCGAAGGACGCGACGGCAATGCCTGCATCAAGGCGATGGACAAGACCTACTCTCCGCAGGAAATCTCCGCCATGATCCTCCAGAAGCTCAAAACCGACGCGGAAGCCTACCTCGGTGAAAAGATCACGGAAGCGGTCATCACGGTCCCCGCCTACTTCAACGACACCCAGCGCCAGGCCACCAAGGACGCCGGACGCATCGCGGGCCTCGAAGTCAAGCGGATCATCAACGAACCCACCGCGGCCTCTCTCGCCTACGGTCTGGACAAAAAGAAAGACGAAACCATCGCGGTCTACGACCTCGGCGGCGGAACTTTCGATATCTCCATCCTTGAAATCGGCGACGGCGTGTTTGAAGTGAAGGCCACCAACGGCGACACCCACCTCGGCGGCGACGACTTCGACCGCGTCATCATCGACTGGCTCGCGGATGAGTTCAAAAAGGAAAACGGTGTGGACCTCCGCAACGATCCGCAGGCGCTCCAGCGCTTGAAGGAAGCCGGCGAAAAGGCCAAGATCGAGCTTTCCTCCAGCATGAGCTCGGACATCAATCTGCCGTTCATCACCATGAACCAGAGCGGACCGCTCCACCTTCAGAAGACCCTCACACGCGCCAAACTCGAATCCCTTTGCGACGGCCTGATCGAGCGTTCCGTGCCTCCGTGCGAGGCCTGCGTCAAGGATTCCGGCGTGAGCAAGTCCAAGATCGACGAAGTGATCCTCGTCGGCGGCATGACCCGCATGCCGAAGGTTCAGGAAGTCGCCGGACGCATCTTCAGCAAGGAGCCCCACAAGGGCGTCAACCCCGATGAAGTCGTCGCGGCCGGCGCGGCCATTCAGGGCGGCGTGCTCGGCGGACAGGTCAATGACGTGGTCCTTCTGGACGTCACCCCGCTGTCCCTCGGCATCGAGACCCTCGGCGGCGTGACCACCCGTCTGATCGAACGCAACACCACGATCCCGACCCGCAAGAGCGAGACCTTTTCGACCGCGGCCGACAATCAGCCGTCGGTGGACATCCATGTGCTCCAGGGCGAGCGCAACATGGCCTCCGACAACAAGTCCATCGGACGTTTCCGCCTCGACGGAATCGCCCCCGCCCCGCGCGGAATTCCGCAGATCGAAGTCACTTTCGACATCGACGCCAACGGCATTCTGAACGTGACGGCCAAGGACCTCGGCACCGGCAAGGAACAGAAGATCACCATCACCGCCGGAAGCGGACTTTCCGAAGCGGAAATCAACAAGATGGTCAACGACGCCAAGGCGCATGAGTCGGAAGACAAGACCGCCAAGGAGAAGATCGAAGTCCGCAACCGCGCCGACTCCATGCACTATCAGGCTGAAAAACAGCTCAAGGAATACGGCGACAAGATCTCCGACGCGGTCAAGCAGCCCGTCCGTGAAAAACTCGACCAGCTCAAGAAGCAGCTCGACGCCAACGATACCGAAGGCATGAAAGCCACCATGCAGCAGCTCGAAGAACACCTGATGAAGATCGGACAGGAAGTCTACGCGCAACAGCAGCAGGCCGGCGGTGCCCAGGGCGCTCCCAATGCCGGACAGCAGCAGGCCGGCGGCCAGAAGCAGCAGGCCAAGGACGGCGATGTGGTCGACGCTGAAATCGTCGACGACGAGAAGTAACAGAGAGTAAGACGGTATCCGGAGATCCTCGGTTCCCCGGATGCCCTTTATTGTATCAGACCTTACAACCCCATACAAAACAAGGAGAAAAAGGAAAATGAGCAAGATCAACATTCGTCCCCTCGGCGACAGAGTGCTCGTGGAGCAGAAACAGGAAGCCGAACAGGTCAAAGGCGGAATCGTGATTCCCGATACCGCCAAGGAAAAGCCCCAGGAAGCCGTGGTGATCGCTCTCGGCACCGGCAAGCTCGACGACGACGGCAAGAAGATCCCGTTCGACGTCAAGGTCGGCGATGTCGTTCTCACCAGCAAATACGGCGGAACCGATGTCAAATACAATGACAAGGAATACAAGATTCTCAGCGCGAGCGATATCCTTGCGGTGATCGGCTGAAACGTCCTTCTTGTTGAATCCTTCCAATAAACCATAACAGGAGATTTATTTATCATGGCAGCGAAACAGCTTTTATTCAGCGACGAAGCCCGTCGTCAGCTTCTTTCCGGTGTTGAACAGCTCAGCGCGGCGGTCAAAGCCACGCTCGGTCCCAAGGGCCGCAACGTCGTTCTCGACAAAAAGTTCGGCTCCCCGACCATCACCAAGGACGGCGTGAGCGTCGCGAAGGAAATCGAACTCGCGAACCCCTACCAGAACATGGGCGCGCAGATGGTCAAGGAAGTCGCCAGCAAGACCTCCGACATCGCCGGCGACGGCACCACCACCGCCACCGTTCTGGCTGAAGCCATCTTCAGACAGGGCCTCAAGAACGTCACCGCCGGAGCCAACCCGATGAGCCTCAAGCGCGGCATCGACAAGGCTGTCGAAGCGGTCGTTCTCCGCCTCAACACCCTCACGAAGGAAGTCGGTTCCGACACCGCCCAGATCGCCCAGGTCGCCACCATCTCCGCCAACGGCGACAATGAAATCGGCAAGATCATCGCCGATGCCATGGAAAAGGTCGGCAAGGACGGCACCATCACCGTCGAAGAAGCCAAGACCATCGAGACCACTCTCGACGTCGTCGAAGGCATGCAGTTCGACAAGGGCTACCTTTCCCCCTATTTCGTGACCAACGCCGAGACCATGGAAGTCGCCCTCGAGGACGCCTACATCCTCATCAACGAAAAGAAGATCAGCAGCCTGAACGATCTGCTTCCGCTCCTCCAGGCGGTCGCCAAGACCGGCAAGCCGCTCCTCATCATCGCGGAAGACGTTGAAGGCGAAGCCCTCGCGACCCTCGTGATCAACAAGATGCGCGGCATCCTCAATGTCTGCGCCGTCAAGGCCCCCGGCTTCGGCGACCGCCGCAAAGCCATGCTCGAAGACATCGCGGTCCTCACGGGCGGCACCTGCATCACCGACGATCTCGGCATCAAGCTGGACACGGTCGGTCTTGACAAGCTCGGCAAAGCCAAACGCATCACCGTCGGCAAGGAAAACACCACGATCGTCGAAGGCGCGGGCAAGCAGTCCGCCATCCTCGGACGCGTCAACCAGATCCGCAAGCAGATCGAAGAGACGACCTCCGATTACGACCGTGAGAAACTTCAGGAACGTCTGGCCAAGCTCGCGGGCGGCGTCGCCGTCATCAACATCGGCGCGGCCACCGAAACCGAAATGAAGGAAAAGAAGGC
>CAZORN010000090.1:0-12127 GCA_964581935.1 uncultured Victivallales bacterium
ACATTACTTATGCCTTTCTGATACCTCGCCCCTTGGGGCGGGGTAGTTCATTTTTGCGTCCGGCTCACAAGTGAGCCGGACGCAAAAATTTTATTTTCGGAGGTGATTGTTATGAGGATCGAAGTGAGTAAGAACATGTTGGCCGGAGCGGTGGAATACATCATGATCCACGAGCTCTGTCATGTGCGCGAATTGAATCATTCGCCCCGCTTTTGGAAGCTTGTGGCGGTCTGGTGTCCGGACTGCCTGAAAATCCGCCGGAACATCCGTGCCGAATCCCCGCCTTACTTCCCCCTCTCCCCGAAGTCCTGAGTTCGATTCCGGAAAGATTCGGCCATGATTCGCCCCCGGTGGATCATTTCATCATACCGGTTTGTTTTTTTGCATTGATATGGTATATTATGCCCACGCTCGATTTCGACGGGAACAGGCGCGGCTGGCGAAATGGCAAACGCACTGGGTTTAGGTCCCAGCGCCGAAAGGCTTGCGGGTTCAAGTCCCGCGCCGCGCACCATTTCTTTTGCCTCCGTATTATCCGCTCAGATTGACTTTGTCGCAACCCCTTTTCAGGTTTTTGGGGAGAGGGGGAGATAAGGCGGGGATTCGGCACGGATGTTCCGGCGGATTTTCAGGCAGTCCGGACACCAGACCGCCACAAGCTTCCAAAAGCGGGGCGAATGATTCAATTCGCGCACATGACAGAGCTCGTGGATCATGATGTATTCCACCGCTCCGGGCGGAAGAAACAGCATCTGCGCATTCAACGAAATGTCCTTGCCGGGCGAACAGCTGCCCCAGCGTCCTTTCTGATAACGGATCGTCAGGTTTCCAAAGGGGATTCCGCATTTTCCAGAAATCTTCCGGAGCATGGGCCCGAAGAGGTTTTCCGCCTTGCGGATCAGGTAGAGCCGCAGGGCTTCCTGCACGAGTTCCGGACGCAGGACTTCCCCCGACACCAGAATATGATTTCCGTTTTCCTTCGCGCCGACCCAACAGACGTTGCACCATTCGTAACGGATCGGGAAATGTTCGGACGTCAGCTTGAAATGGAATTCGGAAGGGTAGAGCGCGGCGGAGGTTTTCGGAACCGCGGAGGAGACTTTCCGGAGGGTTTTCTCAAGCCACGGAATGCTTTTCCGGATGAACTCCCGGACCTCGGAAGTTTCGACGTGCGGGGGCAGGGTGAGAACGAGCGTCCGGTCGGGTTTCAAGGTCAGGCGCAGACGCCGGGCGCGCGGCGACCGGTTGACCCGGCATTCCGCAAGGGTTCCGTCGGAAAGAGAAATCGGATGGATTTCGTTCATATGATTTTTTCGGCGAGTTTTCTGGCGGTTTTCGCGATGAAGTTCAACAGATTCTGTTCGAGCGGGGATGAGTTCGACCAGACGAGCGAAAGCTGGATCGATCCGAAGAGTTCCTCCTGCGGAAGGACGGCCAGTTTGCGGTCGCGGAGAATCGAGCCGGGCGGTCGGGCCATGAGGACGATGCCCATGCCCATTTCGACGTAGTTGAGGGCGGCCTCGATGGAGTTGGTGGAGACGGAGAATTCGGGGGTGATCCCGAATTGGGAGAGTCCCGCGAGGAGTTCCATGGTACCGCCGGAGTTCTCCTGAATGGCGATCCAGCGTTCGCCGGGAAAATCGCTTTTCGGCCAGAAGCCGCGGGTGGCGAAGCGGTGGCCGGAGGGGACGACGAGGGCCATCGGGATTTTCGCGAGCTTGACCACATGGAGGGCCTTGTTCTGTGTGGGCGCGGCGAAGGTGATGGCGGCATCGACCTCGTTTTCCATCAGCATGGCGACGGCGTGGCTTCCGTCCGCCTCGAAAACGCGGGGAAGCAGAGTCGGATATTTTTCGACGATCTCGCGGATCAGGAGCGGGAGGTAATGGGAGCTGATGACGGAAGGGCAGCCGATCCGCAGGGGGACGGCGACGGAGTTCCGGAGGGTCGTGAGCTGCGAATCGATGTTGTCGAAGAAATGCGAGAGGAACTTCATGAGTTTTTCGCCTTCCGGAGTGAGCTCGAACGGTTTGCGCCGGAAAAGCGGTGCGCCGATGTCGTTTTCGAGCTTGCGGAGCTGGAGGCTGATGGCGGGCTGCTGGATGCCGTAGGGAATGATGCGGACGGCGTTGCTGATGCCCCGGGCCTTGACGACGTAGTAGAAGAGTTCCAGATGGTGAAGGTTGACGTTCATGAGAGGGTCTCCCCGAAAGAAAGGAAAGTTCCGTTCCGGATGGCTTCGCGGATTCCGCCCATGAGTCCCATGAAATAGGCGATGTTGTGGATGGTGAGGAGGCGGACGCCGAGGATTTCGTTGACGTTGAGAAGGTGCCGGATATAGGCGCGCGAGAAGTTGCGGCAGGCGTAGCACTGGCAGGTTTCGTCAACGGGCGAGAAGTCTTCGCGGAACTTTGCGGCCTTGATGGGGAGCGTTCCGCCGCCGCGCACGAAAGCCGTGCCGTGGCGCGCGAGACGGGTCGGCATGACGCAGTCGAACATGTCCACGCCGCGCTTGACGCTTTCATAGATCTGGCGCGGGGTTCCCACGCCCATGAGGTAGCGGGGCTTGTCTTCGGGGAGGAAGGGGGTGGTCCAGTCGACCGCCTGAATCATCTCCTCTTCGCTTTCGCCGACGCTGACTCCGCCGATGGCGAAGCCGTTGAACGGGAGGGAAGTCAGGAACTTCGCGGATTTTTCGCGGAGGTCGCGGTAGACCGAGCCCTGGACGATCCCGAACATCTGCTGTCCGTCATTCAGGGGCTGGCTCCTGGAAATTTCTTCCCAGCGATGGGTCAGGGCGAGCGATTTTTCGGCTTCTTCCCGGGTGCACGGGTAGGGGGTGCATTCGTCGAAGGCCATGACGATGTCGGAGTTGAGGGCGCGCTGGACGGCGGCTGATTCGACGGGTCCGAGGAAGAAGCGGGAGCCGTCGATATGGGAAGCGAATTCGACGCCGTCAGGTTTCATTTTTCGGAGTCCGGCGAGGCTGAAAACCTGAAAGCCGCCGCTGTCGGTGAGGATCGGGTGGTTCCACGCGGCGAAGCGGTGAAGGCCTCCGGCTTTCGCAATGAGTTCGGGACCGGGGCGCAGGAGAAGGTGATAGGTGTTGCCGAGAATGATCTGGGCTCCGAGCTCCTCGAGTTCGAGAGGGGACATGGCCTTGACGGTTCCGCGGGTTCCGACGGGCATGAAGACGGGCGTCCTGACGGGGCCGTGGGGAGTCTCGAGGGTTCCGAGGCGCGCCTGACATTCCGCGGAGCGGAATTCGACGCTGAAATGGGAGGTGCCGCCGCTCATCTGAGAACGAACATCCCGTTCAGGACGGCGTCGATGCGGTCCTGCGGCGTGCCGAGAGTCTGAGCGATGGCGGCGGCGAATTCAAAGGAGACGCCGGGGCCTTTGGCAGTGACGGTGAGACCGTCGCGTTCGACGCGGCTGCCGGTATAATGGAGGTCGGCAAGGTCCTTGTTGGTGCCCGGATAGCCGGTGATTTTCTTTCCTTTGGCGAGTCCGGCGCGTTCGAGCGCGATCGGAGCCGCGCAGATGGCGGCGACGACCTTGCCTTGGGCGGACATGAAACGGAGGGCGTCGGAGACGACGGAACTGTCGCGCAGATGGAGAGCTCCGGGGAGGCCGCCGGGAAGGACGAGGGCATCGGCCTGATTCAGGTCGGCGCTGCGGAAGAGGAGATCGGCAAGGATCGTGGTTCCGGCGGAGCTTCTGACGCGTTCGGAATCGAGTCCGGCGAGGACGACTTGGAAACCGAGGCGTTTGAGGACATCGGCGGTGGCGACGGCTTCGGTTTCCTCAAACCCGTCCGCGAGGACGATGATGATTTTTCCGGGGGTCATTATTTTTTCTCCATTTCCTCATATTTCTTGCGCTGGATTCTCTGCTGATCGCGGATATACATGATGACGTCCCTGGAAGTGGCGAGATCGTCGGCCCGGTTTCCGTTTTCATCGGGCTGGAGAGGGTCCGCGCCCCGTGCGATGAGGAGCTTGACGATGTCGAGGTTGTTTTCCATGGCGGCCCAGAGGAGTGGGGTGCGTCCGTTGGCGAGCATTCCGTTGCGGACGAGGACGCGGTAGGCGCCGTGGACCTGAAGGACGCGGGTGGTTTTCAGGACGAGGGAAAGGTCGCGGTTGAGGGGGACGCGCTGGTCGAGGAGCTTTTCAACGACCTTGATGTCGCCGCCCTTGATGGCGGACTTCATCATCATGAGACCGAGCGCGGGACGCTGGTTGAGGTCGGGCACCAGATCCATGAGATAGAGGGCGACCTCGGTGCTTTTCTGTTCCGCGGCATGCATCATGGCGTCCTTGGCCTCTTCGTCGAAGAGGGTGGAGTCAGCGCCTTTGGAGACGAGGAACTTGACGGTTTCCAAAGAATTCTTGTGGGCTTCCGTGGCGTGCATGAGGGGAGTGCGCTTCATGTCGTCCAGTCCGTTGATGTCCGCCCCGGCCTGAAGGAGCCTCTCGATATTTTTGCATCGTCCCATGCGGGCGGCTTCCATGAGGGGAGTGCGTCCGAACGCGCCGTGAGTATCGGGGTTCGCCCCGGACTGGAGGAGGATTTCCATGCATTCGGGATGTTCGAGAGCGGCGGCGACATGGAGCGGGGTGTGTCCGCGGCGTCCGGCGAGATTGACTTCGGCGCCGTATTTGAGGAGTAGCTTGACGTAATCGGGCTTGTCGATCAGGATGGCGAGGATGAGGGGGGTCGCGCCGTTGGACACCATGTAATTGGGGTCGGCGCCGGACCGGAGGGCTTCCTCGATCGTCTTGATGTTGGGCTTTTTCTGGGTCAGGGCGTTGGCGAGTTCACGATCCTTGAGAGGGTTGTGAAAGGTGGCGCACGCCGTCAGCAGGAGAAGTCCGGAGAAGCACAACGCAGCGATGGCATGACGGGACATAATCATTCTTTCTTCTTTTTGTCCGCGGCGGAGGAGCGGAGCTGTCCGCAGGCGGCGCTGGATTCAAAACCTTTTTCCACCCTTACAGTTACAGGAATCCGGAGCATTTTCAAGGTGTTTTCAAATTTTTTTATGACATCTTTGTGGGGGCGCTCGAAAGCGCCGTTGGCCTTGTTGTAGGGGATGAGGTTGACTTTTGCATTGGCGTCGCCGGCGATGCGGGCTAGCTTGGTGGCCTGTTCGGTGGAGTCGTTGATGTTTTCCAGCAGGACGTATTCAAGGGTGAGAAGGCGTCCGGTGGCTTCCTTGTGGAGCTTGCAGGCGTCGATGATGTCGCGGATGTCGCGGCGGTATTTGCCGGGGATGAGGAGCGCGCGCGTCTTGTCGTCGCCTCCGTGAAGGGAGACGGCGAGGTTCCACTGGCGTCCGTGCTTGGCGAGTTCGCGGATGCCGGGCGACCAGCCGCTGGTGGAGATGGTGACTCTTCTGGCGGCGAGGCCGATGCCGTCCGGGTAACAGATGGTTTCAAGGGCGGCGACCAGATTGTCATAGTTCAGGAGGGGTTCGCCCACGCCCATGATGACGACATTGTCCGGGGCCTTTCCGACGAGTCGGCAGCAGAGGAGGTACTGTTCCACGATTTCGCCCGCCGTGAGATCGCGGACGAAACCGGACGCGCCGCTGGCGCAGAAGGCGCAGCGGACCTGGCAGCCGACCTGGGTGCTGAGGCAGAAGGTGGTGCGTCCGTCGAGCGAACCGAGGATGGCGCATTCGACCGTTTCACCGTCGGGCAGCGAGATGAGGAGCTTTCGGGAGCCGTCCTCGGCGGTTTCCTCCTTTTCGACTTTGACCGCGCCGCATAGGAAGCCCTCGCGGAGTTTCTCTTTAGTGGAAGCGGGGAGGTTGGTCATGTCCGCGGGGTCCGTGACCCACTTTTTGGAGATCCAGTCATAGACCTGAGCGGCTCTGTAGGCGTTTTCGCCGGAGCCTTTGATGAAAGTTGAAATCTGCTCCGCGGAAGCGGTCGCGAGAAACGGTTTAGAATCGCATGTTCCGGATGTCATCTTCCTGTCCGTCCTTTCTCTCATTGAGAGTTCCTTTCCAGATATATAGGTTTTGATTTTTGTAGATGATGTCGAGCGCCTTGACCCATGTCCGGGAGGTGTCCGGGGGCTGAATGCTGCTCACGGAGAGCAGGAACAACTCCTTGTCGCGGAGCGGGGCGGTGGCGGAGAATGGAATGGTCCTGACTTTTGCGCCGAGGTAATAGCATTCCGTGTATAGACCTGAAATGGCGGCATCCTTGTAGAGGACGGGGTCCTTTTCCGTGGCGCTGTTGAGGACTTTCCGGAAGGCCTGTCCGGTTTCGCTCCGGGAACGCTGGCTGGCGCGGTAGGGGTTGACGACCGACCAGAAGCAGAGCATCAGGGAAGTGAAGAAGAGGAGGAGGATGAGCCAGACCGAACGTTTGCGGAAGGCCAGCAGGTAGGCCGCGGCGGCGCAGACGATGGCGATGAGGGCCTCGAAAAGATTGGTGAGGGAAGGTGCGCCCGATTGAGCGGCGGGCGAGAGGTTCTTCAGGAAAAAGATCTGGTGGAGGGTTGCGGCGGGGAGGATGTTGAAGAGGAAGGCTCCGGAAGCGATGACGAACATGGCGGAGGAGGTCCAGCGCATCAGCATGCAGAGCATGTTTCCGTGACGGCGGACGACGATGTCGTAGTTCAGTCCCGCCAGGATGGCGAAGGCGGGGGCGATGAAGAGGATGTCGCGTCCGCGGCTGGAGGGGTTCAGCATGAGAAGGACGACCGCGACCAGGAAAAGGTTGCGCATGTATTTGGTGAAGAGCGGGTTTTTGTCGATGACGATCAGCGCGGAGCAGAAGGGCGCATAGAGGAAAAAGGTCCAAGGAAGGAAGCGGATGGCGGCGTCCAGGGGAGTCGCGAGGGACTGTTTGAGATATTCGAGGAAGGTGTCGCCGCCGGAGAAGAAATTGTCCGTGAGGAGTCCGAGCGACCATCTGGGGACGAGCCAGAGGAGGATGAAGAAGAGAAGGATCAGGGCGCCTCCGAAGAATCCGCTCTTGTTCAGGCGCCGCCAGAGAGTGAAGGGACGTCCGAGAAAAGCCATCGGGAGGAAATAGAAAAGGAGAGCCGACCAGCCGCCGTTGTAGAAGGCGAGCCCGGAAAAGAGCCCCGTGGTAAGCCACGCGGTGTTCCAGGAGGTCCGGATCTGACCGAAGTAGAACCAGAGGAGCCAGCCGGAAAAGATCAGGAGCACGGTGAGCATGTGGGGGTAGCCTTCGATGGCTTTTTCCGCGGTCAGGATGGTGGAGAACATGATGGCGCTTCCGGCCGCGGCGGCGGAAATGCCGGCCATGCGGTAGCAGATGATTCCGATGATGGTGCTCATGGCGGCCAGAGCGGCGACCGGGATGATGCGGAGGGAGAATTCCATGCTGAGGCCGAGAAGCGTAAGTCCCTTGACCAGAAGCGGGTAGAGCGGGAAATAGTAAGGCATGAGCTTTCCGTGGGCGATGGTGGCCGGGGGAAACGAGGAGATTTCGGAGGCGATGGCGGCATAGTCGCCCTCGTCCCAGAAGAGGTCGCGCAACCCGATGTCCCAGAAGGGGTAAATCAGGATGAACGCCACGGCGAGAATGAGGACCACATTCCAGACGGGCAGGTTTTTTTCTTCATGGATGGCCATGGAAAGAAGCCTCCGGGAGGGTTGCGATGCGGTCGTATTCCTTCATGGCGAAACGGTCCGTCATTCCGGCGATATAGTCGGCGGCGGCGCGTTCCGGTCCGACGCGTCCGATGCGGGATTGAGCGGTTTCCCCCATTTCCTCCGGATGCGCGATGTATCGTGCGAAAATCCCGTTCATGCGGGAGAAGGAGAGTTCGTTGAGGGCCGCCAGTTCGGGATGGAAATAGAGGTTGTGGTAAAGGAAGTCGCGAAGCTCGTTTGTCATGACCGTGAATTCCGGACTGAAGGAAATCAGGTGTCCGGGCAGGACGCAGGCCTCTTCCGGAGAGCGGAGCGCGGCATCCTCGAGGGCTTTTGCGGAAGTGCGGATGACGTCTCCCACCATGGCGTCGATCAGACAGCGGACGGAATAGGCGGCGAAAAGTTCGCTGTCCGGAGAGAGTCCTTTTTCCGTTGCGGGCCGGGAGGCCAGTTTCCAGAGGCGGAGCGGGGCGAGCATTTCGGTGGTGATGAGCCCGGAATCGAGCCCGTCGTCCACATCGTGTCCGTAGTAGGTCAAATCGTCGGC
Organism: uncultured Victivallales bacterium; assembly: GCA_964581935.1. Classification (GTDB taxonomy): domain Bacteria; phylum Verrucomicrobiota; class Lentisphaeria; order Victivallales; family UBA1829; genus SIG94. Next base: position 8,190 of record CAZORN010000090.1, read on the forward strand.
GACATCCGCGATCTGGGCTTCGAGCGAGGGCGACGGCGGCAGCACTTCCCCGTCCAGAAGGATGGGATTGCCGTCTTCGTCTTTGCGGTGCTTGACCAGACCGGATCGCACCTCCCACGTCAGGTTGATTCCGTCGAATCCGGGATACTTGATTTCCAGTTCGTCTACCACCTTGAGGGCCTGAAGGTTATGGTCGAAGCCGCCGAAGGGGCGCATGATGCGCTGGAGGGCGCGCTCCCCGGCGTGTCCGAACGGCGTGTGTCCGAGGTCGTGCGCCAGTGAAATGGTTTCGGTGAGATCCTCGTTGAGACGCAGGGACCGCGCAATGGTCCGGGCGATGGCGGCGACCTCGATGGTGTGCGTGAGGCGCGTGCGGTAGTGGTCGCCGGTTCCGTTGAGGAAGACCTGCGTCTTGTATTCGAGACGGCGGAAGGCGCGGCTGTGGAGAATCCGGTCCCGGTCCCGCTGGAAGTCGGTGCGGAAAGGATGCTCCTGTTCGGGCACGCGGCGACCGCGGGTGTTCCGGTTATGGGTCGCGAAGGGCGCCAGATCGGAGTTTTCGAGTGTGTGTTGATCCTCCAGTTCCCTGATCATGGGACTCCCTTCACGATGGATGCGGAATGCGACGGATCAGAGGAGTTCCGGCATGTGCTGACGCACCAGAGCAAAGAGTTCTTCGTCGCTGATGGTGGTGGTCCGCCCCTGTTTGTATTCCTCATCGATCCAGTTTTTGATGGTGATGATTCCCGGATTGTCCTTGCGGATGTCCTTGCCGTTCGCAATGTTCGACTGAATCCAGTAAGCGATTCCAGCCAGTCCGGAGGTATTGGAGATGGCGACCTTGCACGAACGCTTCAGGAACTTTTCCGTATCGAAGATATTGTAGATCTCCTCGTTCTTCGTCAGACCGTCGGCATGGATACCGGCGCGGGTCGTGTTGAAGTCGGTTCCGACGAACGGGTAGTTCGGCGGGATCGGGTAATTGATCCTGTTCCGGAAGAATTCCGCCATGTCGGTGATCGCGGTGGTGTCGATTCCCTCGTGAATGCCGGTCAGACCCATCCAGTCGAAGACCAGGCCTTCGAGCGGAGAGTTTCCGGTCCGTTCCCCGAAACCGAGGAAGGTGCCGTTGACCGCGGCGCATCCGTAGAGCCACGCGGCGACGCCGTTGACGAGGACCTTGTGGAAGTCGTTATGGCCGTGCCATTCCAGCGATTCGGACCGCGTGTCGGTGTTGTCGAGGATCGCCTTGATGATGGCCGGAATTCCGCGCGGGAGTTCCGCGTTGGGGAAGGGCAGCCCGTATCCCATGGTGTCGCAGAGCCGGATCTTGACCCGCTTGCCGGTTCCGGCGCACAGCTCATTGAGCTCGTTGATCATGGGAATCACGAAACCGAAGAAGTCCGCCCTCGTGACGTCTTCCAGATGGCACCGCGGAACGATGTTGTTTTCCAGCGCGGCCACGACGATTTCCTTGTAGGAATCGAGCGTCTGTCTCCGGTTCTTTTTCAGCTTCAGGAAGATATGGTAATCCGAGCAAGAGGTCAGGATGCCGGTTTCCTTCAGGCCGAAGGATTTGACCAGCTCGAAGTCGGTTTTGGCCGCCCGGATCCACGCGGTGATCTGCGGGAACTCATATCCGAGGTTCTGGCAGGCTTCCACCGCTTCGCGGTCCTTCTGTCCGTAAAGGAAGAATTCGCTCTGCCGGATCAGCCCCGTCTTGCCGCTGATGCGGTGCATGAATTTGAAGATTTCAACCATTTCCTCCACGGTATACGGCGGACGCGACTGCTGGCCGTCCCGGAAGGTGGTGTCGGTAATCCAGATCTTCTCAGGCAGGCGCATCGGAACCGCTTCAGAGGTGAATTTTATGGCCGGAATGCGGTCATAAGAATAAATTTCCCTGAAAAGATTGGGTTCCTGAACGTTTTGCAGTGTCATCATTGCGGTTGCCTCCCTGCGTTGAGATGAGCTTTGTTACCTAAACTATTAATATACACAAAAAAATCCCGTTTTTCAAGGAATGGGTACTTGATTTTTGATGATTTATCATGGATTTTAAAAAGGCTTTCCCAAAAAATGCAACAGATGGATCATTCACAAAAAGGTTTTTATGGCTCTCCTACTTGGAATTGAAAGCAGTTGCGACGAAACCGCCGTCGCGATTGTGGAAGACGGGAAAAAAGTGCTCGCCAACGCGGTTTCCTCCCAGATGACCAAACATGCGCTGTATGGGGGTGTTGTTCCGGAACTCGCTGCGAGAGAACATCTTACGTCAATAGAAAAAGTGTGTTCCGAAGCCATGGCAACCTCCGGGGTGTCGATGGAGGATATTTCGGCGGTGGCCGTCACCCATGCGCCCGGGCTGGTTCCCGCGCTTCTGGTCGGGCTCAACTTCGCCAAGGGACTCGCCATCGCCAACGCCAAACCCCTGATCGGCATCAACCATTTCATCGCCCATATCTACGGCGCGTTCGTCGATTCCGACGCCGTATTTGAAGATCCCGCCCTTTATCCCATGGTCGCGCTGGTCGTTTCCGGCGGACACACCTCCATCGTCGTGATCCAGTCCGACGGCAAGGCCGACGTCGTCGGGACCACCATCGACGACGCCGCCGGCGAAGCCCTCGACAAGGGCGCCAAGCTCCTGAACCTCGGATATCCCGGCGGTCCCATCATCGAGAAACTCGCCGCGGGCGGAAACATTCACCGTTTCGACTTCCCGCGTTCCCTCACCGGCATGGCGGGAAAGGCCGTCTCCGATGAAAACCGTTTCAACTTCAGCTTCAGCGGACTCAAGACCGCCCTGCTGTATCATGCCAACAGCCTTTCCCCGGACGGTTCCGCCGCCCATCTCGAAGGCCAGCTCCTGACCGACACTCTCGCCTCTTATCAGGAAGCGGTGGTGGACGTCCTCTGCATCAAGGCTTTCGACGCCGTGAGACATTTTAACGCACGCACCGCTCTTCTCTGCGGCGGCGTCGCCTGCAACTCTCCTCTCCGCGAACGTTTCGAGAAAACCGTTCCGAAGGGCGTCCGTCCGATTCTCGCCCCCAGAAAATATTGCACCGACAACGCCGCCATGGTGGCGGGTCTTGCTTACCATTACTTCGCGTCCGGAAAGTTCAGTGATTTCTCCCTGGACACCTTTGCGCGTTTGCCGAAGGTGACGGAAGTCCCCTTTCGGGGAAGGAGCTGCTGAACCGTTATGAATCAATCCATTGTTGTTTTCGATCTGGACGGCACGCTCGCCGACACCGTCGCGGATATTGCCAACAGCGTCAATCTGACCCGCCGCGAATACGGTCTCGAACCGCTGCCCCTGTCTCTCGTGGTTTCCTATACCGGCAACGGCGCGCGGAAGCTGCTGGAGCGTTCCTTCACCGATCACCCGATCGATTTGGACGAGGGCCTCGAGCGGATGATCCATCATTATTACGAGACTCCCGTCGTCTCCACCAAACTGTATCCGGGCGTCCGGGACGGTCTTGCCGCCCTGAAGAAGGCGGGCTGGAAACAGGCGGTCGTCACCAACAAGCCGGGCAAGGTCGCCCGCGCGATCCTCCGGCACATGGGCGTGGAGCCGTTTCTCGACGACATCGTCGGCGGAAACGACGGCTTTCCCCTCAAGCCCGATCCGGCGACTCTCCTTCATCTCCTCGAAAAATACAAGGCCGTACCCGCCCGCTCCTGGGTCCTGGGCGACAATCACACCGACATCAATGCCGCCGCCAACGCCGGCATGAAAAGCGCGTTCGCCACGTGGGGCTTCGGATTCCTCGACGGCACCGCCCCGGACATCAAGGTCGATTCCTTCGAGCATTTCGCCCATCTTCTTCTGGAGATGAACACATGAACCTGTTTCCTGAAGGCTTTGAAAAACTCATCCCGTCCATCCATGAAGTTTCCGACTTCATCCATGATCATCCGGAACTCGG
>CAZORN010000091.1:0-12111 GCA_964581935.1 uncultured Victivallales bacterium
CGGCGGCGGGTCCCCCGCAGACGGACGAGCTCTGAAAGAGCGAGAGCCGCCGCTCTCATGAGATTGCCTTCGGGGGGACGCCCGGAGCTCTCGAACATATTGTCAAGGCGCACTTCCGTTCCGGAACCGGAGCGGGGGCGTCCCTGAAATCCGCTTGAAAAAGAGCGTGAAGCCCGCCGGTGAATCGAATCCCATCCGTCCCGCGATTTCGGACATCGGCGAGGTGGAATACCGCAGATACCGTTGTGCGATTTCACAGCGGGCGCGGTCGATGAAATCTTTTGCCCCCACCCCGGTTTCCTTCCTCACAAGGACCGAGAAATGGTTCATGGAATAGCCGCAGACTTTTGCGGCTTCGGACACCGTCAGCGGTTTTCCGTCCCGTTCCTCCAGCAGGTCGTGGATTTTCCGGACCAGACGGTTCGGACGGTCCGGCTGATGGAAAAAGTCCGCCAGCAGACCGCTCAGGAAATATTCCATCCAGAGAGGATAGCGGTCGGTCGGCATGATGATCACGCCTTCCTCCACCTCGAAATATTTCCGCGGAAACGTCTTCCTGACAATGGACAGCGCCAGCGAGATCGCCGCCCGGTTCCTCCGGCAGTCCGGCAGATACAATACCGAGGGATGAACCGGAAGCGCCGCCTCGAATTTGAATGTGAGTGTCTTGAAGCGCCCCCGGTAGGACAGCCCGTGTTCCGTCTGCGGGGCCAGCAGGAAAATGTCGTTCTTTTTGAGCTCGTAGAATTTGCCGTCCGCCTCAAGTCGGCAGCCGTCGGACAGACAGAACTGCATCTGGAAGTAGGAATGTTCGTGGAGACGGATCTTGGCCGTGCTCCGGTTCTCGCTGAACCCCCAGAATTTCAGCTGCAGAATGGAGGCGCTCCGATTCGGCATGATGACTTCCTTTATCTTTGTTTCGTTAAAAAATATAATCTGAAGTTTTAGATAAACAAGATATTTTCGTTGATTTATTAAAAAAATCATTGTTTTCAGCATGGATTCCCCGGAGAAAAGCATTACATTGAGTCACTGACAAATCAGCCAGCCATTTCAAATGTAAAGGATACAAAACGATGAAAACATTGACCGCGGCTCAGATCGGATGCGGTAAATTCGCATGGTCCCAGGACTTCCCGAACATGAAAAAACATCCCGGCGTCAACCTGAAATGGGCGTGCGACGTCCGCCGTGAAAACGCGGAAAAAGCCGCCGCCGAATTCGGCGTTCCGAAGGTGACCGACGACTTCATGGAGGCTGTGAGCGATCCCGAAGTCGATTTCATCAAGATTGCCACCACGCACGAAGTCCATTTGCCCATCATCCAGGCCGCCGCGCGCGCCGGGAAACATATTTTCTGCGAGAAACCCATGGCTATGTTCGACGAGGAAGCCTACCGGATCATCAGCGCGGTCCGCCGGGGCGGCGTCAAGCTCTGCGTCGACCTCAACCGCCGCATGGCTCCCTCCATGAGCGCGCTCCGCAGCAAATGGCTCGCCCACAAGGCGAACCCGAAACACAATCCATGGCAGTATGTGGAGAAGGTCCGCGAACCTCTCCCGGAAGAAAATCTGCCTCATCTGATGATCCGGATTCAGGACGAAAGCGCCTCCTACGGGCTCGGACACCTGAATCCGCTCACGGGCGGCGGCGAGATCATCGGAGAAAGCGTCCATTGGCTGGATCTGGCCTGCTGGATGTTCGCTCCGGCGCTTCCCTGCGAGATCACCGCGTGGGGGTCCTCCAGACTCTCCCACGGCATTCATCTCCGCTTTACCAACGGCGCTTCGATGACCCTCGATTTTTCCTGTTCCGGCACCTTCGACTATCCGAAGGAGCTCTTCGAACTCACCGACAACGCCGCACTCTTCCGCAACCTTTTCTTCGTCGAAAACAACTACTACGGAATGCCTGAAAACGCTCCGGAATTCTTCCCGATGCAGGCCTATTCCGGCAGGATCCGCGAGGAAGGGTTCGAGGCCTATCTCAGTAAATACAAGGAACGTGTTTCCGCCTCGTCCGGCAACAGCAAGAAACTTGAAAAGACCGACCCGTTCATGGTGGACAAAGGGCATTACACCATGCTCGACGCCTTCGTCAAGGCGATCCGCGACAATACACCGTCCCCCTGCGACGAAATCGCCGGATTCCGCTCCACCTATCTGGCGCAGCGCGCGATCGAATCCATCGGACTCCGCCAGACCCTTCCCATCCCGGTCGAAAAAATAACCCCCTGCATCGAGTGAGGACAGTATGAAAATTTACATTCAGACAGACATCGAAGGCATCGCCGGCTTCTGTTTCTTCGAAAACCGCAAGGATGCTTCCATCGAGAATTTCAACCACCGCCAGCGGATGCGCAAACTGCTGACAAACGAGGTCAATGCGGCCGTCCGCGCCTCCTTCGACGCCGGAGCGGACGAGGTCCTTGTCAACGACAGCCACGGAAGCGGCTACAACATCCTCTTCGAAGAACTCGATCCGCGCTGCCGGATCATTCATGGACGGAACTGTTCCGGTCCCGCCTGGCTGTCCCTGTTGGATTCCTCGTTTGCAGCGTTTGTGCTGGTCGGTATGCACGCCATGGGCGGAACCCCCTGCGCCATTACGCCGCACAGCCTCTGGAAAGTCAACGGCGGGGAACTCTTCCTGAGCGAGGGCAGCATGGCAGCGGCCATCGCCGGAGATTTCGGAGTCCCGACCGTTTTCGTCTCCGGTGACGACAAGGTCACGGACGAAATCGCCGGAAAGATTCCTCGGATCCGCAAGGTCGCGACCAAACAGGCTCTCGCACCGTTTCTGGCGTGTTCGCTGATCCCCGCGAAGTCCTGCGAATTGATCTACGCGACGGTGAAAGAGTCCGTCGAACGGAGAAAAGAGATCGCTCCGTTTGTGGTGAAGGGTCCCGTCACGTTGTCCCTGATGGATTCGGCCAATCACGCTCCGCCTCTCGTTGAAATTCAGAAACCGGTCACATGCACCACGATTTCCGAAGCCTTTTTCCAATACGAAAACTCCATGGAGTGGACCCATTTCAACCAGCAGGATCCCGATGGATTCGTGTTTCCGTGAGGGGAGGGGAATGAAATGAAACATCAGTTCCTTTCCTATTATCTCGATTCCCCGCTTCAGAATGGGCGCATTTATGACCTTTTCATGCCGGAAAATGCGGCGCGGGATATTTCCGTTTTCATCATCCACGGAGGCGGTTGGCGCGCGGGGTCGCGTTCGACGTATTTCCACGGACTCATGGAAGAACTCAACAACCGCGGATATATCGTCGCTTCCACCGACTACCGCCTGAATGTCACGCCCGCAGAACAGCTTGCCGACGTCCGGGAAGCCTATCTCCATTTTGCCCGTGTCCTGAGGGAGTCCGGGCATCCCGTGAAGATCGCGGTCTACGGCAGTTCCGCGGGGGCCCATCTGGGATCGCTCCTGACGTGCGCTCGGCCCGGCGATTGCGGCGACCGTTTCACGTCTGAGGGCTGGATCGACCCCGCCTGCGGCATTTTTCAGTCATGTCCCGACACTTTTGAGCCCTGGGAAGATATTTTTCCGGGAATCTGGGACTCCATGAGAGCCGTGGTCGGCGTGTCCTGGGAAAAAGATCCCGAACCCTACCGGAAATTGTCCCTGAACCGCCATATCCGGCCCGGAAATCCGCCGGTGTTCTTCCTGGCGGCGGAAACGGAACACATGTTTCCGAATGACCGGATCATCGAACTGGCCCGGAAGATGAATGCCATGGGGAACCGGGCGCTGGTCAAAGTCTATCCGCGGGCGGAACACGGTTTCCTCTATTCGCTGGAACGCCGGCAGCAGCGCGAGGCTTTCGAAGACTGGCTGCGTTTTCTGGAAGGAAAAGAGATTGCGGGATGCATTGTCCCGTAACCCATTCTCGGGACTCCGCCGCCGGGGAGCGGAATTTTCGCCGACTTCCCCGGATTTCCTGCTTGAACTTTTCGCGAAGAGTGCTACTGTAAAAAGGTTTGTCCGTGAAAACGGAAGCGCGGCCTGACCTTTGAGGGGAAGATTTGTGTCAATGACGGCACCTCCACAGGCAGGGCATCCGCGCGCCATTTCGCGAAGAAAAAGCCTCCCCGGGAGACTCCCGGTTCGGTTGATGAGCATGAATTTGGGTTCATTTCGTGTCGCAGGAAAATTGCATGAATAAAATGCGAGATTTTTCTGAAAAGATATTTGAAAAGTTGATTTTTCAGTGTATATTATGAATTCACTATTGCGGGTTGATCTTTCGGAAGGAAGGGCAGCCGGATGGGGATGTGGTGCCCACGTGGCTCAGTTGGTAGAGCACGTCCTTGGTAAGGACGAGGTCACCGGTTCAATCCCGGTCGTGGGCTCCAGTTTTTATATATTGGACTAAACGGTATTATTAAATAAGAACTCGAAAAACGCACGCCATAGGCGAATTGTCATCAAAGGAGGACACGAAATGGCCAAGGAAAAATTTGTCAGAGAGAAACCGCACGTAAACGTTGGAACCATCGGTCACGTCGACCACGGTAAGACGACCCTTACGGCAGCAATCACCCACGTTCAGAACCTCAAGGGACTGGCGGACTACATTCCTTACGATCAGGTTGCGAAAGCTTCCGAATCTCAGGGCCGCCGCGACTCCACCAAGATTCTCACGATCGCCACCTCCCACGTCGAATACCAGAGCAACACGCGTCATTATGCGCATGTGGACTGCCCCGGACACGCGGACTATGTGAAGAACATGATCACCGGCGCCGCTCAGATGGACGGCGCGATCCTCGTGGTCAGCGCGGTCGACGGCGCGATGCCCCAGACCCGCGAGCACATCCTCCTCGCCAAGCAGGTCGGCGTTCCCCGTATCGTTGTCTTCCTGAATAAGGTTGACCTCGTTGACGACACCGAACTCCTCGACCTCGTCGAAATGGAAATCCGCGAGCTCCTCAGCAAGTACGATTTCGACGGCGACAACACCCCGATCATCCGCGGAGCCGCGTATCCCGCCCTCCAGGCCACCGATCCGAACGCCGCCGAATGCACCTGCATTCAGCAGCTCATGGATGCGATCGACACTTGGGTTCCGGAACCCGTCCGTGAAGTCGACAAGCCCTTCCTGATGCCGATCGAAGACGTGTTCTCCATCGAAGGCCGCGGCACCGTCGTTACCGGCCGTGTCGAACGCGGAATCGTCAAAGTCGGCGACTCCTGCGAAATCATCGGTCTCAAGCCGACCGCCAAGACCACCATCACCGGCGTCGAAATGTTCCGCAAGGAACTCGAATCCGGTCAGGCCGGCGACAATATCGGATGTCTCCTCCGCGGCACGAAGAAGGAAGAAGTGGAACGCGGCCAGGTTCTCGCCAAGCCCGGTTCCATCACTCCCCATCACAAGTTCTCCGCTGAGATCTACGTTCTGAGCAAAGATGAAGGCGGCCGTCACAGCCCGTTCTTCTCCAACTACAGACCGCAGTTCTACTTCCGGACGACCGACGTGACCGGCATCATCACTCTGCCGGAAGGCGTCGAGATGGTCATGCCCGGTGACAACGTGTCCGTCAAGGTCGAGCTCATCGCCCCGATCGCAATGGAAAAGACCCAGCGCTTCGCGATCCGCGAAGGCGGCCGCACCGTTGCTTCCGGACGTGTCGTCGAGATTATCGAGTAATACGTTTTCGGTTCTTTCATGCCATACTCCGACAGGAAAACTCTGCCGGAGTTTGGCTTTTCAAAAGCAGGTCCCGGCAATGGGGCCGCAAGGTGAAATAACATGCGTGAAATTATTACATTGGAATGCACCGAGTGCAAGCGCAGAAATTACATGAGCACCAAGGAGAAAAGAAACACTCCCGGGCGCATCGAAAAAAAGAAGTTCTGCAAGTTTGACCGGAAGCATACGATTCACAAGGAAACCAAGTAAGGTTTCCCGCGGTTGTTCCGGATTTCCGGAACGCGACGCAGGGGTGTAGCTCAGTTGGCAGAGCGGCGGTCTCCAAAACCGCAGGTCGAGAGTTCGAGCCTCCCCGCCCCTGCCATTTATCCTTCCCGGTCGGAGGATGAATGCGCAACACAACAGGACCGGGAAAGGAAATGCCGGAATGGGCACAATGATCGATAAAATCAGAACCTTCATCTTCGACACGATCGAAGAGATGAACAAGTGCAGCTGGCCGACGCGCGATCAGCTTTTCGAATCCACCATCCTTGTGATCGTGGCTCTGATTCTGTCAACCGCTTATCTCGCCGGCATCGACCAGATCCTTTTCAGAACTGTCAGGTTCCTTACTACTTTCTAAAAAGCGGATGCAAACTCTTTTTCCATAACCTCGTGGCAGATTAAATCAATTTCAGGAGCTTGAAAGCAATCATGGACAACAGCGAAGGACAGTGGTACATCCTTAATACGCTTACCCAGCACGAAAAGGGCGTGAGGGAGAATATTCAGCGTCAGATCAATTTGAATGATCCTTCCATTCCTGTTTTTGAAGTCCAGTACCCCATGGAAAAAGTCATGGAAGTCAAGAACGGCGTCCGCCGCCCCACGGAACGGAAATATTTCCCCGGATATGTCTTCGTCCGCATGAAGCTCTATGATGAAGACAACAAGGTCATTGAAAGCGTCTGGCACTATATCCATGGAATCAAGGGCGTTTCCAAAATCGGTGGGACCATGACTTCCGATGAAGTGAAACAGTGGATTTCCAACGGCGCCGCCGAGGAGGAAACTCCCCAACAGGCCCCGCGTCTTCAGTACAATGTCGGCGACCATGTCGAAATCGTCGACGGCCCCTTCACCGGCTTCAAGGGCGTGGTTCTCGAAATCGATGCGGAACGCGGCTTCCTGAAAGTCGAAATTATGGTTTTTGCCCGTCCGACTCCGATGGAGCTGGAGTTCTGGCAGGTTGAGAAGTCAGTGGATTGAATTTGAATAAAAGTGAGTCGCAGCAGGCCGGAGTAAGGCTTTCCGCCGAAGTCCGGTAGACTTGTTTACATACAATACGACGTCGCGATGTGGGAGAAATCCTGCTTTTCGAACCACATCGGCGAGGTATGGAGGAACAAATGGCGAAAAAGGTAACAGCGGAGATTCGTTTGCAGATTCCCGCGGGCGCTGCCAATCCGGCGCCCCCAGTCGGTCCTGCCCTTGGTCAGGCCGGCGTGAACATCATGGAATTCTGCAAGCAATTCAACGCAGCAACGCAGTCGCAGGCCGGGTTGGTGATCCCGGTTGTGATTACCGTTTACCAGGATCGTTCTTTCACCTTCATCACGAAGTCTCCGCCGGCTCCTGTTCTCATTAAGAAGCTGGCGAATCTGGCGAGCGGGTCCAAGACCCCGGGACGCGAAAGCGCCGGGAAAATCTCCCGTTCCCAGATTAAGCAGATCGTACAGATGAAGAAGAACGACATCAACGCCCGCAGCGAGGCTGCCGCGATGAAGATCATCGAAGGAACGGCCCGCAGCATGGGAATTGAGGTGGTGGATGGGTAAGAAAAGTAAACTGTACAGGGCCCAGCTGGCTAAGGTTGACAGGACCTCTCAGTACACACTGAAGAATGCAGTCGCTCTTCTCAAGGAGCTTCCGCAGCCCAAGTTCAACCAGACGGTCGAACTTGCCTTCAAGCTCGGAGTGGATCCGAAGCAGACCGACCAGACCGTTCGCGGCGCGATTCCCCTTCCGAAAGGAACGGGAAAAGTCGTGAAAGTCTGTGTGATCTCCGATAACGTGGATTTGCGTAAGGAAGCTTCTGATGCCGGCGCCGACTCTGTCGGGTTCGAAGACATCATCGGCAAGATCAAGGAAGGCTGGCTTGACTTCGATGTCCTGATCGCCTCCCCCTCCGCCATGTCCCAGGTCCGTACCCTCGGCCGCCAGCTCGGTCCCAAGGGTCTGATGCCCAACCCCAAGACGGGCACCGTCACGGAAAAGATCGGCCATGCGGTCAAGGAAGCCAAAGCAGGGCGTGTCGAGTTCAGAGCGGACAAGGGAGCCTGCGTGCAGGTCCCGGTCGGAAAGATTTCCTTCAGCGCTGAAGACATCGCAGAGAACTGTGAAGCCCTGATCAAGGCGCTTCTCAAAGCGAAGCCCGCTTCCGCAAAGGGAGTGTACTTCCTCAGCTGCACGATTTCCGCGACGATGACTCCGGGAATCAAAATCGATCCGCGCACCATTGTCACGAAGGAGTAAGTCATGAGTACAGAAAAAAGCAGAAGATCTGAAAAGATCCAGATGTTTGATGACGTTGCCCGTCTCATCGTCGGGGCGCAATTCGTGTATTTCGTGACCTACAAGGGACTGAAGAACAAGGAACTGAACGCATTTCGCGACCTTCTCGCGAAGAATGACGCCCAGTGCCACATTCTGAAGAACCGCCTGGTCCGCAAGGTGGCAGAACACAACGGAATGACGGCTCTCGCCAACACCAAACTGGTGGGCGATACGGCGGTCATTGTCGGCGGTGATGCCGGACTTGTTGCCAAGACGATCGAAGAGTTCATGAAGACCTCCAAAGGTGTGCTGGCCCCCAAGGCCGGATACTATGAAGGTGCCGTCCTCAGCGATAAGGATGTTCTTTCCATCGCCGGACTGCCCTCCAAGGATGCCCTCAGATCTCAGCTGCTCGGTCTGCTTAACGCGGTCCCGACCGGTCTGGTCCGGGTTCTCAATGCAAAGGTCGAAAGCATTGTGAACGTCATCAACGCATACAAAAACAAGCTTGAAGAAAAAGCCTGAACAATCGTAATTGAACATAACACGGAGGTCTATTGAAATGACTGAACAAGCTAAGATTGAAGTTTCGCAGGAGATGGAGCAGTTCATTTCCTATGTTGAAAAACTCTCGGTCCTGGAGCTTTCCAAACTGGTGAAAGCCCTCGAGGAAAGACTCGGCGTCAGCGCGGCCGCTCCGGTCGCCGTTGCCGCTGTTGCTGCCGGCGCCGCACCTGCTGCCGCCGCTGCCGAAGAGCAGACTGAATTCACCGTGATCCTGGCCGACATGGGCGCCAGCAAGGTGAACGTGATCAAGGAAGTCCGCGCCATCACCGGCCTGGGCCTCAAGGAAGCCAAGGATCTCGTCGAGTCCGCTCCGAAGCCCGTCAAAGAGGGTGTTTCCAAGGAAGACGCCAAGAAGTTCAAGGAACAGCTTGAAGCTGCTGGCGCAAAAGTTGAGGTCAAGTAATTTGACATTACCGGGTTTTTAACCGGTTTTGGATTTGCGGGGTCTTTTTCCGAAAGGGAGAGGACTCCCGCTTTCCTGTGTTTTTATAGTTAAATCCGCGGTTATTAGGCCGCCCGCGGATTGCGTTGCCGTCTTTACTGGGGCGACGTTGTGCAAAGTCAGCTCATGCCAACCACAATGACAGGGTGGAATAATGCCTGAACGCGTGAATTTTGGAAAATTGAGGGAAGTGCTGGAGATTCCGGATCTGATTGGGAGTCAGATCGAGTCCTACAAATCCTTTCTCCAGTTGGACTCCGACCCGAAACAAAGAAAAAATCAGGGCCTCCAGGAGGTATTCAACGAAGTCTTTCCCATGGAGAGCTTCGATAAACAAATGGTTCTGGAGTTTGTAGCCTACTACATCACTCCTCCCAAAAAAGATGTGGTGGATTGTATCAAGGACGGTATTTCGTATAATGCGGCCTTGAGCGTTGAATTCAATTTGAAAGTTAAAGATGCTGTATTCAATGAACTCGTATCATTAGGCGATATTCCCATGATGACCGAGCGCGGCACTTTCATCATCAACGGTGCCGAGCGCGTCATTATCAGCCAGCTTCACCGTTCGCCCGGAATCTGTTTCGAAAAAACGCGCCATTCCAGCGGACGCAATCTTTATTCCTATAGAATTATTCCCGACCGCGGTTCCTGGATGGAAGTCCAGTTCGATATCAACGACCTGATCTATATCTATCTCGACCGTCAGCGCCGCCGCCGTAAATTCTTGATCTCCACATTCCTGCGCGCCGTCGGTTTCGAATCCAACCGCGAGATCCTCGGGTCCGCTTACGAAATCAAGACCTTGACTCCCGGCCAGCTGATCAAGCAAGCAGATGTTTCCGTGTTCCACACCATCGAACCTGTCTATTCTTCGGATGGAACCCTTCTCATCGATGAATTCGTCCAGCTGGACGACACCCATGCCAAGCTCCTGAGCGACTCCAAAATCAAGAATGTCGATCTGGCCTTCATCCCCGACGGCGACTACTATCTGATCAACTGTCTCGCCAAGGATCCCTCCAAGACGCCCGAAGACGCTCTGCGCGAAATCTACAAGAAGATGCGTCCCAGCGATCCCCCGAGCGTCAACAACGCCAAGCTTCTTCTCAAGCGTCTTTTCTTTGACAATAAGAGATACGACCTCGGCACCGTCGGCCGCTTCAAACTCAATGAGCGTCTCGGCCTTGATTTCCCGCTTACCGACAGGACTCTCGACAAGAAAGACCTGATGGAAGCCACCAAGATGCTGATGAAGCTCCGCAACAAAGCGGCGCAGACCGACGACATCGACCATCTCGGCAGCCGTCGCGTCCGTACCGTCGGCGAACTCCTTCAGAATCATTGCCGTGTCGGTCTTTACCGCACGGACCGTCTCATCCGCGAAAAGATGACGACCCAGCAGAATCCCGAAGGCAGTGCGCTGACTCCCGGCAAGCTGATCAATCCGAAGGCGTTCATCGGCGTTATCCGCGACTTCTTCGCCCGCAATCAGCTTTCCCAGTTCATGGACCAGACCAATCCGCTCTCCGAGCTGACCAACAAGCGCCGCCTGAGCGCTCTCGGTCCGGGCGGACTGAGCCGCGACCGCGCCGGATTTGAAGTCCGCGACGTTCATTCCAGCCATTACGGACGCATCTGTCCGATTGAAACGCCGGAAGGTCCGAACATCGGTCTGATTTCCTCCATGTCCCTTTATGCCCGCATCAATGAATACGGTTTCCTCGAGACGCCTTACCGCCGCGTGGAAAATGCTGTGGTCCAGGATCATGTCGATTATCTGACCGCGGACAAGGAAGAGCATTTCGTCATTGCCCAGGCGAACGCCCCGCTTGATGACCGCGGACACTTTATCAACGCGACCGCGATGTCCCGTTACCTCGGCGAATCCGCGGAGCATCCCATCTCCGAAGTCCAGTATATGGACGTTTCTCCGAAACAGCTCGTCAGCGCGGCCGCCGGTCTGATTCCCTTCCTGGAACACGACGACGCCAACCGCGCCCTGATGGGTTCGAACATGCAGCGCCAGGCGGTTCCTCTCCTCGTGACCGATTCCCCGTTCGTGGGGACCGGCATGGAGAAGAAAGTCGCCGTGGACTCCCGCGCCGTCACCTGTTCCCGCGTCGACGGAATCGTGGGGGAAGTTTCCGCTTCCCAGGTGGTCGTCACGAAAGACGGCAAATCCCTGGCGGATACCTCCGACCCGAAACCGGAAGTCTACAAACTCGTCAAATTCCTGCGCAGCAACGCGGGCACCTGCATCAATCAGCGTCCGATGGTCCGCAAGGGACAGGTCCTGAAGGCCGGCGATCCGATCGCGGACGGTTCTGCGACGGAGAAGGGCGAGCTCGCCCTCGGCAAAAACGTGTTCGTGGCATTCATGCCGTGGTGCGGATACAACTTTGAGGACGCGATCGTGCTGAGCGAGCGTCTCGTGAAGGATGACGTCTACACCAGCATCCATATTGACGAATTCGAGATCACCAGCCGTGACACGAAGCTCGGACCCGAAGAAATCACCTGCGACATTCCGAACGTCAGCGAGGATCTTCTCAAGAACCTCGGCGTCGACGGCGTGGTCCGTCTCGGCGCGGAAGTCAAGCCCGGCGACATCCTTGTCGGCAAGATCACTCCGAAGTCCGAAACCGAACTTGCGCCGGAAGAACGTCTCCTGCGCGCCATCTTCGGCGAAAAGGCGGCCGACGTCAAGGATTCGAGCTTGTATGTCCAGAGCGGCAAGGGGGGCATCGTGATGGATGTCCGCATCGAATACGCCAAGGACCCGAACCGTCAGAACATGACGAACCAGGAACGTAAGCGTCAGTCCAAGCACGTGAAGGATCAGTATAAGGAACAGCGCGCGGCGCTGGTGGACGAGCTGTCCGAAAAACTTTCG
>CAZORN010000092.1:0-5600 GCA_964581935.1 uncultured Victivallales bacterium
TCAGTATAAGGAACAGCGCGCGGCGCTGGTGGACGAGCTGTCCGAAAAACTTTCGTCCATTCTCTTCCAGCAGAAACTGCCGTGTCCGATTTTCGACGCGACCTCCGCCAAGTCGGATGCCGTGCTGATTTCCTCGAACCGCAAGGTCACGCGCCCCTCCATCAATAAGCTGGCCAATCAGTATGACGCCTTCCGGATGGAGGATTGCCCCACCCGGGAAGCGATCATGAAGATCATCGATTCCTTCCGTCCGCGTTTCGACGTTCTCGAGCGCAACCGCGACGAGTCGCTTTCCTCGCTGGCCAACGGAGTTTCGGACGATACCGGCGTCATCAAGAAGGTCAAGGTCTACGTGGCTTCCAAGCGGAAGATCCAGGTGGGCGACAAGATGGCCGGACGTCACGGAAACAAGGGTATTGTGGCGAAGATCGTCCCCGTGGAAGACATGCCGTTCCTGAAGGACGGCACGCCGGTCGACATCGTTCTCAATCCGCTGGGCGTGCCCAGCCGAATGAACATCGGACAGGTTCTGGAAACTCACCTGGGCTGGGCTGCCAAGATGCTCGGCATCAAAGTGGCGACTCCCGTGTTCGACGGTATTCCGGAAGAGAAGATTGTCGATATGATGAAACAGGCCAACCAGAAGGTCGGCAAGGACTACAACTGGGGCTTCCGGATGCGCGACGGCGTCAACGAATATGACGGCAAGACCGATGTGTTCGACGGACGCACCGGCGGCAAGTTCGATCAGCGCGTGATGGTCGGCCAGATTTATATGCTGAAGCTGGACCATCTGGTCGCGAACAAGATTCACGCCCGTGCGGTCGGTCCGTATTCGCTCGTTACGCAGCAGCCCCTCGGCGGTAAAGCCCAGCACGGCGGCCAGCGTTTCGGCGAAATGGAAGTCTGGGCGCTGGAAGCCTACGGCGCGGCGCACACCCTTCAGGAAATGCTGACGGTGAAGAGCGACGACGTGACCGGGCGCGCCCGGATTTACGAGTCGATCGTCCGCGGCCAGAATATCCTGGATGCCGGCCGTCCCGAGTCGTTCAACGTTCTGCTGAAGGAAATGCAAAGTCTGGGCCTCGACGTTCGCACCGTGAAGCGGACTGAGTCTCCGAAATAAGACAACGCGGAGGAATCCAAAGTGATTGACAATAATTACAACAGCAAGGAATTGACCGCCCAGCAGGTTTCTGGCATGAGCGCTTTCGAGATGGTGACCATCAAGGTCGCCTCTCCGGAAGTGATCCGTTCCTGGAGCCATGGCGAAATCAAAAATCCGGAGACGATCAATTACAGAAGTTTCAAGCCTGAAAAAGGCGGTCTCTTCTGCGAACGGATTTTCGGTCCCCAGAAAGACTGGGAATGCTCCTGCGGCAAATACAAACGCGTGAAGAACAAAGGGATCATTTGCGACCGCTGCGGCGTCGAAGTGACCCAGTCCAAGGTCCGCCGCGAACGCATGGGCCATATCGAACTCGCCGTCCCCGTCTCCCATATCTGGTTCTTCAAGTGCATGCCCAGCCGAATCGGCCTCATGCTCGACATGACCGCCCGCACCCTTGAGCGGATCATCTATTACGAAGACTGGGTTGTGGTGGATCCGGGCGATACTCCCCTGAAACTGGGAGAATCCCTTACGGACATCAACTACCGTCAGGCCCGTGACGAATACGGCGATGCTTTCCAGGCGGAAATGGGTGCGCCCGCAATCCGCAACCTTCTCCAGAACATCGACCTCGATCCCCTTCATTCCGAGCTTGAAGTGCTGCTTTCCGGCACGAAGAACAAGGCAATCCGCAAGAAATTGTCCAAGCGTCTCCGTCTCGTGGAAGGCTTCCTCAAGAGCAATTCCCGCCCCGAATGGATGATCATGGAAGTCCTGCCGGTGATCCCCCCGGATCTCCGTCCGCTGGTGCCCCTCGAGGGCGGCCGTTTCGCGACGTCCGACCTGAATGATCTTTACCGCCGCGTGATCAACCGGAACAGCCGTCTGAAGAATCTCCTTCAGCTCCGCACGCCCGAAGTCATCATCCGGAACGAAAAACGCATGCTCCAGGAAGCGGTCGACGCCCTTCTGGACAACGGCCGTCACGGACGTCCCGTGACCGGCGCCGGAAACCGTCCCCTGAAGAGCTTGAGCGACATGCTCAAGGGCAAGCAGGGACGCTTCCGCCAGAACCTTCTGGGTAAGCGCGTGGACTACTCCGGACGTTCGGTGATCGTCGTCGGTCCCGAGCTCAAGCTGATGCAGTGCGGTCTTCCCAAGAAGATGGCTCTGATCCTTTTCGAACCGTTCATCATCCGGCACCTGAAGGGCAGGGGCTTTGCCCATACCGTCCGCGGCGCCAAGAAGATGATCGAACGCGGCGAACCGGTGGTCTGGGACATCCTCGAAGAAGTGACCAAGGGACATCCCGTGATGCTGAACCGCGCGCCCACGCTGCACCGTCTCAGTATCCAGGCGTTCGACCCGATCCTGATCGAAGGTTCCGCGATCCGTCTCCATCCGCTCGTCTGCACGGCGTACAACGCGGACTTCGACGGCGACCAGATGGCGGTGCACGTGCCGCTCTCTCCCGCGGCCCAGCTCGAATGCAAGCTTCTCATGCTTTCGACCAACAACATCTTCTCCCCGTCCAACGGAAAGCCGATCACCACGCCGACACAGGACATCACCCTGGGCGTGTATTACCTCACGATCGACCCCAAGAACAAGGAACGCATCCGCATTTTCAAGGATGTGCATGAAGTCCTGTTCGCGCTGGATTCGGGCTATATCAAGATTCATGACGCGATCAAGCTGCCGAACCCCGACTATGGAACGGTGACCCCCCGCGGCAACGCCTCGGACAAGTTCATCATCACGACCCCGGGACGCTGCATCTTCAACCGCATCTGGGACAAGTCGCTCGGTTTCTACAACGCGGCCGCCAAGAAAAAAGACCTCGGACGCCTGATCGCCGAAGCCTATGAGCACATCGGCCACGACAAGACCATCGAGCTCCTCGACAAACTCAAAAACCTCGGCTATGAATATGCCACGCTCGCCGGATTTTCCATCTCGGTGGCCGACATGCTCATTCCCAAGAGAAAACCCGCCCTCATCGCGGAGACCCGCTCCCGCATCGATGAAATCAACCGCAAATACGACGCGGGCTTCCTGACCGTCGGCGAACGTCACAACCAGGTGGTCGACGCCTGGACCAAGACCGCCAACACGGTGGCCGACGAACTCACCAAAGAGGTCGAAGAGGCCAGCCGCAAGGAAATCAACCCCGTGTTCGCGATGCTCGACTCCGGAGCCCGCGGAAGCAAGGATCAGATCAAGCAGCTCGCCGGTATGCGCGGACTGATGACCAAGCCCTCCGGCGAAATCATCGAACGTCCGATTCTTTCCAGCTTCCGTGAAGGTCTGACCGTTCTCGAATACTTCATCAGTACCCACGGCGCCCGCAAGGGATTGGCCGATACCGCCCTGAAGACCGCCGACTCGGGTTACATGACCCGGAAACTGGTCGACGTCGCGCAGGACATCATCTGCCGCAAGGACGACTGCGGAACCCTCAAGGGGATTTACGTGGAAGCCATCATCGAGGGCGATGAAATCATGCTCCCCCTGAAGGCGCGTCTCCTCGGACGCTACAGCGCCCAGGACATCCGCGATCCCGCCAAGAGCGACGGCTCCTACATCGTCCGCGCCGGCGAGGAATTCACTCCCGAAGTGGCGGACCTCATCGAGAAACGCGGCATCACCAAGGTCCTGATCCGTTCCGTGCTGACCTGCGACGTCGAACACGGCGTCTGCATCAAGTGCTACGGCAAGAACCTTGCCACGGACCACGACGCCGAGATCGGCGACGCCCTCGGCATCATCGCCGCGCAGTCCATCGGCGAGCCCGGCACACAGCTGACCATGAGAACCTTCCACATCGGCGGTATTTCCTCCGGCGGAAGCAAGGAACCCGTGATCACCGCCCGCCAGTCCGGAACCGTCCGCTTCGAAAACCTGCGTCTGGTGACCGACCAGAAGGGCAATACCCTGGTCGTCAACAAGAACGGTTTCATCGTGGTTTACGACGATGCGAAAGCCAAGGAAGCCGAAGCGCAGGCGCGTGAACGCGTTCGCCTCGAAGCCCAGGTCATGGGCTCCTCCTACGCTCAAGACTACGACTTCTGGTCCGATGCCGTAAAAGACGCCGAAATCGACCGCTATCAGGCGGAAGTCGGCGCGATCCTCTATAAGAAGGACGGCGAAAAGGTCAAGCCGCGCGAAAAAATCGCGTCGTGGGATGCCTACCAGATGCCGATCATCGCGGAAGAAACCGGTATCGTCGCGCTCCACGACATCGTGGAAGGCGTGACCCTCAACCGCAGCGAACGCGGCGGCATCGAGGAACTGACCGTGATGGAACACCGCGAAGACCTGCTTCCCCAGGTGGTCATCAACGACAAGAACGGCGACCTGGTCGCCAACTATCCGCTGCCGACCGGCGCCCTCCTGATGGTGAAGCGCGGCGAGAAGATTTTCCCCGGCATGACGCTGGCCCGCGTGCCCCGTTCGCAGCAGAAAAACCGCGACATCACCGGCGGTCTTCCGCGTGTCGCCGAATTGTTCGAAGCCCGTATGCCCAAGGAAGTCGCCGAAATCGCCCGTATCGACGGTATCGTCGACAAGGGCAAGAACGTCAAGGGCCGTCAGACTCTGATCATCCGCGATCCGGACAACAAGGATGTGTTCGAGGAGCACAGCATCCCGACCTCCAAGCACCTGATCGTGGGCAAGGGCGACTACGTCCGCAAAGGCCAGAAGCTGACCGTCGGTTCGATCATCCCGCAGAAACTGCTCGAAATCTGCGGACCCCACGAACTCCAGCGCTACATCGTGAACGAAATCCAGAAGGTGTATCGCGCACAGGGCGTGGAAATCAACGACAAGCACATCGAGATCATCATCCGCCAGATGATGCAGAAGATCCGCATCGTGGAGCAGGGCGATACCGAGTTCCTCTCCGGTGAACAGGTGGATCGCTATGATTTCTCCCGTGCCAACGAACAGGCCCGGAAGCAGGGCAAAAAACCTGCCGAAGGCGAACCGGTTCTGCTCGGTATCGCGAAAGCGTCCCTCGAAACCGAAAGCTTCATCTCCTCGGCTTCGTTCCAGGATACCACCCGTATCCTGACCGATGCCGCGACCCTCGGAAAAGTGGATATCCTCCGCGGATTCAAGGAAAACGTGATCACCGGTCACCTGATCCCCGCCGGAACCGGATCTGAAAAGTTCCAGAATCTCCACATGACCAAACTCGGAGAGGAAATTCCGATCGAACGTCCGCAGCTCGAACTGAACGTTCCCCGCAAGGAAGAGTCGATCGAAAATATCGACTTCGGCGATGACGAGGTCGACGACATCTTCTCGGAAAACAGTGAAACCGGCGAAGACGATGAACTCATCGGCAAGGCGGATGACGAAGGATTCCTGGACGATTTCGAGGATGAGAAGGACGGCGAGTTCGAAGACGAAATCGATGACAGCGAGTTCGATCCGACCAAGGATTATGAGAACGAATAAGAAAAAAAACGTAAAAAACTTGAAT
>CAZORN010000092.1:5700-12067 GCA_964581935.1 uncultured Victivallales bacterium
GATCCGACCAAGGATTATGAGAACGAATAAGAAAAAAAACGTAAAAAACTTGAATCCGCAGTTGAAAATTTCAGACGGAAGGTTAGATTATACATCCGTTTGTCGTCCATAACTGCAACAACGCGAATAGGTGAAGGAGAATATGCCGACCATTAATCAGTTGGTGAAATCGGGACGCAGCTCGAAGATTGCGAAGAGCAAGTCGAAGGCACTGTCCAAGTGTCCGCAGAGACGCGGCGTCTGCCTGCAGGTAACCACAAGAACCCCGAAGAAGCCGAACTCCGCTTTGCGCAAAATCGCAAGAGTGCGTCTGACAAACGGTTATGAAGTTACCGCATATATCGGCGGCGAAGGCCACAACCTTCAGGAACACTCCGTTGTTCTGGTCAAAGGCGGAAGGGTTCGCGACCTTCCCGGCGTCCGCTATCATGTGGTTCGCGGCGCGCTCGACAGTCTCGGCGTGGATGGACGCAAACAGGGCCGTTCCAAATATGGAGCGAAGACCCCGAAGGCCGATGCTCCCGCCAAGAAAAAATAAATCATGCACGAGCGATTGTGCAGAATCATTTAGGACGCAAAAAAGACAATGAGAAGACGCAGAATCACCAAAAGAGAACTCACGCCTGACGTGAAGTACAACAGCGAACTGGTCGCGCGGCTTATCAATACACTGATGCGCAACGGCAAGAAAACCGTCGCGCAGAAGATCGTATACGGGGCTTTCGACGTGATCAAGGCCAAGAAGAAGGATATGGAGCCTCTCGAAGTTTTCCTTCAGGCGGTCGAAAACATCAAGCCGAAACTGGAAGTCAAGAGCCGTCGCGTCGGCGGCGCCACCTATCAGGTTCCCCTTGAAGTTCCCGCAGAACGTCAGGTCGCTCTGGCCATGCGCTGGATCACCAGCTATTCGCAGGCGAAAAAAGGCAAATCCATGATGCAGGCTCTTGCATCCGAACTCCTTGACGCTTTTGATAACACCGGATCCTCCATTAAAAAGAAAGACGACACGCACAAGATGGCGCAGGCAAATAAAGCTTTTGCTCATTACAGATGGTAATGAAATAAAGCCTGACCAGCGGATCAGCGAAGTCAAGACAAAGCAATTATGACAGCACAACGACAAGTAAATATCGACTATAAGGAGTCTCCCAACCGGAAGTCTCCTATCGCCCTTACACGGAACATCGGCATCATGGCTCACATCGATGCCGGCAAGACAACCCTTTCCGAGCGCATCCTTTTTTACACGGGTGTGAACCACAAGATCGGTGAGGTCCATGAAGGCTCCGCCACCATGGACTGGATGGTTCAGGAACAGGAACGCGGGATCACCATTACCTCCGCCGCCACTACCTGCTTCTGGAAAAGCCATCGCATCAATCTGATCGACACCCCAGGGCACGTCGATTTTACTGCTGAAGTGGAACGTTCCCTGCGCGTTCTTGACGGCGCCGTCGCTGTCTTCTGCGCGGTGGGCGGCGTCCAGCCCCAGACCGAAACCGTCTGGCGACAGGCAAAGAAATACAAGGTCCCTACCATCGCCTTCGTCAACAAGATGGATCGTACCGGCGCCAACTTCTTCAAAGTTGTTGACGATATGCACAAGAAACTCGGTGCTTCCGTGGTTCCAATGGTCATTCCCATCGGTGCCGAAGCCGAATTTTCCGGACTCATTGATGTTCTCAGCGAAAAGGCATATACTTTCATCGGCGACGAAGGACAGAATGTGGCCGAAATCCCTGTTCCCGCCGAGTTTGCCGACCTTCTCAAGGAAAAGCACAATTATCTTATCGAGTGCGTTGCCGAAGTGGATGAATCGGTCATGGAAGTTTTCCTTAATGATCAGGTCCCCTCCAATGAGTTGGTCAAGGATGCCCTCCGTAAGGCCGTCGTCACCGGCGCCCTCGTTCCCGCTTATTGCGGAACCGCCTTCAAGAACAAAGGCGTTCAGCTCCTGCTGGATGCCGTCATCACCTATCTGCCGTCCCCGCTCGACATCTGGGAAACCCGCGGCATGAATCCCGACACCGAGCAGCCTGAAGTCCGCATGGTCGGCGATGAAAAGCCCTTCTCCGCACTCGCCTTCAAGATCATGAGCGACCCGTTTGTGGGCCGTCTGGTGTTCTTCCGCGTTTATTCCGGCGAAGCGGTCCGCGGCGTGACGGTCTACAACCCGAGAACCCGCAAGCGCGAGCGTCTCGGGCGTCTTCTCCTCATGCATGCAAACCATCGTGAGGAATGCGAAGAAATTTTCTGCGGCGACATCGCGGCCGCCGTCGGTCTGAAGAACGTGACCACCGGCGATACCATTTGTGATGAGTCCACGCCGATCGTTCTCGAATCCATGCACTTCCCCGAACCCGTCATCTCGATCGCCGTCGAGCCCAAGACTTCCGGCGACCGCGACAAGCTTTACGGCGCGCTGGGCGCTCTGGCCGACGAGGACCCGACCTTCACCATGAAGAGCGACACCGAAACCGGTCAGACCATCATCTCCGGCATGGGCGAGCTCCACCTCGAAATCATCATGGACCGTCTCCGCCGCGAATTCAACGTGGAAGCCAACGCCGGTCAGCCCGAAGTGGCCTACCGCGAAGCCGTCCAGAAAAAAGCAGAAGCCGATTCCAAATTCGTTCGTCAGTCCGGCGGACGCGGCCAGTACGGTCATTGCGTTCTCGTCATGGAACCCAAGGAACGCGGCCATGGAGTCACGATCGAAAACAAGGTCGTCGGCGGCAGCATTCCCAAGGAATACATCAAGCCGATTGAAATGGGTATCCGTGAAGCGGCCCAGACCGGCGTTCTCGCCGGCTATCCCCTCACCGACTTCCATGTGGATATCATCGACGGATCCTTCCACCCGGTCGACTCCTCGGAAATGGCGTTCAAAATCGCCGCTTCCATGGGACTCAAGGAAGCGGCCCGCAAGGCCGGCCTCCAGCTTCTCGAGCCGATCATGAAGGTGGAAATCACCACCCCGGACGAAAACATGGGCGACATCATCGGAGACGTTTCTTCCCGCCGCGGTTCGATTGTTGAAATCGAAACGCTGGACAATGCGACGCGCGTGGTCGCCAATATTCCTCTCTCCGAACTTTTCGGCTATGCCACTGCGATCCGTTCCCTTTCCAAAGGAAGAGCCTCCTACACGATGGAGCCCTTCACCTTTGAGCGCGTTCCAGATGTAATTCAAAAGAAAATAGTGGAGAAAACGACTAAATGAGCACAAGAGCTTCTTCCTCAACAAAATCGGCGCAGAAGATCCGTATCAAGCTGCAGGCTTATGAGCATCGCATTCTTGATCAGTCTGTTGCGGAAATCCTCAACACGGCGCGTCGCACCGGTTCCGTGGTGGCGGGTCCCATTCCGCTTCCGATGCGTGTCGAACGCTATACGGTCAACCGCTCTCCCCACGTGGACAAGAAGTCCATGGACCAGTTTGAGATTCGCACCCACAAGCGGCTGATGGACATCATCAAGCCGACCGCCAAGACGGTGGATGAGCTCAAGAAGCTCAACCTTCCCGCGGGCGTGGACATTTCCATCAAGATTGGAAGCTGATTTCTGAATCAGCTTTTTATAGAACAGGCAATTTTTGGCACCAAGGTCCTTTTTTCCGAGAGGACATGTGCCTGAAAGGAGCAAAATGAAAGGTATCATCGGAAAGAAAGTCGGTATGACGCAGGTCTATGACGACAAGGGAGTTCTCATTCCCGTCACCGTCATCGAAGCGGGACCCTGTGTGGTTCTGAGCGTCAAAACCAAGGAACGGGACGGTTATTCCGCCATTCAGGTCGGATTCGGCGTCCGCAAAGCAAAAAACACCTCCAAAGCCATCATCGGCAATGTCGCGAAAGCGGGTCTTGCGGATAATCCGCCGGCGTTCATTCGGGAATTCCGTTCCGAGAATGATCCCGCGGAAGAGATCGGGTCCCAGATCAAGGCTGATATTTTTGCCGAAGGGGAATTCCTGGACATTTCTGGAGTGACCAAGGGCAAAGGCTTCGCCGGCGTTATGAAGCGTCACCACTTCCATGGCGGACGCGACGGACACGGCGGCGGCTGGCACCGGAAGCCGGGCTCCATCGGCTGCCGTGAGAAACCCGGCAACGTCATCAAGGGCAAAAGAATGGCCGGACACCTCGGCAGTTCTACACGCACCGTGCAGAATCTGCGCCTCGTCAAAGTTTCTGTCGATGAAAACCTGCTGTTCGTTCGCGGCGCGATTCCGGGCCCCAACGGCAACACGGTCATCGTCAAGAAGGCCAAAAAGAAATAATCCCCTCGGGACAATAACTGACAGGTGAAAAAATGTCTATTGTAATCGACATACAGAATATGAAGGGGGAGAAAGTCGGGGATTACACCATCGACGATTCCTGCCTTGAGCTCGAAAAGGGCGCCCAGGCCGTTCATGACGCCGTGGTGGCTTTTCTGGCCGAAAACCGTGCCGGCACCGCGTCTACCAAGACCCGCGCCGAAGTCTCCGGCGGCGGCAAGAAGCCGTTCAAACAGAAAGGCGGCGGCCGTGCCCGCGCCGGTTCCACCCGCGGCCCGATCTGGCGTCACGGCGGTATCGCGTTCGGTCCCAAGCCCCGCGATTTCTCCGTCAAGCTGAACACCAAGGTCAAGAAGCTGGCTCTCAAGCGCTCCTTCACTGAGCGTCTTCAGGACAACTCCGTGGCAGTGATCGACAGTCTGGCCCTCGCGGACCACAAGAGCAAATCCGCCGCAACGGTCTTCAAGGCTTTGAAGCTCGACGACGGCAAGCTGCTGGTCTCCGTGAAGGACTATGACGAGAACCTCCTCCGCGCCACGGGCAACATGTGCCTGGTCTGCGCGCTGAAGGCGGCTTCCATCAACACCTACCACGTGCTGAATGCGGACAAACTCCTCTTCACAAAGGAAGCCCTTGACGAATTTGTCAAGCGGCTCGCATAAGGAGACGTTGAAATGAATAAAACCAGTCCTTACGAGATCGTCAAACATATCATGATGACCGAAAAGAGCGCCGTTCTCAAAGAGCAGAATAAATATGCTTTCAAGGTGGCGCCCAAGGCAACCAAGCTGGAAGTCGCCGACGCTGTCGAGCAGATTTACGGCGTGAAGGTCAAATCCGTTAACATGCTCAACTTCATGGGTAAGCTCAAACGTGCGGGAAGATCTCCGATTCCGGGCCGTCGCGCCAGTTGGAAAAAGGCCGTCGTCTCCCTCGCCGAGGGCTCCATTGAATTTGTTTAAGGAGACTCACGATGCCTATTAAAACTTACAGACCGATTACGAAAAGCCTTCGCGGTTCTTCCGTTGTCGACTACTCCGAACTGACTCGTGAGACTCCCGAAAAGAGCCTGACCAAGGGAAAGAGCGGAACAGGCGGCAGAAACAACAACGGCCGGATCACCACCCGTTTCCGCGGAAGCGGCAACAAGCGCCGTTACCGTCTGGTCGATTTCCGCCGCAACAAGGACGGAGTCGCCGCCACGGTGAAGGAGCTCGAATACGATCCCAACCGTTCCGCGTTCATCGCCCTGGTCGTTTATGCCGACGGCGTGAAGTCCTACATCCTTGCCCCGAACGGGCTCAAGGTCGGACAGACCGTCATTTCCGGCGACAAGGGTGAAGTTCAGGTCGGCAATGCCTTCAAGCTGAAAAACATTCCCCTGGGCCTCCAGATTCATAACATCGAACTGGTTCCCGGCAAGGGCGGCATTCTGGTCCGTTCCGCGGGTCAGGTCGCCACTCTTCGTGCGAAAGACGGCGATTACGCCCAGATCAAGCTGCCGAGCGGCGAAGTCCGCAAGGTCAATCTTGAATGCAAGGCCACGATCGGACAGGTCGGCAACGTCGACTATATGAATGCCTCCATGGGCAAAGCCGGAAAGAAGCGCTATCTCGGATTCCGGCCTCATGTCCGCGGCGTTGCCCAGAACCCGATCGACCATCCGATGGGCGGCGGTGAAGGACGTTCCAGCGGCGGCGGTCATCCCGTTTCTCCCTGGGGCCAGCTTGCCAAAGGCAAACGGACGCGTCATCCCAAGAAGCCGAGCACAAAATTCATTGTTGAACGGAGGAAGAAGTAATCATGGCCAGATCCATCAAGAAAGGTCCGTTCGTGGATTCTCACGTGATCGAGAAGGTCGAGAGAATGGAAAAAAGCGGAGCCAAGAAGCCGATCAAGACCTGGTCCCGCCGTTCCATGATCATTCCCGACTTTGTGGGACACACCTTCAATGTGCATAACGGAAAAACCTTCACGACGGTGTTCGTGACCGAAAACATGGTCGGTCACCGCCTCGGCGAGTTTTCTCCCACCCGTACGTTCAAGGGCCACGGCGTCATCAGCGGTAAGACGGTCTGATTCAGTTCA
>CAZORN010000093.1:0-10452 GCA_964581935.1 uncultured Victivallales bacterium
AACGGAAATATCCTGATCGTTTCGATCGCGGGCCGTCTGACGGCGGATTGCGCCGATCAGTTCAAACGTCACATGAACAGCGCCCTGGCGGCTCATGAGAAGATCGTCCTGGACCTCGGCGGAATGGAATATGTCGACAGCACCGGTCTGGGCGCCATGGTCTTCATCCTTCAGAAACTCTCCGACGAAGGCGGACGCCTTGCCCTTGCCTGTCTCCAGCCCAAGCCCCGCATCGTTTTCAACATCACGAAGGCCTACAAGATTTTTGAAATCTTCGACTCCGTCGATGCCGCCATCGGAGCCATCAATGGCTGACGTCCGTCCGCGGATCAGCGTGGTCATCCGTTCCCATAACGACCGGGAATACATCGGAAGGACCCTGGATATGCTGACCCGCCAGACGGTCCGGGATGTGGAGCTGCTGAGTCTGGACGACCACTCCACGGACGGCACCGCCGACATCATTGCCTCCTTCCCCCAGGTCAGGCGCATTACCGGCGCTCCCACTCCCTACGTTCCCGGAAAAGTCCTCAACTTTGCCCTGAAACACGCTTCCGGCGACATTGTCGTCTTCAACAATTCCGATGCCATTCCGCAGTCCGCCGATTATCTGGAAAAACTCATCGCCCCCCTCGCGGATCCCGCGGTCGGCGCCGTCTACGGACAGCAGATCTGCCGTCCCGACGCCCATATCCTGGTCCGCAAGGACTATGAACGCGCTTTCGGCGACGGCAAAATCGCCGCCACCTGGCGACACTTTTTCTCTCTGGCCTCGTCCGCCATCCGCATGCAGACTCTCCGGGACAACCCGTTCAATGAAAACATCTGCGCTTCCGAGGACATCGAACTTTCCTACCGGCTCCGCAAACAGGGACTCCGGATCGCCTATGAACCGTCCGCCGTCACCGAGCATTCCCACAACTACACCTTGTCCGGCATGAGTCGGCGCTACTATATCGAGGGCCTTGCCCATCCTTACATTTTCGGAGATTCGGTTTCCCTTTTCGCCTCTCTCCGGGGAGTCGTCGCTGAGGTCCTCCGCGATTATGTCTACCTGTTCCGGCACAGAAACGTGTCCGCCTTCTTCACTTCTCCGATCTACCGCTTCATTCAGCGGTGGTGCTATTACCGCGGGTGCCGTGAATCCATGCGCGAAATCGGAAAGACGCCGAAATCATGAAACGCGCGGCCCAGCTTGTCAGACGCTTTGCGTTCGAGGAGTGGGGAGGGACCGAGAATGTGGTCTGGAACAGTTCCCGGCATCTCCTGCCGCACGACTTTGTTTCCGAAATCCTTGCGACCCGTGCCTGTTCCGCTTCCGGCGACGAATCCCGTGAAGGAATCAGGATTCGCCGTTTTCCTTATTTCTATCCGTATTTCCCACTGAACGCCGAGAAAAAACTGGCGCTCGACAAAAAAGGCGGCAATCCGTTCTGTTTTGACATGCGCCGCGCCCTGCTCGAAGAAGATTTCGCCCTGTTTCATGTCCATGCCGGCGGACGCATCGCCCAGTTTGCCCGCGAGGCCGCGCTCCGGAGGAAGAAACCTTATCTGCTCTCCTTTCACGGCGGCTGTTTCGATGTCCCGGCGTCCGAAATGACGAAAATGCTTTCTCCCCTCCGCCATACGTTCCCTTACGGCGGAATTGCGGACCGTCTTTTCGGCTGGAAAGCGGATGTGATCGCCGATGCTTCCGCCATCCTCTGCGTCGGCGCCAACGAGGTTCCCGAATTCCAGAAAAGATACCCCGGAAAACGAGTCGAATATCTTCCCAACGGAGTCGATTCCGAGGTGTTCCGTAAAAAATCCGCGCTCAATCTCCGCGAGGAACTCCATATTCCGGACGACCGTAAAATCCTTCTCTGCGTCTCACGGATCGACTATCAGAAAAATCAGAAGCAGCTCCTCAAGGTGGCCGACGCCGCCCGGAGCCGCGGCGAAAAACTTCACCTGCTGATGATCGGCCCCCCGACCGCGCCCGGTTATTACGCCGAGCTGCTGTCGGACGCCAAATCCATGGGACTGGATTCCTTCCTGACCGTGATTCCCGGACTGCCCCCCGCCGGAGACCTCATGCTGGCAGCCTATCAGCAGTCCGATGTCTTTGTCCTGCCCTCCGTGCACGAACCGTTCGGAATCGTGGTGCTGGAGGCCTGGAGCGCCGGGATTCCCGTGATTGCTTCTTCCGTCGGCGGACTCCGTTTCCTGGTCGAGGACGGCAAAAACGGCCTGATGTGTCCGCCCGAGGATACCGGAGCGTATCTGACCGCGCTGGAGCGTCTCCGCGAGCCCTCCTTCCGCTCTTCCCTGATCGAAGGCGCAACCCGCACGGTAGAAAACTATTCCTGGAACCGGATCGCCGCGCGCCTTGCCAATCTTTACGAGGAACTTCTCCGCTCATGCTGAAGAAACAGAACATCCTTTTCGTTTCCGAATACGCCGGATTCTTCGGCGGAATCGAGCGGTATGCGTGGCTGGCCGCCGGGATGCTCCGCGAGGCCGGACACTCCGTCCATTATCTCTACCGCGAACGCGCGCGCGGCTTCGAGGAATTTTCAAAGGGGTTCGATTCCATGAATGCGGAAATGCCCTCCGGGGACTTTTCCTTTGCCGTCGTCCATAAACTGACCGACAATGCGCTTCTCCGTTCGCTGCCCGGCCGCTTCGGAAACCGTCTCGCCGCCGTTTTTCACGATCACGATTTCTACTGTCCTCGCAAATATTATTATACTCCTTTTGGACGGAGAAATTGTTTCCGTGCGTATGCGCCTTGTCTTTGCGGACTCTGCGGCATGGCGGTTTCCCCGAAAAAAATGACATGCGGACTCTTCCACGAGATGAAGGAGAAATTCCTTGCGTTTCCGGAACGGTTCCGGATTCTGCATTCGGTCCCGAAACTGGTTGTCCTTTCGGGGTTTATGCGCGACAACCTGATTCGGAACTCTTTCGATCCCGCCCGGATTCATCTGATTCACCCTGCCATGGAACTTCCTCCGGCAGCGTCCCGCCCGGAAAACCCGGTCCCGGTCATTGTTTTTGTCGGACAGCTCATCCGCGGGAAGGGTGCGGATACGTTCGTGAGGATGCTGGCAGGACTCAAAGTTCCGTATCGCGCGCTGATCGCAGGCGATGGCAACGAGGCGGCCGCACTGAAAAGTCTGGCTGCGGAACTCAAGGTCAATGCCGAATTCACGGGATTTCTTCCTTCTACGGAAGTCGTTTATTCACAAGCTGATCTGGCGGTGTTTCCGTTCCGCTGGCAGGAGCCGTTCGGACTGGTCGGGCTTGAGGCCGCCGCGCACGGAATTCCCGCGGTTGCCTTCGATCTCGGCGGCGTGCGCGAATGGCTCCGAGACGGTGAAACGGGGCTCGTGGTTCCGCCAGAAAATGAGAATGCCCTGACCGACGCCGTCTCCGCACTTCTCGCGGACCCCCTCCGCCGGAAGAAAATGGGGGAGCGGGGACGCCGGATGGCGGCGGAGGAATATTCAAAGGACGCTTTTGTACAGGCGTATGAAAAGTTGATGTCGGAGGAGTCGTTTTCATGAGAATTCTAGTTTCCTGCATTCCGTATGATCACGGCAAGTCCGGGATTTCCGTTTATATGCGCTGCCTGATTGCCGCCCTTCAGAGACAGGGACACACGCTGACTCTTCTGGTCGAACCGGGCGATTCCTGTTTCTTCCCGGAATTCGAGTGCAGGGAAGCTCCCCGATGGACGAAGCGGCCCGTCTGTTCCATGTTCTACCACCTGTTCCTCCTTCCGTTTTTCATCCGCAGAAAAAAATTTGATTTCTGTATCATTGCCGCGGCCAATCGCCGGACGTTCGCTTTCTATCCGCTGTTCACCATCGCGGTGGTGCACGATCTTGCACAGTATCATGTTGAAAACAAATACGACCGTTTCCGGATGCTGTATTTGAAGACGGTCCTTCCGTTTTTTGTGCGACGGGCTCCCTCGGTCGTCGCCATCAGCCGCTCGACCGCCGCCGATCTGGAAAAGTTCTGGCACGTTTCCCCGGACAAAATCACGCTCAATTACAACGGACTTTCCCTTTCTCCCGAAGGCCCCGGCGGATGGCTCTCGAAAAACGGTCTGGAACCGCATTCCTATCTCCTTTACATTTCCCGGATCGAACATCCCGGAAAAAACCATCTGAATCTGATCCGGGCCTTTGAAAAACTGCCTTCCGAATTGACCTCGAAGTATCGTCTGGTCCTGGCCGGTTCCGACTGGCACGGTGCGGAAGTCGTTCATGAATACGCGGAAAAGTCGCCTTTGCACGACCGCATCCTTTTTGCCGGATTCATCGACAATTCCGATCTGGCGGAAGCCTATCGGAACGCCGAAGCATACGTTTTTCCCTCTTTTTTCGAGGGCTTCGGACTCTCCCTGATCGAGGCCATGCACTACGGAGTTCCGTGCTGCGCGTCCGACAATTCCTCGCTCGGGGAAATTGGGAAAGGCGCGGCCCTTCTGTTTCCGCCTTCGGATATGGAGGTCATTTCCGAGTCTCTCCGGAGGATTCTGACCGACGGGACGCTCCGGAAAAAGCTCATCGGGGCCGGACTGTCCCGCGCCGCCGAGTTCGACTGGACACGACATGCCGAGAAAATGCTGGAGGTGTTTGAAAATGCCCGAAAATAAGGTTGTTCTGCTCGGAGTGCCCGTGGTTTCCATGACGATTCACGAGGTGCTCGATTCCATGTTTGAAATGGCGAAGACCGGTTTCCGGGACGAATGCCGCGTGCTCGCCACGGTCAACGTGGATTTTCTGGTCAACGCGCTCTCGATGTCCGACAGCCGTCCCCTGAACGCTCCGCTGGTGAAAGTCCTGCGCCGGTCGCCCCTGATCACGGCGGACGGCATGCCGCTCGTTCTGCTGGCGCGTCTGCTCGGCACCCCGCTTCCCGAACGGGTCGCGGGCTCGGACATTCTGCCGATGTTTGCCGAACGCGCCGCCGCGACGGGCGCGAAACTCTATTTCCTCGGGGGAACTCCCGAAAACGCCAATGCCGCGGCCAAGATTCTGCGCGAACGCTATCCGGGTCTCCGGATCGTCGGAATCGATTCCCCGTTCGTGAAGCTGGACGACACTCCCGAAAACAAAGCGAACGATGAAGCCGTCTGCGCCCGGATCAATGCGGCGGAACCGGATATCGTATTTGCCGGTTTCAGCAATCCGAAACAGGAACTCTGGCTGGGGAAAAACGCCCCGAACATTCATGCGGCCGCGGCGATCGGCGTCGGCGGTACTTTCAACTTCATCTGCGGTGCGGTCAAACGCGCTCCCCGCTGGATGCAGCGAAGCGGCCTCGAATGGATTTATCGCATCATCCAGGAGCCCGGACGCCTCTGGAAACGCTACGGATGGGGTTTGATCAAGTTCAATTGCATCGTGTTCCAGTGCTGCGGAGGCAATCTCCTCGGAAAACTGTTCGGCAGGGCGTCCGGAAGTTCATGGAACCCTGCGGCTCCGATGGAGCGTGACGGTGTCCTCGAACTGGATTGCACGGGACTTTCCCGCGTCGACAATCCTGCTCGAATCCGGATTCTGGAAGCCCATCTGGAAGCCTATCGGCGCGGCTTGCCCCTGCACTTTGTTCATTTGAACTTTCTTGCTCGTCTCCAGCTCAAGGGACACCGTCTTTTATTCTGAAGGGTTGCGGGATCAGAGACACTCGGCTTTTTCCGTTTTCGGGGGATTTTCCCGGACCTGCTCCTTTTCATTCCAGCGTGTCTGCGCCTGACGCAGCACGGTTTCCCAGCGGTCGTTTTCCTCCAGAAGCGCGGTGAAACGCTGTTTCCTGAATTCATCAATCAGGGACGGATGGAAGTATTTCGACAGTACGGAATCCAGCCGGGGCGAGAGTTCGGCAACGCGTTCCCGGAGGATCCGCACCCCGTCGAGAAAGTTGTCCGTGATCTTGGGCGGAACCGTGCCTGCGCGGTATCCCGTCAGAAGTCCCGCGTTGGTTCCGAAGCAGGAATCGGCGTAAGCGAAAATCCGGTCGACCTCGTTGAAGATTTCCCAGATCTCCGCAATCTCGCTGTGCCGTGTCGTTTTTGAGCGCAGTTCAGTCAGGATCGGCGCGGCCTTGTCCGGTTCATTGCAGATATTTGCCGCCGCTTCTTCCAGCGGCGCGCCGGGGGCACCGAAGAAGTCCGCCGCCAGTTCCCGGAAGAAGCGGGAACGGTCCCGTATTTTCCCCTCGTTCAGGGTTTTGGCGAGATACGCGATTCCGGCAAGACTCTGGGGAAACCCGGTGGGACTGATCGGATACTGGCACTGCACTTTGCCCCAGATGGTTCCGATATGACCGGACGGGTGATATTTTTCGTTGACGTCGGCCCATTGGTCGATATTGTCGAACTGCCCGGCAATTTTCGGGAGACCGCGGAAATTATAACAGGTCTGGACCGCCGAGGCGCCCCAGAATTCGATTCCGGCGCGGACGAACGGCGCGGCCAGCTCCTCGTTGACTTCCCGGTATTGCCACACGACCGGGATCACGGACCTCAGCAGAGCTTCCGTTTCCTCCCACGGATGATGACGGAACACGTCGTCCCACAGCAGGACTTTTCTGTCTCTGGCACGGAGGTATTCTGTGCAGCGGGTTGCGTGACGGTAATAGGCGGCGAAGTGAATTTGATCCCGGATTGCCGCCTCGTCGGCGCCGATGTGGAAATATTCGCCGTCCGGAAAGACTTCCAGCAGTTCGTCCGTCATGGTTTTCCAGACTCCGAAGGTTTCCTCCGTATCGAATTTCCACTGATAGGTGGAACCCATGTCACGGTAAACGCGGTATTCCGGATACTTGAGAAAATAGTCCAGATGTCCCGCGCACTGAAGCAGGGGGATCACCGTGATCCCGAGTTCGCGGGCGCGGCGGTTCAGGGAACGGAAATCTTCTTTTGTCCACCCCGCCGGATGGCGCATGGCGGGGAAGGCTTCATAAGGGAAGCGGTCCTCGAATTCGACGAGGAGCGCGTTGTAGCCGAAACCGGCGAGGACCGGGAGGAATCCGAGCGTGTAATCCGGGCGCGGATTCCATCCCTTCATATCGAAATGCAATGCTCTGACGTTCATTTTTTTCCCTGTTGCAATTTCAGGATCAGCGCGGCGGCCTCTTCCCGGACTTTGTCCGGCGTTTCCGGATCGTGTGCGAAATCCACGACCACCCGTTTCGCGGCGTTCTTCAGGAACTCCTGCGCCTCGGGAGAATTCTTCCCGACTTCGCGGAGCTTGTCCAGATATTTCACATCGGTCATGCCCTGTCGGAAGGCCATGTAGCGCACGGACGGGACGGCGGAAGTCGTGCTGTGGTAAAGGATTTCTCCTTCGGGAGACGTTTTCCACAGACATTCCCGCAGTCCGGTGATTCCCTGATACAGCGCATTGCCGTCGAGTTTGTGATATTCCCCGAACCAGGCGTTGCGGCGGTAGTTGCGGTCGAGCGAGGAGCGAGGGCTGGTGTCGCAGGTGTAATGCCAGATTTCCCTGCCTTCCTTCTGCGCCTTGCGGATGAACGCGAGGTGTTCCGGTCTCGTGAAATACCCGTGACTCCACAAAATCCAGCAATCCACGTAAGGATTCAGTTTTTCCATCTGTTCCGCGGACATGATGTGTGCGCCGAGGGTAACGGTCAGCTTCATTTCCGGCGCGGCTTTCCGTGCGGCTTCCAGAGCTCCGAGGATTTCATCGAAGTTTTTCGGGTCCGGCTCGTCGAAGACTTCCACATAGCAGTTTTTCGGATCGATTCCGTTCTGTTTCATGAACTGCGATACTGCCTGAATCCATTTCGGCCAGAGTTTAGCTTTGTCTTTTCCGAATACATTGAGAAAAGTCTGATAGGAACTGTATCCGATGAAGAATTTCGATTTGGACACATCGGAGACCGATTCCATTTCCTCTTTTGTCTTGGGGGCTTCCAGCTTGAAATTTCCTTCCTTGTCCACGGGAAAGTTCAGATACCACGGACTGAGTTTGAACACCCTCATCCCGGCGTCCATCAGCAGTTTCAGCACTTCCGGATTGCCTGCCGGCGAGAAGAAATTTCCGGGAATGGAAGGCTCTTTGTCCAGCTCGATGTCGCGGACCTGAAACGTAAACGGCAGATCGGTCATTTCACCGGAATAGTTCAGGTTTCCATAGCCGTATCCAGCTTTGGCGAAAATGCCTTTTTCGTTCAGGGGAACGATGCGGATTCTTCCCTCGTATTTTCCGGGCTTCATGCCCGTGGTGTCGAAATCGATCCAGAGAAGCCCCGCCTCTTTCGCCGGAACGGTCATTGCGGAGGCCTCGTTGAGACGCGGCAGCGGATCGAGGAGAGTGCCGTCCGCCTTTCCGGAATCGCGCATCCGCATTCCCTGCCGGAGCGTCACGCCCGGAAAGGGCTTGCCGTCGTGCCATGTGGACTTTTCCGGCTGAAGCTCCGCGACGACGCGGTAATCGACCGCTTTATCGGTGAGGTTGGCGATGGCCAGCGCCAGCGGCTTGATCTCGTTGACCGCGGCCTTCAGTTCGATTTTTTCAGGAGCGTTGAACACGGCGTCCGGCAGGAACGGAACGGAGAAATCCTCGGTGATCCGGACCGGCGCGGCGAGAAACGTTTTTCTGGAATTTTTCTCGAATTTCTCCTTCAGAAGCGCGGCTTCCTTCTCGCTTTCTGCTTTTTCGTATTGCGCGCGATTCAGTCCGTTCGGATAAGCGCCGATCAGCAGACGCCCGAAATGTTCGACGTCATGGAAGGAGCTCTTGACCTCCGACCAGGTCTGAAGTTCGTTGGCGGCCTTTCTCTGCCGGGCGACGTTGAAAGCGATGGCCTCTCCGTTTTCAGGCGTTTTCCAGCCGAGTGAGGAAAAAGGGATAAGCACATCCGCGTGCCAGCCTCCTTCGGTCACGGTGGTTTCCGCCTTCCATTCGGCCTTGAGGTCGGTATTTTCGCCCCGTCCGGAGAATTTCGTCCCGTCCGGGCCGACGACGAACTGGCTCAGCCTTCGGTCTCCCGACTTGGGACCGAAGAAGATTTCGACCACGTCGCCGCTCCAGAGTCCATTGGATGCCCGGGTGACTTTCAGGGGTTCGCTGCAATCGATTTTGAGGCGGATTCCGGTTTTGTCGGACGAAACTTCCACGGCGGTTTCCGCAGTCGGTTTTCCATTGTCCTTGAACGTCGTGAAGTCGTTGAATGTCCCGTTCACCGAGGAGACGGTTTTCGTGGTTTTCAGGGTGGTCCCGGTTTCCGCCGGAGCGTGCGAAGTCAGCGGATTGGCCTTCTGTTCCGTGATGACCACGTTGTCGAACAGAAGAAAATCACCGGCCTTGAACTTCATCGGTCCGTATTTCGTATCCCACCAGAGCTGAAGATACAGGGCGGCGCGAGTGGCTTCCGGACCCGTCTTGAAGGTTCCCTTGTAGTGGGTCCAATCCTTCTGGACGGAGATGTTTCCGACGGAAGTCTTGACGGATTTTGAGTTCCAGAGAGTGGCTCCGGACTTCCATTCAAGAGCTGAAACCGTTGCTTCTGGAACGGTACCGCGGATATCCATCGAGAACTGATATACCGTGTTCGGCTTGCACTCGAACCCGCCCGGTTCGGTGTTGTTCAGGTTGTTTTTCCCGCCGCCGATCCAGACGGCGCAGCCGACCGTTTCGCGTCCTTCCTTGGTCTTGCGGATCTGGTCGACCTTGAGCTGTCCGCATTTATTCCAGGTCAGGTCTTCGGTGAACAGCGCGATCGTGCCGCCGTTGCTCCTGCATTCCGGCGCGAGGGTTGCCGGGCTTCCGCTGAAGTCGCCGTTCACGATGAGATTCTGTCCGCAGAGCGGCAATACCGCCGCGAGCCCGAGCGAAAATAAACTTTTTTTCCACATGATATTTGTCCTTATCTGATGTTGTTCCGCAATGTTTATACTGAGCGTAATTCAGTTCGGGACGGAGTTCCGAACCTGTCTCGCCGATCTGTTCAAATTCCGGTTTTGAGCTTCCAGAGTTCCCGCTGGATTCCGAAGGAGTCCATCCATTGAATGAGGATGCCGCCGCCGTCGGCTTTCCAGTCTGTCAGGAAGGTATCCACATATTCCATCGGGGCCAGGCTCCCGCAGTGGCCATCCAGAAAATTCAAGTTGATCCGGTTCGCGTGAGCCATATAGAAACGGGCGCGGCTGCCCGTGACTCCGAAAGGATTGACCGAGGATGCCTGCTTCGAGAGATCGGCGGTCCGGCTGTCGCCGTTCTGGAAATATCTGGAAGGCTGGCGGATCAGCTTTGAATTGATCGTTGCGATGGCCTTTGTGGTCTGGTTTGCGGGATAGTAGAAGTTCAATCCGCGCAATTCGGCGTTCACGGTATTGGAGGTAGAGGCGCCCTTCATCCCGAGACTGTAATAGTCATTGGTGGTCGTATAGTCGTCCGTGCCCGGACATTTCGTGATTTTGCGGTTTGTCAT
>CAZORN010000093.1:10552-11986 GCA_964581935.1 uncultured Victivallales bacterium
TGGTGGTCGTATAGTCGTCCGTGCCCGGACATTTCGTGATTTTGCGGTTTGTCATATATTTTGCGGCATTGTAAAGAGGATACGGAGACATCCCGTCATAATATTCCGTCAGGAAATATTCATTGAAGTCGCCGGAATAGGTGTGGTGGACTTGCATATACTGGCGGAGATTGGAGAGGCACTGGACCCCCTGCGCCTTTTTCTTCGCCTGATTCAGGGCGGGGAGCAGCATTCCGGCCAGAATCGCAATGATCGCAATCACGACCAGCAATTCGATCAGTGTGAATCCGTTCGTTTTTCCGGACAGGATTTCTCCTGGCGCGGATACTCCTTTTTCATGCCATTTTTTCATTGAAATCCTCCATGGGTTGTCTGTTCAGATTCCGGATGCTGTCCCGGAGGATCAGCTTCGCGGGGATGGTGATGGTATAGTTGAGATCGTCCCGGTTCATGATCATTTCGACCAGTTTGCGGGCGGCGACGGTGAAGATTTTCGGATAGTCCTTGTCGATGTCGGTGAAGAACTTCTTTCCGTTTTCCGGCGGCTCGTAGTCCTCCAGATTGTCGATGCCGAGAATGTCGGGCATAGGAACGCCCCTGTCGGTGAAGGCGTCCCGGAGCCCGAGCGAGAAAAAGTCGGAACAGGAGATCAGGAGGGTATTGGAGAAATCCGTTTCATTTTTCAGGAAATAGCGGTAGGCGGCCGCCACCGGGTTCCGGGTTATGGGATCGATGACAATCCGGTCGTGAATCCGGAGGGAAAGCTGTTCAAGGAATTTTTCGAGGATGGAGTCGAGGGCCAGGGCATTTCTGTGGTCGGCCCGGAGGATGACGATTTTCCGGTAGGATCTCAGGTCGGTGCGGCGGACGAGTTCCGAAAGCGCGGGAAGGAGGTCGGGGATCACCTGACTGCAGGAAAGTTCGTCCGCCGGGAAATAATGGGAGAGAACCATGATCTTGCCCGGAAATTTGCGGAAGAGAGGGAGGGTTTTCGCATCCAGATAGGAATAGGAAAGGAGGAGTCCGTTGAAACGCGCCAGAAGTTCTTCCGAGGCTTTTCCGTTAAGCAGGGCCGAATAGGGAATCCGTTCCGGAATCACGTCCAGTTCGGAAAAGGTCCGGTAGGCGTATTCGACGCCGGAATGAATGAAAGGATCCTGCGCAAAATCGTTTTCCCCGCAGAAGAAGGCGATTTTCGGCAGGACGGGCGGGGTATGCTTGATGAAGGTGCCGCGTTTGGGAATCCGGGAAACGAAATCCTCCTGCGCCAGAATCTTCAGGACCTTGTCGGCCGTGACGCTCGAGATCCCGTAGCGGAGCACGAGGTTGCGGACGGACGGAATCCGCGTGCCGGAAGGGAGTTCCTTCCGGAGGAGGGCCCGTTTCAGTTCGGCGGCGATTTCACCGGCTTTCGTATGGCGGCAGAGTTCGGCT
>CAZORN010000094.1:0-11904 GCA_964581935.1 uncultured Victivallales bacterium
TCGAACCGCTGTAGTAGGCGGTGTCGCGATACCAGCGCATCTGGGCGCTGGCGAGGACCATCCGGCCGAAGCGCCCCGCCTGCATCGCTGCCTTGACCATCTGGACCGGACGCGAAAACCGGCTCTGGAAAACGGGAGAGAGGAGCACATGGTTTTCATCGCAGGCCTGGATGACGGCGTCGACTTTATCGAGCGTGATCTCAAGCGGTTTTTCGCAGAGAATATGTTTTCCGGCCCTTGCGGCGGGAATTGCGACCTCGCCGTGCATTCCGGACGGCACGGCAATCGTCACCGCCTGAATATCCTGATCGGCCAGAAACTCCTCGAACGTCTCATAAGGCTTGCACTGGAATTGGTCCGCCAGTTTTCTCGCACTTTGCGGGTTGGCGTCATAGATTCCGACCAGATGGGCGTTGGGAAGATCTTTGATCGCGCGCGCGTGAAGAGCGGCAATCATCCCCGCTCCGATAATTCCGAATCCGACTTTTACGCTCATTTTATTCCATCCTTTCCATTAAAAATGCTGTTTCCGTTGTTCAAGAATTCATCCCATGCGGGCCCGGCGATATTCCGCGGCGAACTGAGTGCCGTCATAACCGGAATCGTCCCGCCGAAGATCGGTCAGGAACACTTTTCTGCCGCCCTCCATCCAGGAAATCCGCGCGGCCATGGCGGCCAGTTCCGGCTCCAGCAGTTCATTCATGCCGACCGGGGGGACCTCCGTCATGCCGGTGAAATACGGCATCACGCGTTCGAGCATCGAACGGTAGATCACGCGGTTGTCCACAGCGATCTGATGAACCTTTTTGTCCGTCGTCACCGTGGCGTGGAACGGCAGCCACGCGGTCTTCCCCACTGTCAGGATGCCGATCCGTCCGTCGCTCCACTCCAGGACGATCTGCTTCTGGTTGCTGGAACCGACGTATTGAACCGAACGGATTCCGCCGCCCAGAATCCCGGAAAGGATCGCGTAACCGTGAATGCCGTAGTTGAAGTCGTCAACCCCGATCGAGGAATAAACGGTATAAATCCGTCCGCGTTCGGACTCGGGGATCTCCAGAAACCGGACGACTTCGCGGCAGTACCGCATCACCGAACCGCCGGTCACGCGGCATCCCCGTTTCATCCAGTCGAGAAAGAGATTGGCGTCTTTCAGGTTCCCGGCGACGGGTTTGTCGATGAACACCGACTTGCCCGCTTTGACGAACGGCTCGGCCTGTTCCATGTGACGGTCCCAGTTCGTCGTATGGACAATCACGCCGTCGACGAAAGGAATCATCTCCTCCAGTTTATCGAATGCGCGCGGAATCCCGTATTTTTCGCAGAACGTCTTCGCAAAATCCGCGGGACGCGTTTCGCCGGAATCCCAGGCGGCGACAACTTCCGCATCGATCCGTTTTTCCGCGGTGAGTTCACGGAGAAGCGGCACCCACGCTTCAGGGTGCGATGTGCAAAGGCCGGCCAGACCGATTCTGAATGACATGTTTTCCTCTCAGTCTTCGTGGCTCATTTCAAGGATGACGCCCAATGCCTTGTCCGGGTGTTCTATCAGCAGATCGCCAGCCTCGGCCACATCTTCTATCTTGATCCGGTGCGTGGTCATGGGATCGACCAGCAGGCGTTTTTCAGAAATCAGACGGATCAGCTCCCGCGCATTGCGCTGGGTAGTGAACTGCACAAACGCGGACGGATAATCCTTGCCGTATTCCCACGCGCGGTCATGATACCCCGCGCCGGTCCGGGAGGATGCCAGAATATCCAGATTTCCCGAAGCGGCCCCGCCGTCCACCGGAACACGGCAGCCGCCCACCAGAACGACCCGTCCCATCGCATGTCCGTCCGCCGAAATCTTCATGCACTTCTTGATGTTTTCAAAGGCTTTTTCGCCGTTTCCGCCGAAAGCGAAAAGGGCAAAGTCCATCCCGTAGGGAGCGGCGAATTCCGTCGAAACGGCGACGGCGTCCTCTTTCAGGAAATCCGTCACGGAAGAGATCCCGCACCGACGTGCGATCTCCGCACGGGAACCGATGCTTTCCCATCCCAGGACCCGTGCGCCGGACAGCCGGTAAAGCTGGGCGGCCAGATTGCCGACAATCCCGAGTCCGAGCACCGCGCCGTATTCGCCGAGTTTCGGCTCCGTGCGCCGGACCGCCTGAAGCGAAGTCGCCGCCAGCGAGAGATATGCGGCCTGCTCGAAGGTCACGTCATCCGGGATCGGCACCACCAGATTTACCGGAACCGCCGCATAGTTTGTATGTTCGGCGGCGCCTCCTCCCATGGCGGCCACGCGCATTCCGACCTTCAGGTCCTTCACGTCTCCCCGGACTTCGACAATGACGCCTGCATTGGAATATCCGAACCGGACTTCCTTCGCTTCCGGATCGGGCGTCTCCCTGCGCTTCCGCGCGAGATTCATTTCCGTCCCCGGACTGATGAGCGATGCGGAAACGCGAATGCGAACTTCATTTTCCTTCAGTTCCGGAACTTCTTCCGCGACGGTTCCGAGTTTCCCGTCCGGAAGGATGACTGCCGTAATTTTTTTCATGATCCGACTCTTCTCCCGTTTTTGCTGAAAATTACTATATCATTCAAACAAGGTTTGTAAATAACAAAATTAATAAAATATTTATCACTTTGAATAATATCCGTTCAGGCACCCTCCCTGCGCCGCACGCTCCATTTTTGTGGAAGCGTCCCCTGAATGAATGGTTCTCTTTTTTTCAATTTTACCGAAATCCACGAGAAAAGCAGCCCCCCGGCGTCAGGCAGACGCTCCATTTTTCCTCCGATATGCGTTCCGACCGACAGGAATCCATTTCCCTTCTCAACGGACGCAACCTTGCCTGACGCACAAACAAAAGGGGAATGCCTCCTTCTTCCCTTGAAAATCAGAAAAGCCGGCATATAGTATTATTAAATCGATTTAATAAACTTTTTCCGGGAGATTTTCCGATGACTGTGACGATCCATGACATTGCCCGGCTTGCCAACGTGGACAAGAGTACCGTCTCCATGACCCTGAGAAACCATCCCAACGCCCGGAATCTCCGTCCCGAAACGCGGGAACGGATCCGGAAAATCGCCGATGAACTCGGATACCAGAGCAACGCGAGCGCGGTTTCCATCCGGACCGGGCAGGTCAACACGATTGCGGTCATCGGGGAATTCGGACGCGAACGCATGTCCATGTATTCCTACAACCTTGCGGGAATCATCCGGGAGGCTTCCCTGCTGGATTTCGGGATCAAGCTGTTCTCCGATTCGGATCTGAAGCAGACCTTTGCGGACATCAACGCCAACCGCATCCGGCATGTCATTTCCATGAGCGTCGCGCAGGAGAAAAGAGAAGAAACCGCCGGATTCGCGCGGAAACTGGGGCTGGAA
The DNA here is from genome assembly GCA_964581935.1 of uncultured Victivallales bacterium. Classification (GTDB taxonomy): domain Bacteria; phylum Verrucomicrobiota; class Lentisphaeria; order Victivallales; family UBA1829; genus SIG94. Next base: position 3,385 of record CAZORN010000094.1, read on the forward strand.
CTCGTCTTCACCTACGAACACCCCCACGACGGATACCCATGCGTCACTATCGACAATGCGGAGGCAGCCTCGCAGGCGGTCCGGCATCTGGTCTCTCTCGGACACCGGAGAATCGCGCTGGCGTGCGTCCCGCATCTGTTTCATTATATAGAGGAACGTCACGAAGGGTATCTTCGCGGAATGGAGGAAAACGGACTGACGCCGGACCCGGATCTGATTTTCTGTTCGGAAGACACGGAAAGCCATGTCCGCCGTCTGCTGGCGCTCCCCGCCCGGAAACGTCCGACCGCCCTTTTCGCCATCAGCGACAATCTTGCCATGCTGACAGAGAAAACAGCCGTCCTTGCCGGACTCCGCTTACCGGACGACCTTTCCGTCTTCGGGTTCGGAAATCATTCCGCCGGAATCGACGCCGTTTCCCCCCTCTCCACCGTCGAGGAGTGTTTTGAGCAGCGCGGCGGGATCGCCGTCCGGCTGCTGATCGAAAAAAATTGCGGGATTGTCCCGGCGAAACCGGGTTTCTATCTTGTATCGCCGATCCTCGTAATTCGGGAGTCCACCGCTCCGCGAAACGGGAAAAGGGAACCGAAACGGAAAAACACAAAGAACGGAGCGGCATCCGCAAAATGAAAATCGAAAAAAAGTATGAATTCCGAAAAAGAATCGATGATGTGCACAAGACCGGCCGACGGGATTTTTCCCGGACTCCGGAGCCCGGCGAGACGGTCATCGATGAAAACTGGAGCCTCGTGTTCGAGGCTTCCCTCCTCTCCGTTGCGCAGGACCTTCAGGATTATTTTCAGCGTTCCATGTCGCTGCTCCTGCCGATCCGGAAAAAATCCGACGGTCCGAAAATCGAACTCGGAATCGTTCCCGGCGGAAAAAAACGGGGGTTCCTCTTCGACGCCGCAAAAGAGTGTATCCGAATCCACGGACACGACGAAGCCGGCGCCCGGATGGGAGCCGTTTACCTCGAAGACCTTCTGAACCTCCGGGAAGCCCCTTTCCTGACTCCCGTCCGCGAACGCCGGGAGCCGCTTTTTTCCCCCCGCATGATACATTCCGGCTGGGGACTGGACCAGTTTCCGGACTCCCATCTGAATGCGATCGTCCACGCCGGATTCGATTCGATCCTGCTGTTCGTGAAGGGCGTCAACCATACAACCCACGGAATCATGGACTTCAATGACCTGATCGACCGCGCCGGAAACTATTCGCTGGATATCTATTTCTACAGTTACCTGCCCAGTTTCAAGCATCCGGACGAACCCGACGCCGAAGCCTTTTTCGAAGAACACTATGGAAACGTTTTCAAAAACTCTCCGAAGGCGAAGGGACTGATCCTTGTCGGCGAGAGCGCACAGTTTCCCAGCAGGGATCCCGAATGCACCGGAAAAGACAGCCATACAGAAGAGGATTGCGGAATAGCCGACCCGCGCCAGTCGCCCGGATTCTGGCCCTGCAGGGACTACCCGGAATGGGTGAACGCCGTCAAGAAGGCGGTCCGGAAATACGCTCCGGCGGCGGATGTCGTTTTCTGGACCTACAACTGGGGGAGAGCCCCGGAAGACAAACGTCTGGCACTGATCCGCTCCCTGCCGAAGGACATCACACTCGAAGCCACTTTTGAGATGTTTGAAGTCCGTCATTATGAGAATCATACGATGGTTCAGCCGGACTACTCCATCACCTTTCCCGGCCCCGGACGCTATTTCTCCAGCGAGGCGGTCTGCGCGAAAGAGTGCGGAATTCCGCTCTATGCCATGTCCAACACAGCCGGGATGACATGGGACTTCGGAATCGTTCCGTATATGCCCTTCCCGCAACAGTGGATCAAGCGCTTCAACGCCTTGCGGAAAGCCCACGACGAATGGGGACTTTCCGGACTGATGGACTCCCATCATTACGGCTGGTTTCCCTCTCCGATCGCCGAATGCGCCAAATGGTGTTTCTGGAACCCCGCGCCAGAACCGGAGGCCATCCTCCGGCGGATTCTGGTCCGCGATTTCGGACCCGAAGCGGCGGAAGGCGCTTTCGAGGCGTTCCAGTCGCTGAGCGACGCCATGAATTCCTATACCCCCGGATTCGACGATCAGGCAGGTCCCCTCCGCTGCGGTCCTTCCTATCCCTTCATTCTCCACCCGATCCTCTATCCCCATGTGGAACAGAAGCTGGTCTTCCCGACCACTCCGGAATCGGCCGTCGGTCCGCGCTGGATTCATACCTTCTACCAGCCGGAGAGCATCTACGGACAAAGCTGGTGCGGACTCCGTTTTCATGAAGACTTGAAAATCATGACCCGTTCGCTGGATTTCTGGGAAAAGGGAATCCGCCGTCTGAACGAAGCCGTCTCCAAGGCGCCGGAAGACAAGAAGGAAACGGCGGGCCGGATCGCCGGGGTCGCCGAATTCTGTTACCGGTCCTTCCTGACAATGCTCCATATAAAACGGTGGTGGATTCTCAACAAACACCTTGAGGTTGAACATGATGTGGATAAAGCACTGGCCTTTCTCGATGAGATGGACGCGCTGATCGCCGAGGAAAAGACAAACGTCCTCGCCGCCATTCCGCTGGCAGAACGGGATTCAAGGCTCGGCTGGGAACCCAGCATGGACTATATCTGCGACAAACCCCATCTGGAATGGAAGCTCCGTCAGCTGGACAACCTCGTCAAAAACACTCTCCGCGCCTACAGGAAAAGCGTTTCCCGGCGGCCTGATTTTTCATAAACACCTTTTTCACAGGATTTTCCATATTTTTAACATTCCGGTGGAGGCATGGGATGCCATCCCTTTCCCCGGGAAAATCAATGGAACCGGAAGAGCCGAAAAAAGGATTTCTTCCTCTTCTCGAGCTCGCCCGGTTCTTTTTCCATCCCTGTTTTCCCGCATTTTCCTCTGCGCAAATCCAGTTTTTTCACAGGAAATCAATAATTTTCCGAAAAAGATATTTTTTTACTGAACTATTTGAACATTTACAGAAACATGGTGTCTTTCCTAATGAACATGAAAACAAAATCCGAGGAAAGGAGGACAACCCAAATGATACGCAAAGCGGTAATCAAAATTCCGCCGAGGCCTGAGGTCATCAAGGAACGATACGCCGGATTCCTTGCAGAGCAGGCAAAGTATCTGGAAAACTATAAATCCAGATATGTCAGCGGAATGAACGAACGGTTTGCCCTCCGTCCACAAAAAAAAATGAGACAGGAAGCAAACTGAAAAAGTAACAGCCGCACAATGCGGCTTTGTAGTCCCCCCTCCCCCAACCCCCGGCCGCCCTGAGAAGTTTTAGAAGGGCGGCCGGCCTTTTTTTTGTCCGGTAAAACCGTTTTCGCTTTCCGATGTTTTTTCTCCGGGTTCCGTTTGGAGGAAGTATTTCCGTTACGAGCTTGAAACCCCCATTGGAGCGGGGTATATTTTTTGAAAGTTGCCAGGGGATTCAATAAAGAGAAAACGGAAACCGGAAGATGAACAAAACCAGATTGCGTTTACTGCTGCTGACTGCCGTCGCCATTCTTTCCGCAGGCTGGTTCGTCTACTTTCCCGGAGGCTGGGCCTATTCTCTCGGACTCCTGCTGGTCGCCGCGGCGGCGCTGTTTCCGCTGTCCGTCCCGAAAACGAAAGTCACCCTCCGCTTTCCCGAGCCTCCTCCGGCATCTTCCGCCAGACTTTTTACCGGAACCCTTCTGGCGACAGGCGTCCTGATCTGTACCGTTTCCATTGCGGCGGCCCGTCTGTCCCGCACCGATGATCTGCAGAACCGCCTGGCCTTCGACCATTACGCCGTCTCGATCCCGGAAACCGTCGGACTCTATACCCGGCAGGTGGTCAAGGAAAGCGACGGCCGGATCGTCGTCATGGGAGCAACCCGGAAGCCCATGAGGGTTTTCGGCGACGGAAAAGAGCTCGCTAAAGCGATTTCCCCTGACGACCTTGGCAAAGGGAAAGAGCTGTATTACTGGAATCCCAAAACGCCTTCCCTCACCATTGCGCCCGACATCCGGACGCTGGAGGTGTTTTCCCGGCGTCCCGTCCTGAAATATCTGGCCTCGCCGGTTTCCGTGTTCTCCCTGTTCCTCCTGCTGATCCTGTTCCAGACAGCCCAGTCGAGGGTCATTCTCTTTCCGAACCTCCGCCCGACGATTTCCGAAACGGCTCTGCTGGGCCTCCTCCTCTCCATCGGTTCCGTGTATTATGTGATTCTCTCGTGGCCGGACCTGCTTCCGATCAAGTTTGCGATGGACGGTCCCGTCTATTTGTCTTATGCCATGACGGACACTTGGAACACGGCGGTTCTGTCGCACCGGACGCCCGGGTATCCGTTCCTGCTGAAAAGCGTGCTGCTCTTCACGCCGGTTTCCTTCGAGAGCGTGATCGCACTGCAATACGGACTGTTCCTATTCGCCCTGAGCTGGCTTCTGCTGGAGCTGAACCGGCTGAAGACTCCCGCCGCGGTCTGCTTCGTTCTCTATCTGCTGTTCCTGGACTACATGAAGACCTATCACCATTTCATTCTGGCGGACTCCCCCGGATTGAGCGGACTGATCCTTCTGCTGGCGTCCTCGGTATGGCTCTGCCGTCTGATGCTGAATGAAGAAAAACTCTCGCCGAAATGGGTGCTTGCAGCACTGTTGACGGCCGCGCTCTGTTTTGCGCAGCTGATGATCAAGCCGTTCCCGGGTACGATTTTCATTCCCGCCGGGATGGTTTTCCTGACCTCTCTCTTCGTGCTCGGAAAATTCTGGCGCGGATTCGGACTGGCGGTCTTCCTCACGCTGCTGTGCCTGATTCCCGCCCTGCTCTTCTGCGGCTACCGCTACAAGAAGTGCGGCGACTTCAATTTCGCGTCACTCTCCAGCTTCCAGATGACCTCCACCGCCATCGCCCTGCTGGACCCCGCCGTCCTCGGCTCCGGCAAGATGGACCCGGAAACGGAAAAGGCGGTCCGGACAATCCTGAACGACACCCTTCCCAAAAATCCCGAACTCAAATGGCCGGTCCCTCTGCATGAAAAAAACTTCACGAACGAGGACTTCTGCACCTACGCCAACCGCCTGATGTATCATGACGGCCTGCGGAACGGTCACTGGCTGGACGGGGTTGACATGAAGAAATATCCCACCGCAGACGTGGGACTTGAGCTGGAATGCAAAAAACTCCTCCGCAACCTCCTGCCGTGCATTCCGAAGGAAAATGTTTTCGTTCTCCAGAAAACCTATCTGGACGAATTGAAAAGTTACCTGAAATACCCGAAACTCTGCGCGGAACGGTTTGCGGATATCTCTCCTTTCGGAGGAAAACCCGTGCGGGTCCTTCTGATGATGTTCATTCCGCTGGCGTTCTGTCTCGCCTTGCGGAAAAGGACGGGATTCGATCCGCTTCAGCCGGGCATGTTTTTCCTGATCGCGCTGATTTCCGCGCTGGGAACCATTTCGACATTTGTTCTGGTGACGCCGTTCATCGAGGTCCGGCGTGAGATGATCGGTCTCTTCGGCCTGTTCTTCGGCGTCTGGGGAATCACCGTCTGCGCATGGTTCGGACTGCTGCTTCCGGCGGCGGTGCACATGCTGGAACTCTTCAAACCAACCCCCGAGTCCCGGGAAGGAGTCCGCAAATGAGCGGCGAAGGAAAAAAACTTTCTGTCATTCTGCTGTCCTACTACAGCGGCAGCCGCATTGAAAAATGCTATAACGGCGTCCGGGAAATTCTGGAGAAGGAAAACATTCCTTTTGAATTCATCGTAATGGACGACGGTTCCAGGGACAACTCCTACGCGCTGGCCCTGGCGCTCGAAAAGGCGCACGACAACGTGAAAGCGTATCAGCTGAGCCGGAACTATACCAGCCATTATTCGATTTTCGCGGGTCTTTCGGTCTGTTCCGGCGATTGCGCGATGCCGATCGTGGACGATGAACAGCAACCCTATCAGACCATTGTGGACATGTACCGCCTATGGGAACAGGGGCACAAGGTCATCATTCCGCACCGGATCAGCCGGGAAGACCCTTGTCTCAGCCGCATGTTCTCCCACGGCTTCTACACGCTGATGAACCGTTTTTCGGAAGTGAGCTACCCGGACGGCGGAGCGGATCTCTTCTTCATCGACCGCGAAGTCATCGACATTCTCAATACCCGGATCCATCCGATCAACACCGCCAGCATCACGGAAGTCCTCCGTCTGGGATTCGACCCTTATTTTTACGGCTACGAACGCCCGCTGGGCCTGAACCGCACAAAATCCCGCTGGTCGTTCCGGAAAAAACTGCGTCTGGCCAAGGACACTTTTTTCTCCTCGTCGACCTTCCCGATTCTTCTGATCAACCGGGTCGGACTGTTCACTTCCCTGTTTTCTTTCGGCATGATCGTTTTCTACCTTTATATCACGATCTTCGGCAACCATGAATTCTGGGGGCTCAAGGTGCCCGGCTGGGTATCGATCATCCTGTTCATCACCTTTTTCGGGGGAATCATCATGCTTTCGCTCGGAGTCATCGCCGAATACATCTGGCGGATTTACGAGGAAGTCAAGGCGCGTCCCGGATACATCATCCGGAAGAAGGACACGGAAACGAAGTCACGGGACTGATCTTTCAAATCAATCGAGGGAGTCTGGGACATCATGACAAAGCGAAAATCCTATTTTCTTCATCCGCAGGGGATCGTGGAGGAAGGCGCCGAGATCGGAGCCAAAACACGGATCTGGGCGTGGGCGCACGTCCTCGGAGGCGCGAAAATCGGCAGGGAATGCAACCTCTGCGACCACACTTTCATTGAGAACGACGTGCTTATCGGCGACCGCGTGACCGTCAAATGCGGCGTTTCCATCTGGGACGGCATCACCATCGAGGACGACGTCTTCATCGGTCCCGCCGCGGCGTTCACCAACGACAAGTTTCCGCGCAGCCGCCAATACCCCGAAAAGTTCGCCCGGACCACCCTCTGCAAAGGCGCTTCCATCGGTGCGAACGCCACCATCCTTCCGGTTAAAATCGGCACCAACGCCATGGTCGGCGCCGGTGCGGTCGTCACAAAGGACGTCCCGCCGAACGCGATCGTCGTCGGCAATCCCGCCCGGATCATCGGCTACTGCGGAGTCTCCAGAAAAACCGCCGCCGATGAAGCCGCCTCCGCCGGAAAAAACGTACGGAGCAAACGGATCTATCCCATCCCGAGCTTTTCCGACGTCCGCGGCGAACTCAGCGTTCTCGAATTCGGAAAAATCCTCCCCTTCTCCGTGAAGCGGATGTTCTACACGTACGGAGTCAACTCCAATAATGTCCGGGGTGAACACGCCCACAAGGTCTGCGAACAGTTCCTGATCGCCGTCGCCGGATCGCTTCATGTCATCATCGACGACGGCGACAAACGGGAAGAATATGTGCTGGACAACGCGAGGGAAGGACTCCATCTGCCCTCCGGCTGCTGGGGAATCCAATACAAGCACTCCCACGACTGCGTCCTGCTCGTGCTCGCCTCGCATTCCTACGACGCGGACGATTACATCCGCAACTACGACGATTTCCTGCGCTATAAAAAGACTGGAGTGTGATTTCCATGCAGTTTCTGGACATGAAGGCCCCTTACATTGAACTCAAAGAGGAACTCGACGCGGCTTATTTCAGGTTCATGAATTCCGGCTGGTATGTTCTGGGTCCGGAAGCCGACCGTTTCGACGAACTCCTCGCCGTCTATTGCGGCACGAAGCACGCCGTCGGGATTTCCAACGGACTGGACGCCCTTTGTCTCGGGCTGGAAGCGGGCGGAATCAAGCCCGGCGACGAAGTCATCGTTCCCTCCAACACCTACATCGCCACCTGGCTGGCGGTCTCCCAGATCGGCGCAATCCCCGTCCCGGTGGAACCCGAACTCCGCACATTCAACATCGACCCCGCCCGCATCGAAGCGGCCATCACCCCCCGGACGGCCGGCATCGCCGCCGTCCATCTTTTCGGAACACCCGCCGACATGGCCCCGATCATGAAAATCGCCGAAAAACATCATCTTTTCGTGCTGGAGGACAATGCCCAGTCGCAGGGCGCATTCCATCAGGGAAAACGCACCGGCAACCTCGGGCACACCGCCGCCTTCAGCTTCTATCCGGCCAAGAATATCGGAGCGTTCGGAGAAGCCGGAGCCGTCACTACCAATGACGCCGCTCTCGCCGACCGCGTCAAAGTTCTCCGCAACTACGGCTCCCGTGTCAAATACCACAACGAGGTCAAGGGATACAACCGCCGGATCGACGCCCTTCAGGCGGCCTTCCTCGCGGTCAAACTCCCGAAGCTGGATGAATGGAATGAGCGCAGACGCCGGGTCGCAATCCTTTATTTTGAAGGATTGAAGGACCTCCCCGGACTTCTCCTCCCGGAATCGAAGCCGGAAAACAGCGTCTGGCACCAGTTCGTGATCCGGATTTCCAGCCGGGATGCAGTCAAGGACGCGCTCGCAAGGCAGGGGATTCCAACGATGATCCATTATCCGATCCCGCCCCATCTTTCCGAGGCCTACGCGGATATGA
>CAZORN010000095.1:0-11793 GCA_964581935.1 uncultured Victivallales bacterium
GCCGTGATTCTGCACAGCGATATTCTGATGTCTGGATTGGTCCACGCGGCGGCAGAACGTATCGATATGCCGCGGGAACTGGCGGTAATCAGCTTCGACAACCTCAAGGAAAGCGCATATTTCCAACCTCCTCTGACCACCTTCGACCAGTGTCTGGACCAGGTGGCTGAATGGCTGGTGGACATCCTGTTGAAGCGGATATCCGACCCGAAGCTGCCCCGGATTCTGCATTCTTACACCATCCCCATGATTGAGCGGGATTCCGTTCCCCGCCTGGGTAAAGAATGAAAAACAACAGGAGAAGGGAGGCGTCTTCTCCATTGATTTGCGAAAAGTTTCTTTTGTGCGAAACAATGAAATTAAAAGACAGGAGGGATTGTGTATGAAGAAGCGGGAAGCAGATTTTTTTACATTAATTGAGTTATTGATTGTCATAGCGATCATCGCGATTCTCGCGGCATTGCTGTTGCCTTCATTATCGAAGGCCCGGGCGATGGGATACCTTGCCCGATGCAAGGGACAACTTCGTCAAGTCGCCTTTGCCAATCTTTCTTATGTCCAGGATTACAACGGCCGTTTTTCCCAGACTCAGGTGGAATGGGTTGGAACCATGCCGGGGTATCTGGGGCTCCCGGCAAAGGATTCGAACAGCACACCGCCGTATTGGTCCCGATCGAAAGGAGCCGTCCTCTGGTGCCCGCAGGATGACGATCCTGGATTCAACGGCTCTACTCCTTACACTTACTATCTTCCATTCAACAATACGGGAGATGACCGAATTCTGCTGGTCAAAGTCCGGACCCCGTCGACAAAAATCATGATGTTCGAGTGTCGATATATCAATCTGAACGGTCAACATCCATGGTATCCGAATTTGTCTCAGAACTATCTGAAAAATTATAACTACCCTTCTTTCCCCCATATCGGGAATTCCTGTCTGGCTTTTTTTGACGGTCATGTCACATCCGGGAAAAAGTTCAGTTCTCCATATTTTCATTATTCTACAACAATGACGGCCGCCGAGTTCAAACTGTACTGGATGCCCTATTAAAAACAAAGGATGAAGAGAGAATGATGCACAAAAAACAATTTTTTCTGTTCAGTTTAGGGGGAAGCATGCTGACAATTTTTTCCGCTGTCGCTGACATCAGCGCGGGAGGACCGCAAAATAAAGTCGAGAAGATATATTATGCGGAAAGTTCAGCTGCAGGAGCCGCCAACGAGCTGGCGGAATATCTCGAAAAAATCTTTCAGAAAAAATTTCAGGTCTCCAAAAAAGACACAGTGGATGAACCGGCGTTTTACATCGGCAAGGCGTTGGCTCCGTCCGATGCTCCGGTTGCAACTCATCGTGAACAATATTTTCAGACGGTGACTCCGAATGGGCGAATTCATCTCTGGGGCGCGGAATCCACAAAAAATATTCCGGGAGATTATCGCGCAGTGGAGGATTTCCTGAGACGGGAGTGCGAAGTACGTTGGCTTTGGCCGGGAGAACTGGGCGAAGTGGTTCCGTGCCGCAAGGAATTGAAGATGCCGGTCGGAACTCATTCGGAAAAACCGGCGTTTCAGGTGCGTGTCCTAAAATACAGACTTGATCCGATATGGGCGCGGAGAATGAGGCTCGGACAATCCATCGATTATCAGACCGGTCACAGTTTCAGCAAGTGGTTTCCTCCACAGAAATACTTCGCCGGACATCCGGAATATTACGGCCTGGTTTCTCCCGAAAATTGGGTCGGAGGCGGAAACAAACCGGATAAACCAACAAGGGTGCCGCTTCAATTATGCACATCCAATCCCGAAGTGAGATCTCTTCTGGCGAAAAAACTTGCGGCAAAGGATACCGACGTCATGCAATCGATTTCGCCGAATGACGGCTATGGTTTCTGTGAATGCGCGGAATGCCGGAAAATGGACAGGATACCGTGGACAAGCATCCACGAATGGCCGGATCTTTCTCCGCGCATGTATGATTTCACGCGGGATGTTGCTGTTCAGGCAAAAAAACTCAATCCGAAAACCAAAGTTTTGCTGAATGCATACACTTTTTGCAAGAATCCTCCTGAAAACATGGAAAAAATGCCGGACAACGTCTTTGTCCTGAAGTGTCTCTTCGGGGTCATGGAAAAGGACCGGAAGAAAATAGAACAGGAGTTTGAGACTTACCGGAAATTAGGGGTCGGGTTGTGGATTTACGAATATTGGGGAACCTACAACCAGAATATGCCGTGGAATCTGATTCACATGATTTCATGGGAATGCAAGCTGTTGAAAAAAACCGGCGGATGGGGAATGCGTGTTGAAAATACGGCCGATTTCGCCAATGCCGGGATCAACAATTACATCGGCAGCATGCTGCTCTGGAATCCGGACCTCAATGTAGATGAACTGCTCGATGATTACTGTTCCGCCGCATTCGGCCCGGCGGCTGAAAAAATGAAAGAATATTATAATCTCCTGGAACGGCATACGGAAACATTGAGCCTGCAATCGGGCGGCAGTTACATTTCAACACTTTCCGGTATTCCGGAGGTTTATGACAAATCGTTTTTTCAGGAAGCGGAACGGATATTTTCCGGAATCCGCAACGTGAAACTTTCCAAAGATCAGGCTGACAGAGTCGCTTTCGTGAAAACCGGGCTGGAATACGGCAGGGTGGTTTCCGAATGGGCGGCAATGTTGCGCAAGGTAAATGCGGCCGGAGGTGATCTTCCTCTAGTTCTGCCGTCGCGGAAAGAACTTTCCCGGCTGGATGACGCCGAGTTGGACAGATTGTTCACGGAAGCAGACAATGCATGCGAAGCAAAACGGAAGATGATGGTTGCCGAATATTTCAAGAACAATCATGCGCTGGAATTCGATGACCGGTTGGACCGGACGCTTTGGCACATGCCATACCAGATGTTGATACAACATCTTAAAATGGGAGTGGAAAAAGGGTTCTTCAACTATTTTATCAACAATGCATTTGAATTGCGCGCCAATGCGGCCGATCTTCCGCCGGGACGTCTGGTTTACGGTTGGATTACTGAGGGTGCAACTCCTGCTCTGGATCTTTCGGACTGCCACGACGACATTCACAACGTAACTGCCATGTATCATGGAAAACAAGGACAATCACTCCGGTTCGATCTGAAGCCGGGAGAAAAAGCCGAACTGGAAAATGTCGCAAAGGTGGTCCTTTCATCCGGCGTCACCATGAAAGTCTCCGGATGGTTTAAAGGCGGAGAACCAGAAGCGGAGGTTCGCTGGGACATAGACGGCAATCTGAAAACAGAGAGACTGTCCGTGGCCGTGAAGGGATTGAAGGAAAAAACGGGCTGGCGGGAAATTACCTTCGAACCGTTCAAGGTTCCTGAAGGGAAGTCTGTCACGGCAACCATTCGTTTCACGGTTGAAAATAAGACTGAAGAAGGGATGAAAATCTTCTTTGATAACCTCAAGTTTGAAAAAGCCCGGTGAGTTTTCCGGTAATGGAGGAGAAGACTGTATATGTTGAAAATATTTTATACGCTGGTCTGTTTTTCTTTTGCATTCATTGCATGTGCCGGAAAACCGCTGGCGCTGGTCAATGTCGGCGGGTATGCGAAATATGACATCGATCATCTAGTCTGCAAAGTAATTCATCCCGCGCGTGTCGCTTATGATTTACTGGATCGGATGCCGGTTCCGGATGACTATAAAAATTATGCTGCGATTTTTGTGTTTTCCGGTGGAAAAGCATTGACTCCCGGAGAAATTCATGCCTTGGGCGAATACATCGAATCAGGAGGGGTTCTTGTGCTGACCGGAAATGCGCCGCGGGGGCTTTCCAATGGAAAATTTGAAGCCGCGAACTTTCCCGGGTTGAAGAACCTGGGGATGCAGCGGGATAAAAATGCGGTGATGAAAGTGTTGGAGCCAAACCATCCGCTTTTTGCCGGAATTGCACTTGATCCGCACCCCGTATGGCTGACGCGGAGTTCTTTTATTGGTTTACCCGGAAAGGCGACTCGAATTCTCGCAGGCGATGACAAAAACAATGCGATTCTAACAGAAACGATACTTGGAAAAGGACGTGTCTACTGGATATGGGAGGCCTATTTGAGGGTCGGGAAGCAGGATGAAAAAAATGTCGAATCTCTGGAAAAGGTATTCTCCAATCTCCTCAAAGGCATCGACACGGAAAAAATCGGAGAAGAACTGAGGCGTAAATGTCCGGGAAAGAATTTGCTCGTCTGGCAGCGCGAGTGGCAGCGCTGGCCGCAGGAACGTCCGCATTTTGAGCCGAATGTTCCTCAGCGCGGCGAAGAGGTTGCCAAAATTGAATTTTTCAGCGCGACAGGCGAACGCGATACCCGCTTTTTTGTGGTCCAGAGTCCGGAGAAAGTCAAACTTTCGATCACTCTGCCGAATACGCCTTTCACTCTTTTCAAGATGAGCAAGGCAGCACCTGTATATGAACGGCTCCGCAAAGATCAGCCTCGCGAATGGGCCGATGCGGAGGGTAATTATTTTCTTCGTCCGGCCCCGGCGGAAATCGAATTGGAACCGGGGCTTCCCGAAGTGTTTGCGCTCCGTCTGGACACCGCTTCGCTCAAGCCGGGGACTTATTCCGCGAAAATAGGGATGAACACAATCGTGATTCCTGTGACGGCAACGGTGTATCCGATATCTCTGGAAGGACGCCGCCCGGTAAGTCTACGGACATGGGGCGCGGATCTCCCACTGACTCCGGAAGGAATCGCGATGATGAAGCTGCACAATGTAGTCCAGACCGGGTTTCCCCTGATTCGCGCAAACGAAATCAGGCTTAAGGCAAACGGAATGACACTGGATCAGGCGGTCGCCAGAAATCCCGAACTTTTCCGCGACGGAAAATTCCCGGAGCTCGAATTCCCGGACTCTTATCGTGAAGCAGCGAGCCTGAAAGCAATCAACGGGTTTTACGCCGGGCGCCTTCCGGGATTGTCCATAGCTTCATTGACCGCTCGCGCAGCGGGACTTGCCAAGGTTCCTCCAATTGCGGAATGGAATGAACCGATGAAGAATTTTTATGTCGGATTCTACCGCGCATGGATGGATTTTTACCGTTCAAGAGGAATCACGGATGTGTTTTGTTTAGGTTTTGACGAACCGAACGAGAACGTGATAGAACGGAGTTTTCTTCCGCAGGCCAAAATGTTGCATAAAGCGGGAATCAAAACAGGCGCCTCATGGACTTCACACACGACAGAAAATCTGGAACTGCTTGACAGAATCGCCCCATATGCGTATTGGAGCTGTTACACGGTCATTGCGCACAAAATAGAAGATTTGAAGAATTCCGGAGCATTGAAACATCTTCCAGACGATGCCGTATTCGGCTACATGATCGGTTCTACGCCGGAAACGCGGAGACCTTCGGAATACGCGAGGACATACGCTCATTATTTCTTCTCACTGGGACCGGAATTCCGTTTTACACATGTGGGGCCCTTCTGGAAAGAATGGCTGTTTTACGGATATGACCCCGTGTTCGGAGTCTGGGGACAGCGTTTGTTCGCTTATGGCGACTCAGAACGTAAAACGTTGCTCAATTGCGCTTATATCGAAGGTGTGCGCGATGGAGTCGATGATGCCAATCTCTTCTGGTATTTCAACTGGTACTGTTCCCATTTGCGGACATTGGAAAAGAAACACCCCGAGATTGTTCCTGCGCTTCGCCGCGCCGACACGGCAAAGAAACGCTGGGTGGCTGAACTCGCATTTTATCCGGTGAAACGCGCTTCGTCGGACAAGCCTTATGAATACGTGACTCTCGGACGTAATTTGTCTCCGGAGCAGGCGGAATATTTCAAGAAGGAAATCCTGGACGAATTGATGGAATTGCGACCTCTGGTTTCTAAATATATAACGCCTGAAGTCCGTTGTTTCGGGTTCGATTTGAGCCGCGGGGCCAAGATTACAGGCGGGAAATCCCTCTGCGGGATCCGCCACAACCCGGAGTCGGCCGTGGAAATCCGGCTGGAAATTTCATCCCGGCAGCATCCCGGAGATTACAGTATTACAGATGATCGTGATACTGGCAGAATCACAATAACCGGAGGCGATCAGAAAGGATTGGATCTTGGAATCCGTGCGTTGGAAAACAGTCAGGAGAATTTCGGAAATTGGATGTAGTTCCGGTGGAAATGTTTCATGCGCATCGGTCTCTTGATTCGTTGTCAGGCCAGAAATGAACCCTGCTGTGTGAATGAAAGATGCGAGTTCGGAGGTGAAGCCGTTGCAGTTTCCGTTTGCGGTCAATTACCCGGAAATCGCGGCCAAAGAATGGAGTTTGTGGAGAGACTGCGGCTGGGAACCGGGGAGAAAAGCGGACGGCAAGTGAATCGATTCCGTCGAAAGGATTTCCAGCCGGTTTCCTTGCCTCCGCGGGAACGGGTCAGTCCAGCCCGCTGTAGTCCGGCTGGAGCGCGCGGTTGAAATAGGCGCTGATCTGTTCGGAGGTCATGCGCCGGAACTTGATCATCCTGACCATGGACATTCCGGCCGGGATGCGGTCCTCCAGCCGGAGCGACAGGATTTCCTCCAGCGGTCCGACAAAGTCGTCATACAGACGGTAATGGCAGAGGAGTTTCGAGTTGAAATCGTCGTCCCCGTATTTTGAATCTCCGACGGTGCCGATGATTTTCAGGGACCCGGACTTTCCTGTTTCGCGCAGGCGTTCGAGAAGTTCAAAGGCAACCTGATTGTTGTCCACCAGAATCGAATCCGGAATAAAGCCGGACTTTTCGAACTGCCGGAAGAGACCATCGGTGACCGAGCGGTTGTCGAATTTTTCCACGGCGGACTCGAATACGCATTTTTTTCCCGGAGGCAGTGCGGCCGCGGCTTCCGTCAGCGCCTGGTTGCGGCGGCGCACGATCCGGTGCGGCGTTTTCCGGAGGAAGACGGCTGTTTTTTCCGGGGCGGTCCGCAGGAACTCTTCGGTTACGGCGCGCATGGAGGCGTATTCGTCGAAAAAGACGGCGTCGACCGGGATGTCGGTGAATTCATGGTCGATGGCGATGACCGGGATGCCCTGCCGGAGATATTTCGCATACAGTTCACGGTTGTCGGTGTCGTCCGGCGCTACGGCGGGAGTCACCACCATGGCCGCGAAGGCGTCCTGTGCCAGCGCGTTCAGACAACGCTGTTCCGCCGCGAGATTGAACGGATGCACCCGCTTGATTACAAGATCGTATCTGCCTTTTCCCGCTCCGAGCTCCACTCCGTGCCGGAGCAGTTCCGCCGCCACCGGATTCTGACAGACGGTCAGGAGAATTCGGAGGCTGTTCGAGTTGGGACGGTCGCACACAAACGTTCCCTTGCTCCGGATCCGGAGGATCAGCCCTTCTTCCGCCAGCATCCGCAAGCTGACGCGGATGACATCCTTGCTGACCTCGAACCGGGCGGCGAGTTCTTCTTCCGGAGGGAAGGGGCTCCCCCCCGGAAAT
Source organism: uncultured Victivallales bacterium (assembly GCA_964581935.1). GTDB lineage: Bacteria > Verrucomicrobiota > Lentisphaeria > Victivallales > UBA1829 > SIG94. The sequence continues at coordinate 7,461 of CAZORN010000095.1, forward strand.
TTTCCGGTGATGATCTCATTCCGCAGGATGCGGGCGACCTGAAGATAGAACGGGACGTTTTTATTGAGCGCCATGACGGTTCCTTGTTTTTATGCTGCCTGCCATATTATACCCCTCCTTTTGGCAAGTTGCAATACGGATTCGCATGGTTTCCCTGAAAAACAGCCGTGTCAGGCATTGCGTCAGTGGAAAATTCTCAAAGACGGCAAACGAGTTTGCCGAGGTGCAGGTGATTTCACATGTCGCGGAGTTGGAGGGCGCGAAGCCCTCCTGTTCTTTGTCTTTGCGGCGGCGGGTCCCCCGCTGACGGACGAGCGACGAAGGAGCGAGAGCCGCCGCTCCCGTGAGATTGTCTTCCGGGAACGCCCGGAGCTCTCGAACTTGATGAATCAAGTTCTCGTCCTTGAGCGGTGGAACCGCTCCGGGCAGGGATTTCGTGCTTTGCACGACCAGCCTTCGCGGCTGGACCGCGGCAAGGCTGAGAGCCTTGCATGACACTCCTTTCAGCAATGAAAATGATTCACTGACGCGATCCCGTGCCCGGAACCGTGTCAGAGAGTCAGGATCAGCGTCTGCAATCTGTCGCGAAACTGATCGTATTGCGCGGGCGTGATCTTAAAGTTGTTGCTCCGGGTTCCCTGCGGGTTGTAGACTTCGAAAAGCTCCAGCATCTTTTTGAGTTCCGCTTCCGCATTCTTGCGGGCGGCGGGATGGGCGGATCTCTTCATTTCAGCCTTCAGGGTTTCGATGTAGCGCAGGTCGCCGACTCCTGCCGAGGCGGCGATGAACTTCAGTGTCGGGATCGGCTGGTCCGCCGTGGGAAAAACGTATGTTGCATTCAGAATGGAGAGTTCGCCGGTCAGGGCGAAATCCTTGAAGGGATCCCAGTCCGGTCCCAGATAATACAGCGCCCACGGCACATTGCCGTCGAACTCGGATTTTTCCAGATACCAGCCGAAGGCCATGCGGCAGACCGGATCGAATTCGTTGGTCATGTTGGCATAGTAAAGACGTCGCAGTCCTGCGGGCGGGGCGTCGATCAGCGGATTGGCGGAGGTCGTCATGGCCAGATAATTCATCATGACGGCGTCCATGTCCTTGAGCCGGACCCGGACGCTTTCCAGAATGCACGCCACAAGGGTCGAACCGCCGACTTTTTTCGCCGCCGCGAAGATGGCGTCGTTCCGGAGAATGTCAATCGGCGTGTGGGGTTCGTCCGAACCGTAGATATAGCACTTTTCAAAGCCGAGCGCGCGTGCGTCGTCGACCGCTTCGCGGAGGCGTTCCGTCAGGAGCTCGATTTTCTGCTTGCGGATATCTTCTTTGCCAACGGCAAAAAGGTCGGGCGTGATGATGTGCTCGGCTCCCAGCAGGGAGATCCGGCTCAGTCCGCCCTCGCGGCACAGCTTGAGGATCTGTCGGGTGTGTTCCGGCTGGAACGGTCCTTTGCTGTAGACCGGCTGGACCAGGAAATTGAATCCGGAATCGGTCACCATCCGGACGGTTGCGACAAAACTTTTCTCGGTTTCGCGTCCGTTATAGAACATGGCGCCGCGGCTTCCGATGGCCGGGCCCTGCGGGTCGAACAATACCATGCTGGAGAAGAACCCGACATCCTTTTCCGTCCTCAGGAGACGGAACGGCAGGGCCTCGGCGGATACCTCCAGCACCGAAGCTTCAACTCCTTCCGGAGCGAGGGTCACTTTGCCCGTATAGGTTCCGGGCGTCTGCTCCGGAGAGATTCGCACGCCGACCAGAATATCCCGCGAAGTGTTGGCGGCGATTTCGGGGATGAAACGCTTTTCCCCGGCATAGTTCTTGAGATATCCGGCGAAAGGAATCCGCAAGTCCGTCGCAAGGATGTCCGCCTGATGGTTTTTGCCCCATGGCTGAAGGATTCTCACATCGACGGAGGAATCCGGAATCGCATTCCCCTTGCCGTCCGTGAACTGACTCCACCTGATTTCCATATTCCGCAGATTCTGTCCCGCGAACACCCGGAAGCGGACGAACGCAATTTCATCGCCTGCCGCCCGGATGGAGAGTTTCGAGGTGATGGCGTCCGGGTTGGGAAGGCTTTCTTCGGACACCGGATCGAGGAGCGGCACGGAGGCAAGGAGACACCCGTATTTCTGCCGTTCCCGCGGGAAGGCGAAATTGAGACGCCGGAAACTTTTCACTTGATCCCGGACGATCGAGGGGAACGCAATGGCCTCGCTGTAGTATTCGGCAAAGGCGCTCGGGGAGAGTTCCGATGTCGTCGCCAGTTGACGGAGAAGCCACGCGGGAATGGCGGCCGTGCTCCGGATTTCCGCCAGCGTGCGGTTCAGGGCCGCCGAATCGGTATGCTCCGGCAGGGCGGCCTGTTTCAACTGGCTTCCGGTTTGCGCCGCAGCTGTTTCAATAGCCGTCTGCAAGGCTTTCCGGGGAGTGGAAAACAGCAGGATTCCCATGTCGCGCGGACTGCTGAACGCCTGTCCGGTCGCGTTCCACGAGGAATAGCGTTCTTCGGGCGCGGCGGACGGCTGATGGCGGCAGACATTGATGTTCCACGCGTCCGGGTTCAGTTCGCAGTTGGCTTCGCTGTAAAGCTGCCAGATTTTTTCCCGGGGAATGGCCAGCTCGCCGGTCCAGCCGTCCGCGGTGCGGCGGACGGCATATCGCAGGGGCAGTCCGACCGGCACGTTGTTGAAGCGGACGGCGTACGATCCGGCCGCGTTGAGCCCGATCTGGAGGATGCGTTCCCGTTTTCCGGTGCCGTCAAGGAACAGTTCCACTTCCTCGTCGCCGAAAACCATCGTGTCGTTGGGAGGCCTGACTTCCGCCTTGATCCGGTCCGGATCGGCGGACTTGCAATGGACGGCGAAATAGAGGTTGTCGCGGTCCTGAAACAACCGGAATGAAGTCTGCGCCTTGACCGGGACCGACCATTTCCGGTTGCAGATTGTGCGCACGAAACCGGAATTCACGGTTTCCGGGTTCTGCCAGACGGGATCGTCCGGAATTCCGTCCACCTTGGGGGCCGGGAATGAGGCGGACGGCGGCATTGTGACGATTGAAGCGTCCCTGAAATTCTTGTGTTCTCCCGGAAGATACGGCCTGAAGACATGTCCCGCGATCCGGTAGTTTTTGTTGTAACCGTAGGAGAGGAACAGGATGCGGGCGTACGCCGTGTTCTCCGGAATCTCGTCCTTGCCGACGGCGGCCTTGTCCCGCTGGGGCGCGAGAGTCTGGCTGAACAGCGTCCAGTCCGTAGGCCCGGCGTTGCGGAGAAAATAACGCTTTTCCAGATAGCCGTCATACGCGATGAGTTTTTTGTCCTTGTCGTAGAACATGCGCCCCACCGTGACGCCGAACCCTTTTTCGGTCTTTCCATCCGTTTTGATCCAGACTTTCTGAATATGGGGAAGGGCGGGATCGACCGGAATGAAGTCCGAAAGGAACATGCGGGACTGATCGGCAGGTAGTGTGCGGCTCCAGTCGACCGTCAGGCTTTTCCGGAGGCCGGATTCCGGAGGGACCTCCTCCGTGATTTCCATCCGGACGGTGGGCGAGTTTGAAAATACCCATCCGGAGGGGACTTTTCCGCTTCCGGCCGATTCCCGGGAAAAGTCTCCGTTGAAATCGAAAAGATTGGAGGGAGCGGCATTCATTACGCCCGGAATGCACATCAGGGACAGCAGAACGAACAAGGTGTTTCGGATCATGGAATGGGTCTCCCTGTTTTTTACAGTACAATCGATACGCCGTTGAGCGTGAAGCCGTACCGGAGGTTGGGGGCGTTGGTGAGGTCGAGATTTTCGCGGAACTGTTTGCTGGAGACTGCCTCCGCGTGACCGTCGAGGAATGCCGTGCTGGCCCGGTTGCTGTGACGGAAATGAATCGATTGCTGCGTCGAGTTCGTTCCCCACACTCCGGCGATCTGGAGTTTGGTTGTCGGCTGGATGGAATCGGTCAGGATGAACTGACGGGAGAGCAGCTGCATCCGTTTGGTGTTGATGAAATAACTGCCGTTGGAGGCCACCCAGTTGGCGGTCGGCACCACCTGAACTCCGCCGTATCCGCCCGGCGTCCCGAAGCTGTACAATTGCCAGTTGGCCTTGCTGGTCGGATAGGCCGGACAGCGCGTGATTTCGCCGTCGGCGCCGGTCTGGATGTAGCCCTGTCCCAGTTGAGGATACGTCGGCCACTGTTTCGAGCTGCAATAGACCGCGGCCCACGGCATCTGCGAGGTCGAGGCCATGATCTGAAGCGGAACCATGCCGCTGAAGTCGTTCATGTAAAGCATGATCCCGGAGGTGCACTGTTTCTGCCGGGAAAGACAGTTGATCGC
>CAZORN010000096.1:0-11680 GCA_964581935.1 uncultured Victivallales bacterium
AGAAGAACCTGATCGTGATTCAGGTGGAACGCCGCGGCAACTCGGAAATCGGAACAGGCGGACTGATTCTCCCCTCGTTCCTCTTCACAGGTCCGCGTCTCCCCGAACGGGCTCCCGCCATCGATTCCAACTACCGCCTTCTCCCCGGCGGAGAAATTGAAGAGATCAAAAAGTAACCCGGCACTGAATACTGCCTCCCTTCCCCTCCCCCGTTCCGGAAATTTCTCCGGGCGGGGGAGTTTTTTGGCCTCTTCGTCGGTTTAAACTGTAAATCATACGTCTCTCACGCACGAAACTTCACGCGGTTGGAAAATGTTCAACTTGAAGTATTCCGGATCGCGGAAGCCGTAGGCGTCTCGGATCAGCCATCGGATTTTATTTTTGAAGCCCTCCATTGAGGCATCGCTCAGATGATGGATGCTCCGGCTGGGGGGAAACAGCGTCATGTATTGACTATAGAGGGAAAACATCAAACTGACGGCTCTGGGATTCAGGGTTCTGCAAGGGCTATTTCATACATGGGGTTCCCACGAAATAAAATCAGAAAACTTCCCGCATTCCAGGAAAATGGACTTGAAAAAACCTTGCGAACTTCAGTTTTTTGCCGGGAGTTCTAAAATAAACCGGAAACAGCCCGAGATCGGCTTATTTTAGAATCTCATTTCCGTCTCGTCAGAGGGGAGTCGTTGTTGAAACTGAAACACATGGTATTTCATGCGTTTCAAAACCAGCTTGCGTCCTTGCCCTCTATTCCATGAATTTGACGACTTTGGCGATCGGACGTTTGACCGGGCCGGCCGACGGCCGCGCCGGATGTCCGATCGGCACCACGGCCATGAATTCGCCCTGCGGTTCGCCCAGGAATCGCAGGACGTCATCCTTAATCATGTAAAGGATCCCCAGCCAAACGGTGGCCAGGCCCAGCGCGGTGGCCGCCAGCAGGAGATTTTCCACGGCGGCGGAGGAGTTCTGAATTTCCATGGTCCGGAAGAAATCACGGCCTTTTTCCTGATCGACTTTGAACAACTCCGTGCCGTGACTGATCAGTTCGGAGGTGTTGGCCACGGCAATGACCACCGGCGCGTTGTAAATACTTTTGGCGCTCATCCGCATCAGCACGGACGCCGGACGCGAAAACTGCGTCACTTTTTCCGTCACAAGTTTGGCCAACTCATCTTTCTTCGTTCCGCGCAGCACAATGAAACGCCAAGACTGGCTGTTGTGGGCGGACGGCGCGCAATTGGCAGCTTCCAATACAGTCATCAGCAGATCGTTGCCGACCGGTTCCGGGGAATATTGGCGGACACTGTGACGACGGTGAATTACTTCCAGCGCGGCATTATTGAATTGCGTAATCGGTTTCATTGATCGTTCCTTTATGTTTGCAGTTGCCGAACCACATAATTTACCACGCGAATGCCCGGATGACAAGAAATTTCACAATAGTTTTTGCCGCTTATGCGTAATACAGCCTTGAGAAAGGCGGGAAGATTATACTTGCACCTTATCATCATTCTTGAAGGATAGATCATTCCTGATGCGACGGAAGCAATCGCAACCACCGGACGAGACGGCAGTTGCGATTGAATTACTCCGCAATTCAGATTACAGCAGGTTCATCGCTCTCGCCGTTTCGGAAAGATTCGCGGGAAACTTTTCGAAGGGATAAAGATTGAACCGGAAAGAGTAGACGCCCGGCTTGCTTTTGTATCTTTCCAGCGTATCGGGCCCGCAGGACGCGGTGCCGAGTCCGCGATGGAAAAAGTCAAGGTTCAGGTAAATGCAGTCGTCCGCTTCGAGCTCATGTTCATGCATCGTGGAATAAAGGGTCTGCACGGAATAGCGGCTGACGGAAAATTGCATCCATTCCGGAGCGGCGATCAGAAAACCGCGTCCCTTTGCATCGCTGACAGCGGCAAAGCGGACATCCGTATGCAGTCCGTTTTCCTGCGGCATGATGTAGGGAACGTGCATTTCATCCACGGTCGATTCGTAGAATCCGACAGGATACCCCGCTTTTCTGTCGCAATAATTTTCCTGCGGGCCGCGTCCGAACCAGGCGACGTTCCCGAATTCCGCGGGGAGTTTCAGCAGGATGCCGATTCTCGGCAGGTCGTCGAGTCCTTTTCCAATCTCGAAACGGTTTTCGAAGCGGAACACGCCATCCGTCCCGGCGGAAACCGTCTCTTTCAGAGTGACGCGGTCATCGATGACATGTCCCTGCCAGACGGAGGAAATCAGGGTTGAATTCCCATGGGAGGAAACGGTCTGTTCCTTGCGACGGAAGGAGTAGAGGCCTTTTTCTTTTTCCCATTTGTAAAGGGCCTTCCACTTCTGTTCCTTGGGGAGCGTTGTGATTTTGAGTCCGTCATTATCCGTGGGAGCGCGGACGATGTTGAGCTGCGGCAGTTCAAGGACCAGCGGTTGTTTTCCAAGAGAAAGGAACGCGTTTTTCGCTTTGAAGTCAAGTTTTGCAGAGGAATTCGCGGAGAGCGCGGCCCCGTTTTTCCGGTTGGGGGCGAACGGCATCGGGAATTGTTCCCAGGCGACCTCGAATCCGGGATCCCCCCAGGGTGTTTCTTCCTCCAGCACGGCATGGAATGTCAGGAGGCATTCCTGTCCGGGATGAATCTCCGGGCGTTCCAGTTCAAGCTGAACATCCGTGAAATTGTCCGGGGAGTCAAAATGGTTGGTGGTCATCCATGCTTTCCGGAACGACTCATCTCCGAGGCGGAGGGGGCGCGGCGGAAGGCTGAGTGTGCCGAGCGTTCCCTGCCGGACGGTCCTGCCGTCCACCGAAAGCTCCCAGTTGATGCGCAGATCGTCGAGCGGTTTGAAATATCTGCGGTTGATGATGCGGAAGCGTCCGGCTTCGGGATCGACGGCTTCAAACTTGACATCCTGCGCGAGTTTCTTGAACTCATAGAGGCCCGGGTGCGCGGTTCTGTCGGGCCATACGACGCCGTCGGTGATGAAGTTGCAGTCGTTCGGTTTGTCGCCGAAGTCGCCGCCGTAGAGCCAGCGCGGCGTGCCGTCTTCTTTTTCCCCCGTCCGGATGCCGTGGTCGAGCCATTCCCAGATGAACCCGCCCTGGAGACAGGGATATTTTTCAAAGGCGTCGAAATATTCCTTGAGTCCGCCGTTGCTGTTTCCCATGGCGTGAGTGTATTCGCACATGATCATGGGACGCGGATCGCCGGTGATGGATTCCGCCCATTGCGTGATGCTGTCCACATGCGGGTACATCGGGCAGATGACGTCCGTGAGATGGGCGTTGGAATCCTGCTTCCAGCCGTGGGTCGCGCCCTCGTAATGAATGGGACGCGAGGGATCGCAGTGGCGGATCCAGCCCTCCATCGCGGCGTGGTTCGGGCCGACGCCGGACTCGTTGCCGAGCGACCACAGGATGATGCAGGGATGATTTTTGTCGCGCATGACCATGCGCATGGCGCGGTCCGCGAACGGAGCGATCCACGCGGGATTGTTGGTGAAGTCATGATAGAATGCGTGACATTCCAGATTCGCTTCGTCGATCACATAAAAGCCGAATTCGTCGCAGAGGTCATAGAATTCCGGCGCATCGGGATAGTGCGAGGAGCGGATCGCATTGATGTTGAACTGTTTCATGAGGATGAGGTCTTTTCTGGAAAGCTCCTCTGAAACGGTGCGTCCGTTCCGCTCGTCGTGTTCATGGCGGTTGACGCCGCGGATCAGCACGGGCTGTCCGTTGATGAGAAGCTGGCGTTTTTCCACCTTCACGGTGCGGAATCCGATCCGCTGGGAGACGGCCTCCAGCTCCTTGCCGTTTTCAGTGTAAAGAGTCACGGTCAGGGTATGGAGAGCGGGGATTTCCGCACTCCATGCGCGGACATTTTCAATGGTGCCGGAGATGCCCGTAAAAGTATAACGGAAGTCGGCGCCCAGAGGGAAAGAGTCCTGTTTCCGCTCGAAGACGAGAGCGTCCGCGGCGTCATAGACGCGCACGATGAAGTAAGGCATGTGTTCGGGGGTGACACGCGTTTCGTGTCCGATCCGGACATCGACGCGCAGGATGCCGTTGCGGAAAGAGTCGTCGAGGGTCGCTGTCGCGTGAACGTCCCTGATGCACGTCTTTCCGGTGGAGTAGAGATAAACGCTCCGCACGATGCCAGCGTGCCACCAGTGGTCCTGATCCTCGATGAACGTGCCGTCGGACCATTTGACGACCAGCACGGTGAGTTGGTTGCGGCCCGGCCGGACTCTGCCCGTCACGTCGAATTCCGTGGAGCCGCGCGAGTCCTTGCTCATTCCCGCGGCGACGCCGTTGACATAGGCCGCGAAGCAGGATTCCACGCCGTCGAAATGGAGGAGGATGCGTCTGGACGCCCAGCTTTTCGGAATGTCGAAAGTTCTCCGGTAAACGCCGGTCGGGTTGCGGTCCGCGGGAACTTTTGGAGGGAGTTCCGACCAGGGCATCTGCACATTGGTATAATGGGGATAATCGTATCCGCGCATATCCCAGCAGCTCGGAACGTCGATTTTTCTCCATCCGGAATCGTCGACGGAAGGCTCCATGAAATTCTCCGGAACGTTCTGCGGTTTTTCGTAATAAGAGAATTTCCAGTCGCCGTTCAGGGATTGGAAGTACGGCCCGCGGCCGCGGCCGGCGCGTCTTGCTTCGGCTTCCTTTTTGAACGGAAAAAGCGGGGATCGGCCCGGCTCCCGATTCATCCCGACACATTCGGGGCTCTGATAGATCAACTCATCCAGTCTGAAATTCATTCGAGAAACTCCCTGTGCTGATTGTCACTGCGTTTGCTTTTAAAGAAAGCGGATTTACATTACCATTACTATAAGCTGTTTTTTGAGAAGTGGAATACTGCAAATGGCAGGAGATGATATGCAAAATGGTAATAATACGGGGTATCCGCCATTTCCGGGCATCGGCCAATGCAAACGGATCACGGTTTTCCGGTCGATGGGCGTCGCCAGTTCGCGCGAGGGCATCGGGGCCGGAATGATCCCGAAACAGGGCGGCGTCGATTTCCACAACTACATTTCGCCGCGCTATGTGATCGTCATTGTCCTCCGCGGAACAGGAACGTTTTCCGACGACCGCGGACAGACCTACCGTCTGAGCCCCGGCATGTTTTTCCAGCGTCAGCCGGGGATCATGCACTCGAACACCGTGGACGCCAGCAGCGACTGGTTCGAGGCTTACCTTGAAACCGGCCCCCTGTTCTATCAGTCGCTCCGGGCCATGCGGATCATCCGGACGGAAGACCCCGTGCAGAAGCTTTGGAACATCCCCTCCCTGCCGGAACGGATATGGAAACTGATCCATGAGCTTCAGAATGCGACCGAGGAAAAACTTGCCCGCCTTACGGTCGATCTGCTGGAACTTTTCCGGCGCTGCCAGACGAACAACGGCGCGGTTTCGCCGGACAGGGAACAGGAGAGCATCATCGAGCTGGCCTGCCATCTGCTCGGCACCCACTTCACCGACAGCGTGGACCTGCACGAATTCTGTCTCCGGAACGGCTGGGGCTATGAACACTTCCGGAAACTTTTCAAGGCGCGGCTCGGCATTTCCCCCTGGCAGTACCGGGTCCGCCGCAAACTCGACGCCGCCTCCGCGCTCCTTCAGGACAAGCAGAGGCCCATCTCCGAAATCGCGGAACGTCTCGGCTACTCCTCCGCCTACGAGTTTTCCGCACAGTTCAAGCGTTACATCGGGATTTCTCCGCTGTTCTACCGCGAAGGCAGAAAGGGGTAAGCCCCCCTGCCCCGGCACTTCGGCGTCCTTCTCTTCCGGCGGGAGATGTTCCTGATTTCCAACACAACAAAACATGTATTTTTACAAAAACAAAACATATTTTACTTGCATTTCAGTATTTTCAGGAATATATTCATAAATTGTTTTCCCCGCATGCTGTTTCGGAAAAACAATTTTCGGCACGGACGGAAAAACAGTCAAACATTTTTCAGATGCGGATAACAAGAGATCATAATGATACAGGCGGCCATAGCGGATGCAAATGAAGTCATCGATTTTTTCTACCCGGAAGATACGGCGCTGCGGCGGATGCTTCTGAAGCACAGCGGACAGGTGCGGGACAAGGCGCTGGCGATTCTGGAGCGTTGCGGCGGCATGGAATGGAATCCGGATCCACGTCTGGTTGAAACAGGTGCAATGCTCCATGACATCGGCATACTCCAATGTCACGCGCCGAAAATCCTTTGCGAAGGAACCGAACCATATATCGCGCATGGAATCGTCGGGGCGCGGATGCTGCGCGAATTCGGACGGAATCAGGGATGCGACATGGAAGTCTACGCCCGGATATGCGAACGTCACACCGGGAGCGGCCTTACGGCGCGGGAAGTCCGCAAGCAAGGGCTTCCGATCCCGGAACGCGATTACCTTCCGGAAACCCCGGAAGAAAAACTGATTTGTTTCGCGGACAAGTTCTACTCGAAATCCGGAGATATGATGGAAAAACCGCTGGATTCCGTCAGACACTCCATGTCGAAATTCGGAAGTGACTCGCTTGCCCGTTTCGAGGAACTGGAAAAAATGTTCAATCCGATACAATATTAATGATGAAATGAACTTAAAAAGATAATCCCCAAAAAAACGAGACATTTAAAATGAACGCCTACTGCCCTCATTGCCAACAGAAGTATGAAGTGGACGAATCGTATTACGGACATTCCATTCAATGCGTATCTTGCAAGAATAACTTCGTCCTTACCCGTCCGGATGATTCTCCGGAGTCGGCGGTGTCCGCGGCCGAACCATCCGGAAAACAGTGCCCCTTCTGCTGTTCGACGCTTGCCTGTGAAGCGAAGAAATGTCCGCATTGCGGGGAGTGGGTGATCCCGCACAGTCCCGCCCTGAAAATCATCACCATGATCGCGTTCATATTGCTGGTGGTGCAAGGGGCTTTCCTCATCAGCTCTTTTGCGACAGCCAGAATTCACGAGGCTCTTTACCCGTACAACGGAGAGAAACTCACCGTGGAAAGGAATATAGCGCTTGCGAAAGATTACTACCGCGATCCAGTGTATGTGCTCTCCGATAACAGCACGGGAACCTCCATCGTTTTCCTTGCGGTATTTGCGGCCGCGTTTCTTTTTTTGAACGCCCGGATGAAAAAACAGAACCTCGTTTTCATGCGGAAAAAGACCGTCATGATTTTTGTCCTCTGCATGGGAATACTGACCATTCTGACGCCCGTTATGCACTATGCCGTCATCAAAGGAAACGCCTCGACCTATCTCGCGAAACAGGCCGGGGCGGAAGCGGCGGAGGCAAACCAGCGTCTCGCGGAGACGGAAAAGAAAGCCGAGGCGGACAAACGGAAGCTGGAGCGGCTCAAAGAGCTCGACAACATTTCCAAACGCCGGGAATGGACCTCCGAGGAAGCCCGGGAAGCAAGAACTCTCGCGGACTACATCAACAAGGAATACGACACCAACATCCAGATCAAGGACTGAACGCTTCATCAACGGAGAACATTCATGCGCCTGGACGGCTTCGGAATATTTGTCAAGGACATGCCCTGTATAATCCGCTTTTACCGGGACGTGCTGGGGTTTGAAATCCGCGAAGAGGAAAAAACGACGAATGTCTATCTTGTCAAAGACGGCACATTGTTTCTGCTTTACGGACGGAAAGACTTTGAGACAATGACAAACCGGAAGTTTCATTATGCGCCGGAGGTCAACGGACATTATGAGATTGCCCTGAGCGCGGAAAACTTCGCCGCGGTGGACGCCGCCTTTGCGGAAGTCGTTTCAAAGGGGGCTGTCCCTGTCATGGAACCGACCACGGAACCGTGGGGCCAGCGCACCTGTTACATCGCCGATCCCGAGGGCAACCTCGTCGAAATCGGCTCCTTCACGAAATGAACATTCCTGCTGAACTTCATCGTCCGGCATAAGGTTGGAGGACCCAGAAATGGATCTGTATATTCAGAAAATATGCTTTGACAAGGACGCGTGGCAGGAAGACAAGGAGAAAAAAAAGCCGGGAGACTCCTTATTCCCGGACGCCTCCCTTTCCTATCCCTTCAGCATTCCGGCCATCCGGCAATTCATGGAAGCGGAGTCCTTTTCCTTCAACCTTCAGAAAAGATAGGATGCGTTGTTTTCCGGTTCCAATCCTGAGTGAAAAAAGGATACGGAAAATATTTCAAAAATCGCGATACAATAAAATCATCGGGGTCCTCGTTAATATGGACAACAACATACGCATGCGTTCAAAAAGATGAAACACCTCAACCAGGAGAAGAAGATCATGAATGCAAAAAAACTGTTCGTATCCGGACTCGCCGTCTCTCTGCTCGGACTCGCCCCCGTTCTGTATGCCGCCGATGATGACGCGCCGCCCCCGAAAGCTCCCGAAGGCGGACGTTTCCAGCGCGGCCATGAAGGCGGCCCCGGCGGACGTCAGGGATTCGGTTTCATGGCTCGCGGACCGATGAGCGAGGAAGACGCCGCGAAGATCAAAGAACTGTCCCAGAACGTGAAGACAGCCGTGGAAGCCTACCGCAAGACCGCCGATGACAAGACTAAAGCCGCCGTCAAGACCGCGGTCGCCGCCCTTGTCGACGCACAGCAGAAAATCGAAATCGACCGCGCGGAAAAGGCTCTTGCCCGTGCAAAGGCCAGTGTTCAGGAAAAGGACAAGATTGTCAACCGGATGGTCGAGCGCGTGACCTCCGCGAAGGGAGACAAGCCCGGACCGAAGGGAGAAGGTCCCCGTGGCAAGAAGAGTGAACGCCCTGCCGCTCCGCAGCCGGCTCCCGATAACGAGTAACCCTCGGAAATCATTCGGAAAAACCGCCGCTCCCCCGTGGGAACGGCGGTTTTTTCATTTGATTCGTTTCGGGGTGACGCCGAAGCGTTTTTTGAATTCGGTGGCGAAGTATTGCGGCGAGGAATAGTTCATCTCGGCGGCCAGTTCCTTCACGGAATAGATATGATGGCGCAAAAGGGTTGCGGCCCGTTCCATTTTCTGCTCGAGGCAGTATTCGATCGGAGAGGTTTTCAGGTGCTCGCGGAAGAGGCGGTGGAGCGTGGCGGAACTGACGCCCGTGTGCTGAACCAGACGGGCAAGGGTGAGATGTTCGGACAGGTGTTCATGGATAAATTCCAGAGTCCTCTGGAGTTCCTTCGGACGATGGGCCGCGACGTTTTGAGCGGAAAGCTCCATGAGAAGGGAGTAGCATTCCTTGCATGCCTCGCGGTAATCCGCGAAATCGGCTTTCTGCGCATGTGCGTAAAGACGGTCAAAGATTCCATCGATCCGGGAACGGTCCGTCGGTATGATCCGGTTGACCCGGGTCAGCCCCATGATTTCGAGGGAACGGCGGAGAAGGGAACCGCTCATGATGACGGTCCGCTTGATGGCCGTTTCCGTTTCGCACTGCATGGAGCTGTCGGTCCCGAACTGAACCAGAAAAATTTCGCCCGGATTGATCCTGAGGGTAATATCGTCCTGACGGAAAAGGAAAACACCTTCCTGCACATATTCCACGGCGAAAGTATCGGAATTGATCCGCTGGCGGAAACACTCCCGGTGCCATTCGTCGAATCCCGTCGAAAGAATCTGAATGGGATATTCCTCCTTGATGTCTCCGGTCCGTGCCGGATGCAGAAAATGATGTCTCGGATATTTTCCGTAATTGTATCCGAAGAGCTTGGATTCGCCGTCGGTCATGCCGATATAATGTCTTCTCATCTGTCTGTCCGCCTGGCTGGATTCTTGACTTTATTGATAAGATAACATACATTTTATGAAAAACAAAGTGTTGCGAAAACTTTTTTTTATTATATAATTAATTGTAACGAAACAAAAAGTCAATCTGGAGAAACCGAATCGAATGAACAAATATCCTACAATATGGGGCGGCGGACAACTCCTCGCCTTTTCCGGAATCGATGGAACAACCGACTTCAAAGAGGGTCTTTGCCTAAGAACGAGCTTTCACGGTTACGCGTTTGAACTGAAACAAGAAGGCTACAGGGAAAACGATCCCATGATCCGCTACATCGGCCAGAAACCTGAAAAAATCGAACTGACCGGAGATTTTTTCCGATTCCATGCGGACGGAAAAATCTCCGCGGGAGTGTTGGTCGACGCATTCCATATTCTTCTCGAGGGTGCATTCGAGGTGACGCCGGGCGATGAGTTTGAACTCGTTAACGTGGGCGAAAAAATTCTGGTCGCGCCCATCGGACATCTCCGGAAGGAACTCCTGAAGCTCAACCTCTCCTATGAAATCCGGAAACGCGCGAAATTTCTTGACGCGGCTCCCCTGCCCGAAAATGCTTCGGAACCGGTCCGCAAGGCGACTCTCAAAGCGCTCTCCCAGCTCAAAACGCAGATATACTCGCCGGAAGGGATTCTTCATCATTACTGGAGCACCCCCGACCGCTGGCCCCATAAAAGGATCTGGCTGTGGGACTCGGTTTTTCATGCAATCGGGATGCGCCACTACAATCCGCCGCTGGCCCGGGACATGGTCAGCGCGATGTTCGACCTTCAGCGGGAAGACGGTTTCATTCCGCTCTGCGGCGATCCCGGGAAAATCCATAAGGTGACCCAGCCGCCCGTGCTCGCGCTGGCCATGAAGCTGATCCATGAGACGGAATCCGCGCCGGAGTGGATCGCTGAACTGGCTCCGAAGCTGGAACGCTTCATGGAGTGGATCATGGCGAACCGCGATTCGGACGGAGCGGGACTTGTCGAATGGGCCATCGAGGCAAACAAAAACTGCCGGAGCGGCGAAAGCGGCATGGACAATTCCCCGCGGTTCGACTGCGCGCTTCAGCTCGACGCCCCCGATTTCAACGCCTTCCTCGCCTTCGAGTGCGAACAGCTGGCCGCTTTCCTGCCGGAAAAACGCGATTACTGGCTCGGACATCACAAACGGCTCTGCAAGCTGATGAACGAACGGCTCTGGAGCGAAAAACAGGGCCTCTACGTGGATTACGACGTCCTGAACAACACCCGCACGGAGATCCTTTCAAGCGCGGGATTCCTTCCGCTCTATTGCGGTGCGGCGAGTCCGTCCCAGGCGGCGCGCATGGCGCGGCACCTGACCGATCCGGAAACCTTCGGGACGCCGCTGCGGGTGCCGTCCATCGCCCGAAACAACACGGCCGCCTACAGGAAAGACATGTGGCGGGGTCCGGTCTGGGTCAACATCAACTATCTGATTGTGCTCGGACTGGAGCGCTACGGGTATTACGATCTGGCGCGAAACATCGTTCGGGAGACTCTGCGCGAAGAGGAAAAATGGGTTCTGGAATGCGGCACATTCTTCGAGTTCTACGACGACCGCAAAGAGGTGCATCCGCGTCAGCTGGAGAGAAAAGGAGTCTCTCCGGACAGTAAATACCATCCGTTCCATCAGGTCTTTCATGACTACGGGTGGTCTGCGACATTGTATCTGGAAATGATCAATAGAAAAGAATGGAGGTAACATCATGAAGAAAAGAGAACTTCGCAATGAGAACCGCGCCCGCCGCGGAGCCGCCGCAGGACGGAATTTCACATTAATAGAACTCCTCGTTGTGATCGCGATCATCGCGATTCTGGCGGGAATGCTTCTGCCCGCATTGAACAAGGCACGCCAGCAGGCCTATTCCATCAAGTGCATCAGCAACCAGAAGCAGATCGGACTGGCCA
>CAZORN010000097.1:0-11568 GCA_964581935.1 uncultured Victivallales bacterium
ATGTCTGTCTGATATTCAATAAGCACGGGGAGGAGAGCGGGAAGTCTCTTTCTCCCCATGATGAGTCAGACCGCTTTGTAGTGAACAATCGCGCCCTGAAGTTCCAGTTCCTTCTGCAAGGCGGATACATCGACCTTGCGGGTGTCTCCGGACGCAATCGCCTGAGGTGCGGCCGCACCGATGGCCTCGCCGATTGCAATGCAGCTTCCGTTGATCCGGGAGGAGGAAAACGCTTCATGCGTGGCGGAGATGGGACGTCCGGCAATATAAAGATTCCGGATTCCGCGCGGGGTAATGCAGCGATAGGGAATCCCGTAGGACCGCCTCAGACAGAAGTGGGGCATGGGCGTGACGCCGTGCATCGTCACCGGGTCGTGGATGTCGATTCCCCAGCAGCCGCGGGCGATCTCGTCTTCGAAGTCGCGTCCTTCGATGACATCCTCCGCCGTAAGCACGTAGTCGCCAAGGATGCGGCGGGTTTCCCGCACGCCGAGCTGTTCGGCGGTTTCGGACACATAGGCATTTTCGAATCCCGGCATGCGGCGGCGGAAGAATTCCACGATCTCGTATGCCTGAAGAGTGCCCTCATGGCGGATGCGAAGCTGTCCTTCGTGTGTCATCGGGTCGCAGTCAAGAACATGAGTCATGTTGACGGCCGCCTCGCCGTTTGTGTTCGGCAGATAGGTGATGACCGTATGGTTGGTCGGGACGTTATGAGGTTCCGTATTCCAGATTTTCGTAGCTTCCGGCATGTTTTTCGGGATGCGGGAAAGGTCGATTCCTCCGATCTTGAAAGTGAGGGATGAGGACTGTACTTTGCCGTCGGAGACCCGCCCGTATTCAAACGGACAGCCCGCCATTGCGGCGAGATCGCCGTCTCCTGTTGCATCGATAAATAGTTTTGCGCGCCACGCCTCCAGTCCCTGCTTCGAGGAAGTGAACACTTCCCGGATCATGCCGTCTTCCGCGCGGATCGCGACCAGCTGGGTGTAGAGCATCAGGTCGATGTTCCGTTCGCGGAACATTTCCAGCAGGATGAGTCCGAGGACTTCCGGCTGGAAACGTCCTCCCCACTCATTTCTTGAAGAATATCCGCCTTTCTTTTCGGAGCGTGTAATCAGTTCGCGGAGGAAAACGCCGTCAATGGCGACCTCGTCTTCCAGCTTCCAGCCGGAGACAATTCCGAGGAGTCCGGTGACGGGCACTCCGCCCGGTTTGCCGAAGTATTCGGCGATACCGACTTTGAGCCCGCGTTCGGCCATGTTCCAGGCGGCCGCGGCGGCGCTTAATCCGCAACCGCAAATAAAGACGTCGTAATCTCCCGCGAGCGGGACAGAGTGGATCGGGAAGGGGATGGACTCACTCATCGGGGAGTTCCTTTCGCATTCCAGAAATAGTCGTCGGTGCGGATATCGATGTAAGGAAGAATGTCCCGTCTGGCATACGGGCTGACATGGCCGTCGACGAACAGCATGTTGGTATAGCTGTTGTGCCTGAAATCCGGTTCCGCTCCTTCATGGTCTCGATACGCTTTGCGGTAAGTCCAGTAGCCCCCTGTGGAATAGTCGGTTCCATTCCAGCCGTCGGTAATGTACATCACTTTCGAGGGATGCTTGATTTCCGCCTGTTTGTAGTAAAAACAGGTGTTAAGGCTGTCCCCGTTGACAGCGGTTCCGTTGGAATTGGCGCTCCACGTGATTCCGCGATTCAGGTAATAGCTTAGATTCTTGCGCCGCTTGTCGGAGCTGCATTGCCAGATTCCGCGCGGCGCACCATCCATATTGATCAATCCCGGATTGCCTTTCAGATATGCAATATCGTAAAAGAGATAAATCCATGGACGGATAGAAACAGCGGAATCCTTGTTGCCGACGTTCATCATCCATTCCTGATAGTCCATGGAATATTGGGAACAGAGGGTAAAATGTTGTTTCAGGTTACCGACACATTGAACCGCGTTGGCTTTTTCCCTGGCTTTATTCAGGGCGGGAAGAAGCATCCCCGCGAGGATTGCAATAATGGCAATCACAACGAGGAGTTCTATCAAAGTAAAACGGGACTTTTTCATTTTCCGATCCTTTCCATGAAGAATTTTTTATATTGAAATTCCGTAATGAGCCGTGTCATTATCACAGGGGGATCCTTTCCGATTATTTTTTCACTTCAAGCGTTTTCTGGATACTTGCTCCGGCAGGAACCTCGACCTGGAATTTCGTGCCGCCGAACATCGGCGCTGAAGCCGGAGAAAAGACCGTTGCGCGGACTGCTTCCGCGGTCGGGTTGTGAATCTCCAGTTTCGGAGGCTTTCCGGGCGTCTGTCCGTCAACCGTAAGGGTCAGTTTCAGGTTTTTGTCCGAAGCAAGGAAGACATTTCCGCACCAGATGTCCGCGCCTTTTTCCGTGGAGGTCTGGAAGTAGAGCGAACCCTTCTGCACCGGAGCGAAGAGGAAACGGGCGGAGCCGTTCTTTTCAAAATATGCGGCGCAACCGTTGTCTTCAACGCCTTTTACCCGGAAGGGCAGATCACAGACCGTTTTCAGCGGACGGGTCGTGAACGCCAGTGCACCGTTGTCCGCCTCGAAGTCGGGAATGAAACGGGAGGAGAGGAATTTTCCGACGCTGGCCTGGATTCCGAGTCCGGAGTGTTTTCCGTCCATATCGAAGCTTTCGGGCAGGACCTTGATCGAAGAGATGTCCCCGGCGTTGTCCATCTGGGAAATGAATGCCAGCCGGAGAGTAACAGTTTCTCCTCCGACGATGCGGTCGCCCTCTTTTCCGAGACCGAAGATGAGAGTCCCCGAAACGGTCATTTCATAGCGGAGCGACAGTTTGTCCGCGGACGGGATCAGCACGATCCGGCGGGGAGACTCTTTGCTCATTACGGTCATGAATCCGCCGTTTGCGATTTCTCCGGAGAGACTGCCCGCAGGACGTTCGATGATTTTGCCGCCGGGTTCCTGAACAAGAAGAGTCGTCCAGTAACCGCGTGAGGCATTGAAATAGCTGCCGGCCTCGGAGAAGAAGGAGGCAATCCGGATCGGCAAGGTTCCTTTCAGCACGGTGTTTTCCTTGAACCGGAGCTTGATTTCGTGAAGCATTACGCCGCCCCGGTAGTCGTCGGCGCACAGCCACGGACGCGTGTGACGCAAGTCCGGACGGATCCGGCTTCGGAGAAGATACAAGGTCTGCTGAATGTCCGCGATCGGCTGGGGATCCCCGAGAGGATAGAAGGGGCCGTCATTATAGGAAATCCTCTTGTCGGGGAGGTGTCGGGAATGAGTGTCCACCCGGCGGGTCGAATCGCTGGTGATGAGGGAGATTCCGTCGGAGGTCATTGGATACCGGACGATTTGCGCATTCCAGTTGTCCAGCTGGTTGCTGCCGCCCAACTGGTCGCCGCGGTCTGTCCGGAGATTGATGTTGATGCTGCTTCCGGGGGCGAAGACAAGTTCGATGGCGGTATCCACGCCCGCGACAGCGGTATCCACTCCCACAAAGGGCGTTTTTTCCATGGACGCGGTTCCCGGGTCTTCGAATCCCCGGAATGCGATGGTCGAATGACGGTCCGGGTGAGCGATCAATGTGGAATAGCCGAGCAGATTGAGGTTGTCCGTGCAGCGGGTGATCGCATAAAACGGATTCTGGACGCGGAGTTCCTGCGACCATGCCTTTTTTCCATGGATGTCGGTGACTTCCAGCACCAGCGGATGGACGCGGTCGTGAACGGCTTCGAATTCAGCGGAGAAATTTTTCTTCGACTGTCCGTTGAAACGGCGGAAGAGACCGCGCGTGCCGTCGATGACCTTGACCTCCGCGATGCCGTCGGGAGAATCGACCTCGAATTTCAAGCGTACCCGCTGGGTTCCTGCGACCCGGCCGAACGGCATGGCATTCGTGACGTTGATTCCGTTCCAGAGAAGGATACGGGGGCCCTGCGATACATAGCCCATGGTCGCTTCATAGGTGTTTTTGGTGTTCAGCCAGTCTTTGGCGTTGTCCAGCGAACCGTAGACCACGTTCCGGGCGGACGAGGCGGTTTCCTCCGGGAGTTTTCCCGGATCGCAGATCCTGCTGTACGCCGTGGCTCCGATCCCGCGGACGTCGTCCAGCGCGAACAGATATTCCGATACGTTGTCCGCCTGAAATTTTCCATTGCGGTAGACCAGCAGCGGAATCCGGAAATACCACCAGAGGTTGCAGGGATCCCCGAGCTGGTGGAGACGGTCATAATTCAGCAGGGCGGAAGGACGGCGGTCGCATTCAGCCGCATATTGTCCCCACCAGTGAACGGTTTTTCCGTCGGGGCTCATCACGTGTTTCCCGGGAAAGCGGACCGCTTCGCCCCAGAAGGCCCAGCGCAAGCCGGTGGAAGTCGGAAACTCGATTCCGGGACAGGCGTAGAAACCGGCGTCCGAGACCTCTTTGCATTCGCGTTTGAGCTGTTCATATTTTTCCGGAGTCAGCTTTTCGAGCGATTCCGTGAAGACAATGAAGTCCAGATCGGCCCGGCGTGCGGCATCGGCGAATTCCCGGACTGTACCCGTGCCGTCGGAGAGTGCGCTGTGGAGGCCGATGAGTCCGACAGAGAGTTTTTGGGCAGGAGCTGGAAAAGGAGCCCGGTCATAGTTGATGGAGGGAGGCAGGGCGGCTCCGACGGAAGGTTTTTCCACATAGGAACCGAGCGCCGGATTTGCGGACGCTCCTTCCGAGAGCCAGCGGAGAGTATTGAACAGCAGACGGTGTCCGTCGCTGGCGGTTTTGCCGTCTCCGCGGAATTCGAAGACGCCCGGCCAGTCCGCCGCCTTGGCGTTGATGGTCAGGTGCATCACGTTGCAGGAGATGACCGCGAGGCGCCCCTTTCCAAAAGTGCGGATGGCCGCGACCGGCGGTTCCGAGGAATAGGTGCCGGGGAGTTCGAACCACTCGTTTTTGGCTCCTCCGGGCGAATACCGGTAACTGGCGGCCGTTTTGTCTCCCCGGACGACCACGTTCCAATGGGAATCGAGCTTCAGCGCCATCGTGCCCCACATGCCTCCGGCTCCATAGAGGGGCATGAAGAGATTTTTTACGCCTTCCGTGACCGGGGAAGGTTTGATATTGGAAAGCCGGAAGAACCGCAGATAGCTCGGGGCGGTCTGTCTGGGCGTGGAGAGGAAAGAGTGTCCTTCATAGGAATACTCCTGCGACGGATCGTAGATTCCTTCCCGTAGCATGGTGACGCCGTATTCCCCGAACATGAGGTTGAAGATTTCCGGACGGCGGTCCTGTTTGTATTCCCCGCTTTGAGGCACCAGCAGGACGCCTCCGCCCTGTTCCAGATAACGGCGGATCGCGTTGCGGTAGTTCAGCGTGGTCTTGGCGTAATCCTTTGTCAGGTATCCGCGATCCAGAGAGATGACAATCGCATGATATTTTTTGAATTCATCGTAGATTTTGTCTTCACTGACATTTCCAAAAACCCAACTCATGGAAAGAGTCGCGTTTCCAAGAAGACCGTTCTCGAGGAGCTTGTCGTGGAGTCCGTATTTGCGCCATGCGTCGTCGTAGCGGAATTCTTCGGAGAAGAAACCGATCTTCGGGAGAGAATCCGTTGCTTGTACCGCTTCTGCGGTCTGGGAGCCGAAACTGAAAACGCCAAGCAACCCAATCAGTGTGAATACCTTCGGTAATTTCATATTATTATCCTTTCCGAACCAGTTGGAATGTTTTGATTTCAAAAGGCTCGAAATGAACCTTTGCATTGGCGAGAGAACGGGCGTTCTGTTCAGTCATGTCGGACTCCAGCAGTTCAATATTTTCCAGAGATACGGAGATCTTCGCATTGCAGCCGCGTCCGAGCGTTTCGTAACAGCGGAGAATCCAGCCGTCCTTAAACGCGCGCAGACTGGAAATCACGACGTTTCCGCAATCCAGCGAAACAAAACTTTGTTCGGGCGTCGGCGCGGAGGCGTCCCCATGAAGCACGAGCGGTTTCCGGTTGAGGACGCGTCCCAGCGCGACTGCTTTTTCCAGCTGACCCGGACGATGCGCGCGGAAAGCGAATTCATATTCACGGACTCCATTGTCCCAGGCGCCTGACTGGGGCAGCATGCATCCGTCTTCAATCCGGGTGGGGCTCCGAAGCAGCGAGGCGATGATCTTTCCGGCGGTCATGGAATAAGCCGCGGACCCGTTGTTGGCGACCGCCAGACCGAACCGATGGTCGCAGAGGTCCACCCAGTGCAGTGCGGGCCATTCTCCGCCGGCCGCCTTGGCGTATTCGTGCGGATTCAGCCGGATCATGGTCGATTCGTATTGTTTCGGGACTTCAAAGTAAGGTTTCCGTTCCGCGGCTCCGAAGGGAACGTCGTAGGTTCCCGCTGTATTGAAGGGATCGCAGTTCGTCGGGAATCGGATGGCGATTTTCGTGTTGTTCCCCTTCCAGTCCAGCCGCAGTTTGAGCGTGAAATAATCCTGATGGCGGTAGAAACGGTATTCTTTGCGGAAGGAGAGACTGCCGAAGCCTCCCCAGTAATCGTCATTTCCGCCGTCGGAAGCGTGCGAGGACAGCACTTTTCCTTCCGTAACGACCTGTATGAACACATCGCCGGAGAGGATGGATTTGACTTCCTCCTTCATTTTTTCCGCGCCGATCCACGGAGAGATCGGAAATTCACTCCACATGCTTCCGATGTCGCGGCGGAACAGGATTTCCCCGAACCCTTCCGGAGCGAAGACGTCCGCTCCGTTCAGGGATCGTATGACAGGGAGCGGACCGGAGAAGTCGGCCTCGTAGAAGTCGGTGCGGAAACGGTTCGATTCAGAGCGGGAATCCGCAATTTTTCCGGGGACGGTTTTGAAGCCCTTCACTCCGCAGGGAGGCAGTTCGGCTTCGAACACCAGAGAATCGCCGTCCTTCTGTGAGCGGACTCCTTCCGGGAGACATTTTTCATCGAAAGAGGCTTCGACGATGCAAAGCCCGCCGGTGGAATCCGGATTGAACACCGTGAAGAAGCCGAGCGTTTTTTCCGCCTTGTGCATTTCCTTTTCCGCCTTGTCGGCGGCGTGATCCATCAAGCCGGACATTTCTTCATAAACGCTGTCGTGATGACAGCCGCACAGGGAGTCGTGAAAACTGGCGAGTTCGAGGTTTGTCCAGGCATCGTTCAGGCGGACGGAACAGCCGGTTCCCGCGCCGAGCATTTCGGCGGCGAAGAGCAGATTTTCCCCTTTGCGCATTTTCTGTTTCACCTGAATCCGCGTGGTATAGCATCCGGTGAAAATCGGATTGAATTCTCCGGAGATTTCCGGGAGTCCGGCGGTTTCCAGAGTCAGGCAGTAGTCAAGAATGGAGCCGAAGGTGACCTGACGCTTTCCGGCGGTGCGGTTGACCGCGTCGATTTGCCAGAACATCTCTTCCGAAAGCGGTTCCGCCTCTGTGAAATACTGTACGAACATGTCGCCGGGGAAAGAGCTGTTGCGGACCTCCAGAAGATTTTCGTACAGGTGTTCGGATTCCGTTTGTGTGACCGGCAGGTTAATGATATAGCCGTAGTGAGAGACGAACGTGTTCGGAGGCGTCACGGTGATCGCGGAGCCGTCCGGGGCGCGCCAGAGGAATGGAAGATTGCCGTCCAGTCCGGCGGGAAAGTTCGGGCGTCGGCCCGGCAGAAAAAAGGAATAACCGGATTTGGCGAGGATCTGGGGAAGCTGTCCGCACATGCCGAAGGCGTCGTCCATGCATCCGACCGTCACCTCCGTTCCGAAGGTTTCGCGGTACCAGCGTTTGCCGTCCTGCAGGTTCCTTACCAGAAGTTCCCCGGAACAAAGATTCAGGTCGGGGATTGTGAAACCGCCCGTGAGGGTCAGGCGCTTTTCACGGACCGCCGTCTGGAATTCCGGCAGGGCGTCCGGATGTTTCGCCAGATAGGGACGCAGGGCTTCGCTCTGTTCCACGAATGCGTGAAAATCGGGGCGTTCCTTCAGGAAACGGCGGATGTCATCCCACTGTTTTTCCCGGATTTTCTCATACCCGGCGAGGGGATATTTCCAGACCAGATCGGAATGATGTCCGCAGCAGAGATAGGTTTTTCCGGGACGTTCCGGCGGTTTTGCTTTCATTGTCTCCGGAGAAGTTTCCGCGGGGGCGGCCTCGGTCTGTTCCTTTACGTAAAAACCGCCTGCGCCTCGGCATTCGATCATCCCGTAATCGACAAGCTCCTTGAGGGCGCTGTGAACGACGGAGGAACTGATCTCAAAATAATTCGACATTTCGCGCACGGTGGCCAGACGGTTTCCCGGCGGGAGCTGTCCAGAACGGATGTTTTCCCGGATTGTATTGATGACCTTCTGGCGCTTGGTCGGTTCCGTGTTCAATCCTTTGAGCATATTTCTTCACTCCTCATTTCGATGGTTCATTCAACAGGAGAAGAAGCTGGCCGGGATAGGTGTCTCCGCCGACCGTTCCCGCTCCGTTGACGCTGACTCCATAGGTGATGCTGTCGCCCAGACAGACGATCCGCCGGGCGTCGATCTTATTTGTCTTGATTGTCTGAAAAACCATTTCCGCCAGCTTCCGGTATCCTTCCGGAGTCGGATGTACGCCGTCCAGTCCGCCGTGGTTGTCGGGATTGCGGATCAGAGAGTCTTTTCCGGAGGTTCCCTTCTTCATGACTTCGGCATGGAAGTCTGCCAGCGGGATCTTGTTCTGTTCCGCGATGTTTTTGATGACTTTATTCGCTTCAGCGATCCTCGTGTCGGGACTCATGGAACCGAATTTTTCCGGCTGGTGACGTTTGTAAAGAAGCTCTTCGTTACAAGGCGGAATCGTCACAGCGACGACACGGCTTCCCGAGTCCAGCAGACGCCGGACCACCCGGTTGTAGTTTTCTTTAAATTCGGGAAGGGGCGTCAGCACGGCGGAGTTGATCATGTCGTTGGTTCCGATCAGAAGGACGGTGAGGTCCGGTTTCAGGTCCAGCGCTTTTTGCAGCCGTTCGTCTTTCAGGATGGAGACAGGCATTCCGGGAGTTCCGAGACTGAAGACTTCCGTATCCGCTGCACAAGTGGAGCAAAGCATGGCTCCGGTCAGAATCAAGGTTGTTTTTTTCATGAAACTCCTTCTTCTTTTCTGTAATTATATCCGGATTCAGAAAAATGTCAAGAGGGTGATGGAACAAAATCGAACAAAAATCGAACAAAACAGAACAATTTGCTGGAAAATCAAATGAAATAAGGCTTTGCAAAGAGGAAGAACGGAACGTACAGAAGAAAATGTCGGCATTTTCCTATTAATTTATCATGCTTTTCAATGGGGGCGCAATATGACGGGTATCGTCGGCCTCATCAAAAAGAGAGACCGCCGTAATTCGGACTTTTCCGTACCATGTCCGGGATGGAAGAGCTTTTTGTAAAAAGGTGATTCATGGGGCGTTTTTCAAAAGAATGTCATATTTACCCCAATTTGAGCGTGTCGAGGAAGCAGGAAAAATTCAGGGCCCTGCCGCCATTTTTAAAATCATAGTTCTTTCGATTGTCCGGCGGAATCCGGCTGAGACGATATATGAAAAAAGACTTCCGGAGCAATGTTCCGGAAGTCTTTGCAAGGAAGACGCCGTAAGGACGTTATTTCTTTTTTGCGGACGGTTTGGCTTTGGTGCCGGACGCCGCTTTTTTCTGGGCCGCTTTCTTCACGCCGCCCGCTTCCGGAATGGCGCGGAATTTCGGAATTACGGATCCCTTCCGGCTGCTGGACTCCAGAATCGCCATGCAGAGCGCGAGCGCGCCGCGTCCGAACTTCCAGCTGTGCTTGCTTCCTTCCGCGACCGCTTTGAGGAATTCCGCATGGGAATTCGGAACTTTTTTGAGGGATTCGTTCTTGACCAGGCGCGGTTTCTCGGCTCCCTTTTTCCAGATTTCGATGCCTTCCGGGACGATGGAGATGTAGCCGTCCTCGCCGTAAATTTCAAACGCGGAACTGCCTTTCGGGAAAGTCCAGCTCAGTTCGAGCACAGCGGAGGCTCCGTTCTCGAAAGTGAAAAGGGCCACGACGTTGTCCGGCACTTCGTGCGAAAGACAGCGGGTTTTGGCCATGATTCCTTCGACGGGCCCGAAGAACCAGTGAAGCGCATCCGCCATGTGGACCGCGATGTCCGTGACGAGGCTGCCTTTGTATTTTTTCTGTACGAACCACGTGGCGCCGGGCGACCAATTGACGTCCGGGCTGGCGTTGGAGGCGCGGAGACAGCGGGCGTGGAGCGGTTTGCCGATGGTCCCTGCGTCGATGATCTCCTTGACCTTCTTGTAGGGCGCATGATAGCGGAGCGACTGGTTGACCTGAAGAACGAGCCCCTTCTTTGCGGCGAGGTCGATCATTTCGTCGGCTTCCTCGAGAGAGGAGGCCATCGGTTTTTCGACAAGGACGTGCTTGCCGGCGTTGAGGGCGGCGAGGGTCTGCTGATGGTGATACAGGTTCGGGGTGGCGATCATGACCGCGTCAATGTCGGAAGCCAGCAGTTCTTCGAGAGACTTGCAGATTTTCGGCTTCAGGTTGAATTTTGCGGCGAGAGCCTCCGCTTTGCCCTTCCGAGTGTCGAAGAGAGCGGCAACGACCGCCTTTTTGCCGAGGGAAGCGATTTCGGGGATGTGGTTGGCTTCCGCGATTCTTCCGCAGCCGATCAGACCGAATTTCAAAGGTGCCATCTTGAGGTCTCCCATGTTGTTTTTTCAGGATATGCCGAAACATCCACTTTGGTTCACAGAAACACTGTAACACAGAAACGGAGGATTGTCAACAGCCGGAAACGAGAAAACCGTCCTTGAGTTCCACGGACCGGTCGGCCAGCGCGGCGACGCTGCGGTCGTGCGTAACCATCACGATCGTCGTCTTCGCCTCGGTATGAATCTGGCGGAAGAGGTCCAGGATTCCCGATCCCGTGACGGAGTCCAGATTGCCGGTCGGTTCGTCCGCCAGCAGGAGTTCCGGCGAATTGATGAGGGAGCGCGCGATGGCGGCCCTCTGCTGTTCCCCGCCGGAAAGCTCGTTCGCACGGTGCCCGACGCGGTGGGAAAGCCCCACTCGGTCCAGAAGTTCGAGCGCTTTTTTCCGGGCATCGTTTCTGGAAATATGTTCGAGCATGGCCGGGAGCATCACATTTTCGCAGATATTGAGTTCGGGGAGCATGTGATAGGCTTGAAAGACGAATCCGATGTGACGGCGACGGAACGTCACGGTTTCGCGCGAGGAAAAAGAAGAGACGCTGTGTCCGCCGATCGTGAGGGTTCCCTTGTCCGGATGGGAAATGGTTCCGATGATGTCCAGAAGCGTGGTCTTTCCGCTGCCGGACGCGCCGAGGAGAGCCACCCATTCGCCGTGTCCGACCGATACGGATACGTTCTTGAGGACTTCCACCAGACTGCTTCCGATCCGGAAGCTCTTGGCGATTTCTTCGGCCTTCAGGAAGGGTTCGGTCATGTCGAGATGGGTTTTATTCATAGCGCAGCGCCTTCGACGGGTCCAGTTTTGCCGCGCGCAACGCCGGGATCACCCCGCCGAAGGTGCAGAGCAACACCGAAATGATCCCGATCCAG
>CAZORN010000098.1:0-5089 GCA_964581935.1 uncultured Victivallales bacterium
ATCCACGGATTCAGGAGGAGGACGACAATGGTGGCGCCCATGCTCCGGTAGCCGCGTTTCTCCGAATAAGCGGCGATGGCGGTATTCGCCGCATAAACGGCGGCGCTCAGATTTTCCTTGCGTGCTTCGGGCAGGATCGGCGTGGAATCCAGAGTATTCCTGATGAAGGTGACCACCGTGGAGCTGGCGATCTCGCCCGCCGAACCGCCGCCCATGCCATCGGAAACGGCATAACAGCCGGATTCGTTCATGACAAGCAGAGCGTCCTCGTTGTTCTTGCGCTGTTTTCCGATGTCCGTAACTTGCGCCACGGAACGGTTTTTTTCCTGAAATGTTTCACAGGGCATAGTCTTTCCTCATCGTTTGGACCACATTTTACGGACAAGCGGGTCGCCGGGGATGCCAAGCAGCAGGATTTCATCACGGATTCGGATCGCCTGCTCCGGTTCCGCGGAAGAGAATCCGGAGTCCAGCTTGATCAGCGGCGCACGATATTTTTTCAATGCTTTCATGTAGTTTTCAGGAGCCGCTTCCGGCAGGGTTTTCGGATTCGCAAGGAAAATGGCGATGCCGCGGGCAATCAGCCCCTCGCGGGTATTCTCCGGACGTTTCAGGAAATCCGTGACCAGATTATCCCGCTTTTCCAACAGGGAATTCACAAAAGTGTAATATTGTCCGAGTTTTCCGTTGTTGAGATTTTTGCTTTTCGGAAGTTTCATGAACAGGCAGAAACCCTCCATGCTTTTGATCGTAAAATGGAAACGGAGGATTTCCGGCTGAAATGCGAGATCGCTGTAAACCGCGACATCGAAAGGAAGAGGCAGTGAATAAAGGAAGTCGAAGAACGGTTCGATTCCGAGAACCCTGTCGTATTCGCCTGCCGGAGCAGTACGGCCTCGGGACGGCAGTTTTTTCCGGAGGACATCGCAGCCGAAGACTTCTTTCATGACGGCTTCATCAAAGAAGCAGGCGATCTGCGGCGGCGTTTCGAGACGAGTGTCGACCCCCTGTTTTTTGAGCGTCTCAAAGAGAAATTCAAGCTGACGCGCCGTGGTCGCAAGAAATTCCGCCATGTCGGCCTGCTCCTTCCTGATCGTGGCAATATGACGGTCCAGAAGGCATTGTTCCGCCGGAGGGAGGACCAGATTTAGGGCGATGACTTTTTTGAAATTCATTCCGCCAAGGTCTTTTTCCGCCGCATGGAGATCTCCGGCGGTCTTCTGAAGGGCGATCAGCGGGAGCGACAGTTTTTCCGCACGGGAACGGACCGTTCCGGCGCCGCGTCTGGCAATCATGGCGAGTTCCCCGAGAACCGTCTCATAGTCGACCGGCCTCTGTCCGAGTTTCTCCAGCGCTTTTTCGATGATGTCGTTGTTGCGGATATCGGTCCGAACCGCTTCGGCCAGCTTCCCGGCTTCGGCCTGAAGCGGCCCCATATATTCCGGCTGTTTGCTCAGGAAAAGAGGTTTCATGGCAGATTCCAGCTGGGCAAGATGCTTGCGGAGGTCGTCAAACGTGAGGGTATCGTTCCCCGCGGCGGCTTTCAGCGTGACATAAGAGTCGAGCAGTTTTTTGGACAGTTCCGCCTGTTTGCGGCTGGCTACGGCATCCGAATCGTTCCAGCTCCAGATGTCCATGCGGGACGCATCGATCGCGCCCAAGGCATACGCGGCTTCCGTCCAGTTCGACGCTTTCAGGGCGGACTGTGCGCGTTCCCACTGCCGGAGGGTGGCGCGCCATACCCCGACATCGCGTTCCAGGTCATCCGCGCGGAGACGGCAATCCTCCGCGCCCCGGCAGGTCCTTGAATCGCGGATCAGCTCTTCCGCACGGTCGAAGTCGCATTTTGCGGCCATCCGGCGGGCTTTTTTGACCCGGTCCAGAGCGGATGGATTGATACTCTGATAGGCATAATATCCGGCAAAAACCACAAGAATTGTGATGACGACAATCAGCAGGTTCTGCCAGAGTTTGGATTGGGAATGATTGACCGAGGCGTCCAGAAATCTGGCATCCACATGGGCAAAAGAAATGATGTCCGCTTCCTTGAGCATGCGCTCGATGCCGGTCTTAAGCGGATTGCCGTTCACGGTCGTGCCGTTTTTGCTGCCGAGATCCTTGATCCAGCATCCGTCCGGACGCACGCTGATTTCCGCGTGACGTTGAGAAATCAACTGGTTCATGACGGGAAGATCACAGGACGGAGAAGACCCGATGACGTAATTTTTATTTTCAAGTTTGAATATCTCTCCGGCGGAAGCTCCGTTCAGAAACTGGATTGCGTTGAATCCGGCTTTCCCGCTGTTTTCCCTGGCTTCCTCGACCACCAGAATACAGTCCCCGACCGAAATGGTGTCGCCGCTCTGAAGAACACGCTCCTGAATACGCTGTCCTTTGAGGTAGATTCCGTTGCGGCTGCCCGTATCGCACACGCACAGTTTGCCCTTCTGGAGGGTGATGGCTGCGTGGTGTCCCGACGCAACCGAGTCGGCTTCCGGAATGACCCATTGGCAGTTATGACTTCTGCCAATCGAGATCGAGCCGGAAATTTCGGCCGAATCGATTTCATGAAGGATGTTTTTTTTATACTCGAGACGGATCAGCAGATGTTTGTTTTTCATGGTCATTCCCAACGGTTGCGACGGATGTTGAGGTTGCGGAGATCATCTTCGGAAGAGAAAACGGCGGCACAGGCGTCCCGGATGACATCGGCTCCGCGGTCATTGCCGAGAGCCTTTTCCTTGAGGTATGCGATCCTCTGGGCATTATACCAGTCGCGCTGGTTTTTCCGGAGCTTGCGGAGCTGTTCGAGGGCGCGTTCCCGGAGTTCCTCGTTCCGGGTCGTTGCGGCGTTGATAAGCACACCGCGCAAGAGACGCATGATTTTGTCCCACATCACAGGGGACATTTTGGTCAGCAGGAGTTTCGCTTCGTTGAGCATGTCTTCGGATTTTCCGGAGAGCACCTCTTTCCCGCCTTCCCAGTGATCCGTGACGTACCGTTCGGAAAAGAAAAGGAACGGAAAACTTCCGATGAAGTCGGCTCCGCGGACCCGTTCCGAAGCGGGAATCTCCACCAGCCGGACGATCCGCTCGTCTCCGGCGCGGAAGAACAGGGCTTCTCCATACCACGACTGGTTTTCATATTCCCGGCTGTAAGTCACGCTGATACAGGGAAGTCCGTTGTCCTTTCCGATGAAGAAAATCTCCGACGGCTGTCCGAAATTCCAGTGCGCCCCGCCGGATGAAATTTCCTTGATCCAGTTCTGGAGCGAGGTCATGCGGTCTTCATGCAGGAATTCCGCGGAGCGCTTGCGGGAAAGAACGATTCTCATGGGAACATCGCGGTCACGTCCGGCAACGGTTTCGACAATCATTTCCCCCGCGGAAGTTTTTCCGGTACGGGTCGACTTCGCCAGCGGCGCAATGATGGAAAACCGTCCGGTTTCGAATCCGCCTTCGTCTGGTGCAAACGGTTTTTCGGAAAATTCACCAGACGGCGTAAGCGGCCAGGTGAGTTTCTTTTCCGGCGGGGTACCGTGAAGATAATAGAAAGAAAAAAGAACCACCGCCGCAATTCCGATTCCTGCTACATACTTGAGTTTTTTCCCGTGCGCTTTCTTCCGGTCCTGTTTCCGGAGGAAATCCATCTCTTCCGCTGTCGCAAGGCGCGTCTGAAGAACATTGGTCTTTAGAACGTCGTCCTCATTCTCCGGGACATCCGTCCGGTCGGAAGGATTTTCCGGCGGAAGGGTCTTGTTCGGATTGCCGCCGGTCTCACCCGCGAAGGTTTTATCCTTGTCTTCCGGAAGAACGTCTCCTATCATGGTCCGGTCCGGATCGGCGGAGGATGCATCGCCAATCATCGTCTTGTCCGGATCCATCGGCATTGAATTGTTTTCCGGGGGAATTGTGACGAGATCTTCCGCCGTATTTTTTGCGGAACCGGCAACGGCCCCAGGGGGAATCGTCTTATTTTCTTCCATTCCGATCTTCAGAAGAGTGAGGGTGAGGCTGGACCCGAGGGCGACCGTCTGACCATGATAGAACGGAGTCGGCAATTCCAAGGTGGTGGAATTCAGCTTTGCGCCGTGGGAACTGAGATTCTCGACAATCACGGAATCGCCGTCGACATGCAGAAGAAGATGCCGACCGGAAACATCCGTCTGGGAAACCTGGATTTGCGCGGAACGCGAACGCCCGACAAGCCAGTTGCCGTCCGGCAACGGCTCGATCCGGTCGGGCTCGCCGGAGCTCACGATTTTTAGTTGAAACGCCATGATGGTCCGAAGCTCCCCTTAGAACATTTTTGAAAATCCCGAATCCTGAATGCGTATGAAAACCGGCGTGAAAATGATGATGAACACAGCCGGCATGATAAACAGCGCCATGGGAATCAGCATGAGGGACGGCGCCCGCTGGGCCTGCCGTTCCGCGGCGGCATACCGGGCGCGGCGGATTTCCTCCGCATGAATGCGCAGGGTTTCCACGATGGAAGCCCCCATTTCCGCTCCTTCGGAAACCGCCGTCACCAGTCCCTTGAATTCCTCGATCTGAATCCGTGCGGACATTCCCCGGAGTGCGTCAATCCGCGATTTTCCGAGTTCAATCTCCTTGAGAACCACCCCGTATTCCTGCTGAAGCGGTCCGGTTCCGCTGTTGTTGACATAGTATCGGACGGCCGCGATGAAGTCGAGGCCCGCCTGCATCGCGGAAGTAATCAGGTCGATGGAAAACGGAAGATTTTTCCGGATGAGCTTCTGCCTCTTGTCGGCCGCCTGCTGAATCGCTACAGATGGATATACCCATCCGAGAAAAGCCCCGACCAGACAGGCCGCCGCCGCATATCCGGGCGAAGGCGTCACCGCCAGCGAAAGCAGCGCCCCCGCCGCCCCCAGCAGAATCAGCCACAGCACCTGCGCCCCGTAAATATCCGATGCCTCCAGTCTCGGCATGTTGGCGATCTGGAGGAGGTTCCGATAGTTCCGGGTCGTCGACGGCATCGCGTGCGACAGAGAGACCCCGACGGTTCCGCTCAGATATTTCGTTTCGGTTTGAAGCAGCCGGAACACCAGCGGCAGGTCCTGCCC
>CAZORN010000098.1:5189-6954 GCA_964581935.1 uncultured Victivallales bacterium
CCGATCTCCTCCTGAAGAGGGCCGCCGATGTCGCGCGCGATCACTTCAAGCGCCTGCGGGAACGCCATCCCCGCATGCAATCCGTTGGAAACGCCCATCACCAGATCCAGCATCCGCTTCTGAAATGCGTCGATCCTGTGCTGCACTTTCTTCTGGAAATAAAACAGAGGAACCCAGAAGCCGAGCATGGCGGGAATCAGCATTCCGGGCAGCAGCGCCAGCGGAGAACGCACTTCCAGAAACAGAAGGATGCACAGGGCCGCGCCGCCCAGAAAAAACGCCGCCGCGAAACGGACCTGCAGCAGATACCCCGGCTGGATGAAACGCGAAACAGGATTGTATTCCCCCGTCGGATGCCTGGCAGCCTCTTCGGACCGCAATGCCGTTTCCCGGAAGAAAGCCAGGGAGAATACATATACGATCAGGGCCGTTGCGGCAAACACCAGAATCAGAGCGAAGATTTCGTTTTTTCCCATGCGCATCTCCCGGAGTTAATTTTTCGGCACGAAAACGGAAATATCCAGCCGGAGGTCGCCTTTCGCCTTCAGCTTGTCGATGAACGCCGGAATGTTTCCGGTGGCGGCATAGTATCCCTGAATCTTGCCTTTTTCGTCCAGTCCCGTCTGAACGAAGTTGAAAATGTCCTGCATCAGCACGATGTCCTTTTCGCGGCCCGTGATTTCGGAAATCTGCACGATCTTGCGGGAACCGTCGGACAGACGCGTCTGCTGGACGATCAGGTTCACGGCGGAAGCGATCTGTTCCCGGATGGCGGCGACCGGGAGATCGTATCCGGCCATCATCACCATGTTTTCCAGCCGTCCGATCGCATCGCGGGGACTGTTCGCGTGACAGGTCGTAAGGGAACCGTCGTGTCCTGTGTTCATGGCCTGGAGCATGTCGAGCGCCTCCGCGCCGCGGCATTCCCCCACGATGATCCGGTCGGGACGCATCCGCAGTGCGTTGATGACCAGGTCGCGGATGGCGATGCGTCCCTTGCCTTCGATGTTGGCGGGACGTCCTTCCAGACGGACGAGGTTCCGGTGCGTCAGCTTCAGTTCCGCGGAATCTTCGATTGTGACGATCCGCTCTCCTTCGGGGATGTACTGGCTGATGACGTTCAGCAGGGTTGTTTTTCCGGAACCGGTGCCGCCGGAGATCAGGATGTTCTGGGAGGCCCGTACCGCCTCTTCCAGAAACAGAGCGATTTCCCGCGTCATGCTTCCGAAACGGATCAGGTCGTCCGAGGTCAGTTTCTTCTTGGCGAACTTGCGGATGGTGACGGATGCACCGTCCAGCGCCAGCGGCGGAATGATCGCGTTGACGCGGGAACCGTCGGGCAGCCGCGCATCCACCATGGGGCTGGCGTCGTCGATATGACGGCCTAGCGGTTCCACGATCCGCTGAATAATCGAGATCAGGTGACGGTTGTTGAAGAATTTCGCACCGGTTTCATAAATCCGGCCCTTCCGTTCCACAAAGATCAGATCGGAACCGTTGACCATGATTTCATCCACATCCTCAGCGCGGAGCAGTGGCGAAAGCGGTCCGTATCCGGCCAGTTCATCCATCAGCGCCTGACGGAGCTGATCGGAAGCGATTCCTCTCGGAAGTTCGTGACGTAGCTCCTTGAGCGTCAGATCCAGAGCATCCTCCAGCTTGGCGTGCATCTCTTCCCGCGCAAGCTCCTGCATGGAAACCTCGGTAAGATTCAGCTTCCCGAGGACATACTCGTGAATCCGCTTCTTCAGCGTCATCAGTTCCG
>CAZORN010000098.1:7054-11552 GCA_964581935.1 uncultured Victivallales bacterium
TTTTCGGAAAGGATCATCAGAAAACCGGCAATTTCAAGCCGGTCTCCGGGAGAGAAAGCAACGGGATCCGTAATTTTCATGCCGTTGAGGCGTGTTCCCCCGGTACTGCCCGCATCGGAAACGAACCAAGCCTCCGGACCGCCGAAAATCCGGGCGTGTTTGCGGGAAACCTTCTGGCTGTCCAGAAGGATTTTGCAATCGGACTGACGCCCGACCGCCCATTCCCCGGTGCTAGTTCCCAAATCAACCGGCGGCCTGACGGAACCATCCGGTGCGGTAATCAGAATCCACATATTTCTCTCCCGTCCGTTGTTTTTCAGAACCAGCGGCTCCAGAAACTCTTTTCCTTGTCCTCTTTCTTGACGCGGGCCTTGTTGTCTTCCTCCACCTTTTCTGCCG
This sequence comes from uncultured Victivallales bacterium, assembly GCA_964581935.1. Lineage (GTDB taxonomy): Bacteria > Verrucomicrobiota > Lentisphaeria > Victivallales > UBA1829 > SIG94. The sequence goes on from CAZORN010000098.1 coordinate 7,454, forward strand.
TGCTGGCAGTTTCGGCTGAAGGAGGCATCTTGATTTCAGGGCCTTTTCCGGCAACCTGCGGATAAATCAGGATCAACACCTGCTTGTCGGAAAGTTCGTCGGAATTTTCCGCAACAAACCAGTTGAGTCCGGGAACCTTGCGGAGGAACGGAATGCCGGAGTCGTCGGTCGTGGCCTGAACCATGTCCTTGAGTCCGCCGACAACCAGCGTCTGTCCAAGTTTTGCTGTTACCGTGGTGGAAACCTTGGTCATCTTCAGGTCGTAATCCTGATTGGGCAGAAGGGTGGGCGTGCTCAGCTCCAGTTCCATGTCCATCTTGACATTGTCGGCTCCGGTCAACCCACCGCGGACTCCCATGATGAAACCATAGGGGACATCATTCAGGGTGCCGGTACCGCCGGCACCGCCATAAACACGGACTTTCAGCGTGCCGCCGCTGTGGAGGCGTTTGAATCCGGTGGGCTCATTGCTCATGAAAGTGAGATGTCCGGCGTTGCGGAAGCGGCTTACACCCGTTTCCGCGGCCAGGTTGAGGACGGTGTTCAAGGTTGCATTCAGCGCATAGGTCTGGTTGTTGCCGCGGAAGTTTGTATCGAAATTGAACGCATTGCCGACCTGAATGCCGTTTTTCACTAAATTCGATCCGATGGCGCTTGAGTCGCGGCGGCTCACGCCCATGAAAACCACGCCCACATCCAGCAGAGTGGGAATAACCTGAATTTTTTCCACCAGCTTCACCTTGTTGGCATCTGTCGCGGCGGGATTGGTCTCCAGCCAGGACTGTGTGGCAAGGATCTGGCGGATCTGAGTCACGTCCTGGGGAGAATAGACCGCTCCGGAAACGATCAGTGTGTTCATCTCCTGTTCCAGAACGATTTCGCCCGGTTGGGCCTGGGCGGCGTTCTTTACGATCTTATACCCTGCCTTCGCAAGCGCCTTGTGGAGATTGAGCATCACTTCCGGAGCCGGAGAGAAAGTGGACAGGTTGATGACCACGTCCTTGTAATACGGAAGCACCTTGTGCAGAAGTTCCCAGCCTCGGATACTCGAAACTTCTCCTTTCAGCACCACCTTGTCCCGGTTGATGCTGATGTCCAGTTCAGGAACGGCATCCAGGTCTTTGCGGAGGGCATTGTAGACTTCCCGGATATTGTCCTGAACCGTGACGGAGAAGACTTTGGAGCCGCCTCCGCCCATTACCTGAATATCGGTTTTTCCAAGGGCAAGTCCCAGAAAACGGACCTGCATGTCGGAAACCTGTTCGGCCTTGACAATTTTCGTGTCGGCCGTACGGATGTTTTCAATCTTGAAAGGAACATCCGCCATGGACATTCCTCCGAGAGGGACGTTCAGTTTTTCCGTTTCCTGTGAAAAAAGCGGAATGGCACATGCGATCCCGGCCAGAATAAAGATTTTTCGCAGATTCATTTTTTGTCTCCTTTCAAGAGTTATTTGCCGGCGTTGGGTACTTGCGGGATCTTGACGGTATCCATCCCTTCGAGAAGTGCCTTGAAGGTGGAGGAATCAACCATACCGGCATCCAGACGATTCAGCACGGAGTTGTCGTTCGGACGCCGCAGCGCCGGATAAAGAGACGCCACACGGGACGCCGCAATCAGGGTCTGCGCCTGTTGCGGGGGGAGTTGAAGAACCAGCGTGCCGGTCTGATCCCCGCTTGATTGGGCTCCGCCGATTTCCAGCACACGGACCCGCGGGAAAAGAACCGTCGTCACTTCCTTGGGTTTTGCTTCGATGCTGCCGTCCGTCTTATTTTTTTCTTCCACCTGGAACGTGGCAATGATCGCCACTTCGTCGCCGGGCTTGAGCATGCTGGCGATCGAACGAGACGGCAGCTGGATTGCCACGGCCCACTCGCCTTCGCCCACTACGTTGCCAATGCTTTGTGTCTCAAAGTCGTTCAGGTAGATATAATCTCCGGACAATTTAGGCACCAGTAATTTCTGTCCATTGATCATGGCTGCCTTGCTCCACAGGATCGCCTGAGCGGGAACGGCCGAGCGAGGAACCGACTTAGGGCGGTAATATCCTTCGGCAAGCACCTCTCCAGCCGGAATATTCCGCTGAGCGGCGGCAACTTCCACCATTTCCTCGTTTTTTGACAGATTGGACGAGATGACCCGGCTGACAGCGAAAACCGCCGCCAACCCAAGAACCACGGCCAGAATCAGCGGAACCGAATTTTTCATTTGTTTATCTCCCTTGCTGTTAGAAAGTTACTATTGTCATAACACAGTCGGAAACGGTTCCGGACTTGACATTCACCGGTTCGCTTTCCTGTCCGCGGATATTTTTTTCTCGGACGCGGAGCATTACGGTGTATTCCCCCGGAGGCAGTCCATTCATGGTATACGGGAACCGGACCGTTTTCCAGTCGGTGTCCGTGTTTTTCAGTTTGATCTCGGCTCCGTTCCTGCGGATATATTTCTCCAGTTCGCCGGAGTTCGATTTGACCGATGAAATCGTGATTCCGCCGGTCGTCCCACTCATTTTCTCTTCTTTCAGCAACGTAATGGTCTTGCTCTGGTCCCGGGCCAACGTGAATACCTCCCTATAATTCCCGTATCCGTCGCAACTGGCAGTAATGATGTAGTTTCCTCCGGGAAGATCTTTGAACGACCGGCTGCCTGTCAGATATTCCACCACGGGGGTCATTTCCCCGTCTTCCCGGGAAAACTCCATACGAACCTTGTTCACGTTGGCGCTGAGGCAGAGTTCAAAACGGTTCTTGTCTTGAGTTATGTCCCCATCTTTCTCTTTCGGGACAGCAAACGTGATTTCCTTGGAAGAATATCCATTCAATTTTGCAGAGGCTTTGTATTCACCTCCGGGAAGACGAAGCCGCTGGGTGCGGTCTTTCACCTTTTCATCGAAGAATGTCTTTTTTCCGCCTGTGACCTTCAGACTGGCACCCGGAGTGACGCTGAGGCTGAAATCGTAAAGGACGCGGGAGAGCGGATAATTTCCGGACTTGTTCTGCGGAATCGTCATGAGTTCCTCCCGTTCAACATGATCCGGACAACTCAGTCGAAGTTTGTAAACGGCCTGGACGAGTCCGGATAATGTCAATTTTCCGCTGGAGCCGACCAGCCCGTAATCTTTCCAGGCGGATTGTCCTTTCCTGATCTCCACCAGAGTTCCGGGAGTGGTCGTCAGCGCAAACTCATATTCTACGGGCAGAAGCAGGCGCTCAAAAACTTCCTTCCGGGGAGACTCCACCATCGCTTCGGCGGGAATGAATCCATCCAAAGTGAGCTTCAGCAGATAGCGGCCTTCCGGGAGGAGAATGTTGCAGACTCCATCCTGAGCGAACCCTTCCCCTACCGTTTTCCCGTCCTGAATCAGTTCGTATTTCGCTCCGGGAGTGGTGGTTAATTTGAACGGAAACCCATCTGTGAACTGTTCAACGGATGTTTCCTTCTGCAGAAGAGTCTTTCCCGACGACTTGATGACGGCCGACCGGGCTTGCGGCTCGGAGGAAGTTCCCCGAAAGAGGAAAAAGCTCGCAATTCCGAGAATGACGACAACCGCTCCCGCGGCTCCCCAAAACAGCATTCTTTTTTTCGGAAGAAAACGCGGGGATTCCCGAAAGGTCGAAATGGAGGACGGAGAGCTCACTGCATCGGCACCAAGCGCCCCTGACATGGCTTCCCGCACCAGCTTCTGGGATTCAGTCACCGGACGCCGCGGTGAAATTTTACCGAGGGCCGCAATCAGTTCCGCCATATTCTGATACCGGTTGCCCGCTTCCTTCTCCAGCATCTTCATGATGAGCTTCGCGGTTCCCGGAGTAATTTCAGGATTCAGAGCGCGAGGGTCCGGAACGGGATCGGAAAACAGCTTTGACAGGATGTCGTAGGTGCTGGAACCGGGATAGGGCACCTGTCCGGTAAGCATCTCGTAAAAGGTGGCGCCGAGACTGTAAATATCGGCCCGGATGTCCACGTGTTTTGCATCGCGGGCCTGCTCCGGGGAGAGATAAGCGGGAGTTCCCATCATCACGTTGGTACAGGTGAGGCTGACATCCTCTTCATCGACGGACTTTGCAATTCCCAGGTCGGCCAGCTTCACATCGCCGCG
>CAZORN010000099.1:0-11513 GCA_964581935.1 uncultured Victivallales bacterium
ATATTCTTTTCACTGACCTTCAATAAGTAAGATGATGTTCTATAACTTATAAAAAACTTGACTTGAGAAATAGAGAAAATGATTTGCATCCTGGAACAAGTGAACTCTTCTGAGTGGATAATTGCTCAAAATAAGACGGTTGTTGCTGTTGCCATACTGGTAAAAGCGGCACAGTCGGTTGCGAATTCATTGAATTTTTCTATATCATGTGTGGAAACCAGTATGACTTCATGGTTTGTATCCAACTCTTTGCAAACACCTGTAAAAATCAGAGGGTTTGCGGGAACGATACAGTCTCATTCAAACTATTTGCTGAATGAAACGAATCCGAACTTTTACGGCCTTAGTCTTACCGTTTTCCGTTTTGTTCAAAAGTTTTTCCGCAGAATACGGCATAAAGCCTATGCCGGTCTCCGTAAAAAGCCTTTGCATCAAGGAACAACAATTTTTTATTCAACTGGATTACGTCTATGAAATTTAGCAAACAAAAACAAATATCATAGAAACAAGAAGAAAGCAGACAAGCATTTTAACTATGCGTGTCTGTTCTCTTCTTGTTTTTATATAATAAGAAAACAAACTCATAGAATATGACGAATGGCGGTTCGAATATATTCTTTAGGGTAAGTTTCAGAGAATCTACGTAAGAAGGAACGGAAATTATGGCAAGAAAGAAAAAGATTGAGATCTTCAAGCTTGAGGATCGTGTGTTGTTTGAAGGTGCAGCGGCAGCGGAAGCCGTAGCGACGGTCAACAATGCCGGAAACCCCTCCCATGCGGACAAGCCCGCGCCAGGCCAGGAAGCCAAGGACAATGTCCAGAAAGACGCCGTCCATGACGTCGTTCAGGCCGCCGGGCCCGTCTCCGATCCCGCGTCTTCCAACTCTTCTTCCACCCATACGGCTCCGAACGTTCCTGTACAGGATCATGGCGCGGGCCTTCCTTCCGCCGACCGTGCCGCCGCCGATCCCACCGCCGCCCTTGTCGACGGCACCGCCCATCTCGCCAAACTGACCGATCCCGGCGAATCCTTCTCGACCGACCTTTCCGATTTTCTCCGTTCCGATCTCTCTTCCCACTCGACTTCTTCCGTTCTCTTCTCTTCTTCTCTTCCCGCCGATGCCGATCATGCCAATGCCGATTCTCTTTCTCATGCCGAAACCAAACAGCTGATCGTCATCGAAGCCGACGCGGCCGACAATGTCGATCCCCATACTCTCGAAGGCAAGGAAGTCCTTGTCCTGAAGAAAGACGCCGACACCTCCGCTCAGATCGACGCCTATCTCGAATCCCGCAGCGGCGTCAAATACGACGCCATCCAGATCGTTTCCAGCAAAGCCGAAAAAGCTCTTTCTTCCAACGACATTTCCGCCGATGCCCTCGCTGAAATCCAGTCCCATCTGACCGATCACGGAGCCCTGGGTTTTGTCGACGCGGCCGACTTCAACGCCGACCCCGCCAACGCTCCCCATGATCTTTCCCATGGCGCGGATTCCCATTCCACCGACAATCTGGTCGTCTTCCCGGATCATGAAACGCATGTTACCGTGGACGCCACCGCGGAACTCACGACCGGCGTTTCCGATCCGGACACCGCCGTGCCTGAAACCCTACTGCAAAATGCCGATTCCGAAAAGAAAGAGCTGGTCATCGTCAATTCCAACATGGCCGACCTCGACAACGTGCTGTCCCAGCTCGGTGATTCCCGCGACGTGCTCATCATCGACGTCAATTCCAGCGAAAGCGCCCTGGACCAGATTCAGGACTACCTCGACGCCCATTCCGATACCTCATACGATTCCATCCATATCCTGACCCACGGCAGTTCCGACGGGTTCAAACTGGGGAATACCGTCGTGAACGACGCCTCCGACATGGCGGTTTTCAACGGCCATCTCACTCAGGATGGCGACATCATGATCTACGGCTGCAATCTGGCTTCCAGTGAGCGAGGACAAACTCTGATCCGGAATATTGCCGACTTCATCGGTTGTGACGTTGCCGCTTCCACGAACACAACCGGCTCCGCCGACCTCGGGGGAGACTGGACGCTGGAATACAGCATCGGTGCCATCGAAACCTCCAACATCACGCTCGACTCCAGCTGGAACTACCGTCTCAAAACCTATACCATCGACGGACTTGGTACCGCAACCGATTCCTATGTCAGCTGGAATGCTCTGGTCGATGCCAAGGTCCTTGCTTCCGGCGACCTGATTACCTATGCCGCAACGGTCAACAGCGATACGATCTTCTCCAATGCTGCAATTTCCGGAATGAGTCTGACGATCGATTGCGGGACTACCGAGATCACAGGAGCAACCTATACGATTAACGCGAACATGACCTTGACTTTGTCCGGCGAAAATGTGGAGATGGATGTCACCGGCGGCGGCAGCTTCATCCTGACCAAGGGAAAGCTCACCGGCGGCATTACCGTTTCAACGGATGTCACTCTCGCCGGAGAAGTGACCGGCAACATCACCGGGTACAAAACACTGACATTGAACAGCGGCGCCGCCACAAACATGCTTACGATTACAGGAGAGAGTGTCGTCACGATCAACGACAATGCCTCGGTGGGAAGAACCGGAGATTTGACTTCCATTGACTATCGTGGAAGCGGGAGCCTTACGATCAATGGAGGCACTTTCAAGGGATCAATTGACTTGAATGGTTCGGGCAATGTTCTGTTCAAATCCGGGGTGAATGTCGATGTGAACCAATCAGGCACTGCGGACTCCATGGTGACTTTTGACATTGCTGGCGGGAATAAGCAGACCGGTCGGATCACCCTGGCGGGGGACGAGGGCAGTATCCAGATCAAGTCGGGCGAATATTCCGGCGGCCTTACGACGGAGTCTGGCAGCACGGGGGATATGACCGTGACTGGCGGAACCTTCACCACCGGCGCCTTCAACATCTCCGGCGGTTCTGTGGATTCCGAAACCGGTCAGATGTCCTATGGATTTTATTTCAAGGGCGGGACAATCGGCGAAGATACTTCAAACGGCGGGGTCGCCATCGAGGTAGAGGGCGGCGCGGCCTCCTTTACAGGAGGAACCATCTTTGGCCACCTTGCAATTTCCAACGACGGCTTCGCCGAGCTGAACACAACTTTGACGTATACTGCCGGAGGTGACGCGGTATCCGTTTCCGGTTCGAGCACGCGTTTCGTTCTTGATACAAACGGCGTTATTAATGTGAAGGCCAGCGGCGGAACAGGGCTTTCCGTTTACGGCGGCAACGCGGTCGTTTACGGCAAGATCCGCTACGCGCCGGAAAACTCCAGAACTATGAGCACCGGAACCGGTATTGATGTCAGCGGCGGCAGACTCTCGTTGTACGGCAGCGTTGGAACCGCGGACAGCCGGTTCGGGACCGGCTTGAGTTCCACGGGTGGCTATGCGTTCCTCTTCTCCGACGGTTCGTCCTCTCCGTCCATCTCTCCGTCCATCTATGCCAGTACCACCGGTATTCAGATAAGTAATGCCGGTCATGTCTACATGTTTGCCGGAACTGTGAGCGCCTTGAACATGGGCGTCAATGTCATCAACGGCGAGTTTGTTTTTGCCGGCGGCGTCATCGACGGCAAGCTGCAGAAAACCGACGGCAGCACCTTCTCCTACTACATCAATATCGACGGGACCACCCCGCTGTCCCCCGAGGAGAATTTGTTCCAGGCCAGTTTCAAAAATCTGAACGACGCCAATCAATATTTGACCAACTATCGTAAAAGCGAATATGGTAATCCGGATGTCAATTTCTATGTTTTCAATTCAGGCAGCGGCAATTACAATGTTACCAACGGACAGAACGTAACTTTCACCGAGCAGAGCGTGGTGGACGCGTTCTTCAATCATTTGGTCTCCCAGCTGGACAAGGCCACTTCGCAGATTGAAGCGGACGCTATGATCACAGCCATCGAAGAGGGTGGCTTGTACCGCAAACTCCAGGACGGCACCAATGCCCCTGTTGGCATAACCTATGATGAATTCGGGAGAGTATTTCTTTCTGCGGGCGGCATTCGCTTGGACGGGGTTTATGCGTTGTCGGATGCAGAGGGTGACAGACTTTACTACTATGACTCCAGAGTGAATCAGATTTACGCTTCCGGCACGATTTCCTTAAACCAGCCCGGTATGATAGAGGATGCTTATTCCTTTGTGGTGAATGGAACAGATGGCATGGCCGTGTTGAACATTACCGGAGTTACCGGAAAAGGGCTAGTCTCAACCACTCAGATTTACGGCATCAACACCCATGTAGTGAATGGTGTGATGGTGTTTAATTACTCGGAAGCGCATAATTCAAGAATCGTGGTGGAGCAGAATGGCGACTTGACTCTGGGGAGCAGTCTGAATTCCACTTTTAGCAACAGCGATGTTATTTTTAATGCTTTTACGATATCTGGACTGGATACTTATCTGCTCTGGAATAAAGGAAAGACGGATATTTACTGCGCAACATTCGGAAACGGCCCTTCAGGTGACGGAGTTTCCGGCGGACAGATTTATAACACCTCCAGTGGCACAATGACGATCCGGGGCATCGACGCTTCCGGACTTTATTCTACAGAAGGGTTTGGTGCCGATTTACGTATCACGGCTTCTTACGCGGCCATCACAAATGCTGGCAAGTTGACTCTGACGGGAACGAATGAAAAGGAAATCCGTTTCGGTATTTATCATATTGACGGTACGCTCGATATTAGCGGCAGTAACATTTTTTTGCATCGGAATATGACTGCGAATCCCGGCGATCTGAACCAATATGCCGGCGGAATTTTCATCGACGACGGCGTTGTGACGATTAACGACACTACCGGAGGAACGACAATCACCGCGGAGGCGGGCATGACGGCGATCCGTTTGAACAACGGCGAGCTTCATTTCGAGAGTGGCACTATTCTCGGTGCCGGTTCTGGAACCGGTGTGGAAATCTCTGGCGTTTACACTGGACAGGATGCCAACTATTCATACAGAGGACTCTATTGGAATGTCGATACCAGTTTTCCTAAAGGCACCATCGTAAGCGTGATGGACACGGAATCCACCGCCGTCATGTTCATGAACGGCGGAACCATCACAAATTTCGAAAAATCCATCCGCATCGGTACGGATAAGAGCGCGTCGTCTACCACATCCAGGGCGGCTCTGGTTTATACCGCCGGAACGCTGGGATCAGATCTGGACAACTACGGAACCGTCTATCTTCGCGGCAAATTGGAGGGCGGTTACAAAATCGCGAATTTCGCCAACGGACGGGTTGTGATCGGAGTCACGGTGGACGGCCTTACCGGGGGCATTGCCGGAGATTTCTTCTTTTCCAGTTTGCAGGTTGCGATTGACGCCGTCAGCGGCACGAATAAAGGCCTATACAACATTATTGGTGAGGGAGATGTTTTTGGCGAAGTTCTGATTACGACGTCGGACACCTCTAAGCTGGTGCTGACAGGAACAGGGAATAATATCCTCTCCCTGAACGCGGAACAGATACTGGACAGCGGACTGGACATCAACTCCGTTCTGGCGTCCTACTTTAATTACACCGGCAAGGATTCGACCAACTATAACAGCTATTGGCCCACTTATGACGGAACTGTCCTGAAGGACGCCAATGGAAACGTGATTGACTTTGCCTTGGCGATCGACGGCAAGGTGCTTGCGATCGGTGATACGGTTATTTCCCAGAACGCTACCGAATATATTACGTATGTTTATAAAGGCGGTCTCACCTTTATGGAACAGGATGCGACGGCGATCGAGCGTGTCAAAATCGCCGTCAAAACACCGACCGGTATGCTTACCTTGGAACGCATCGGTGATCTGGTGTATCTGAAGGAGTATACAGGCGGCGGAATAGATTTCCTCAACGTTTATTATAATCCCGCGACCGGGAAATATCTGTACTATGACCACACTGGTGTGCCCACGGAAGACGGTGGAAACCTGGTTGTGTTCGATATCAATACAACGGTGCTTTACAGCTATGGAGAGAAGACCTCCTCCGTTGATTATCAGCAGGAGAACAACAGATACGCAGATATTCTGAAAAACGGCGTGCGGTATGCTGCCGTGGGGTCCGGCACGGATGTAACGTTCACGAAATTCGCCAAGGTCGAGATCGCCGCCGACGGAAATATCAAAATCGGGAGTCCGTGCGCGAATGGGCATACTGCCGATGATCCCCTGGCTCTGGCAACCGCGTCGGATATGAACAATCTGAATGCGAGCGTCACGTTTGCCGGATACCGGACCGGGAATACGCTTCTGGTCGACGGCGCGACCGTGAACGGCACGGACGCGAACGGCAACGCCGTCAGCTTTATCTACCGCTGCCTCGAAGGTGGCGTGCGCCTCTATTCCACGACTGCGAACAGCGTGGAAATCACGGCGGATAATTTCACCTTCACCGCGGCATCGGACACGCTGCTCCAGAATGTCGCGCTGACGATCAACGGAAATGCGACGATTGAAAGCGGCAGCCATGTGCTGTTCGCCGGCCAGGGCATCGTGAACGGGCGCGACACCTCCACGATCAAGATCGGCGCCAGCGGCTCACTGACTGTTGGTGGTGAGGGGGAGGAGGGCATCGGTTCGCTCTCCATGACCTCCGCCACAGGCGGAAGCATGATTGTCAACGCGGGGATCATGACCATCTACGGCGAAGTGAACCTCGTTTCCACCGAAAAGGACGCGCAGTACGGCGTGGTCGGCATCACCAACAGCGGTACATTGAATTTCGGAACCGCGACATATGACGCGGACAGCGAAACCTACACGATCATCAACAAAGGCGGCAAGCTGGACATCACTGGCGTAAACGTGACGGGCGTCAGCAACAGCGGCAACCTGAACATCTATAACGGCATTATCGACGCGCACGGCTCTTCCGGCGTCGGCGTGAACAACAGCGGCACGATGAGCTATGTCGGCTCCGCGTCGGAATACGGCGACGTCGATCTGGCGGCTCTGGTGGAGAACGGCGATTATTACAACTCCTACATCCGGGGCGGAAAATATTCCGTCTACAACACGGGTGTTTTGAAGATCACAGGCGATATGATGGCCACGGCGACGGTGAACGGCAGATACCGCTTCACGGACGCCAATGGAAAACAGCTGGATATTCTGGATACCGAAGACAGTGAGGTGACCGTGGCGAACCTCTCCAGCGCGGTTCTGCTGGGCAACGTGGTGACCGTCGGAACGACGTCCACCACCAGCGCGACCGTGGACAATGCGTTCGTCTCCGGCGATATCCAGATCAGCAACGACATTACGGTCCAGCTCAACGACCTGCGCTTGAACGGCACCCTCCGGAACGGCTCCGCCACGGCGACGCCTTCCGCGCAAGTCTATGTGACCGGCGGATTCTCACGGGACAACACGCTGGCGATCACCGTGGGCAGGACGGTGACCGGGCTTGAGACAACCAAATACATCATCACAAACACCGGGGTGGACAACTACGGCAACATCTATCTGGGAAAGACCGGAGGAGCCTTCTCCGACAAAATTTCCTTCCATTCCTATGATCCGCGCAAAGCCGCTTCGCAGCAGGTGACCTATCTCTTTGAAAACAACGGTTCGCTGATGCAAATCGCGAATGTGACCGCGGGCAATATTTACGGCTCGATCGTCAATTACAAGGGGACGCTGGACTTTAACTCCGAGGTGAATTTCTACGGCGCGGCGGCTAAAACCGCGGCCATTGACAATCAGTCCGGCGCGACGGCGACGCTGAACCAGATTTCGGTTTACAATTACAATACCGGCGGAACCGCGCTCCAGAACGCCGGAACGCTGACGATGACCGGCGGAAAGATCTCCGGGTTGAATATCGGCCTCTCCGTCACCGGCGGGACCGCGGTCCTGACCGATGTGCTCAATATCGCCGGCGGCAACCGCGCCGTCTCCAACGGCGCGAACCTGACGCTGAAGGTCAGCAACGCTTCCTACAGCATCACGATCACCAACAGGGATGACGGATTTGAGGGCAAGGGCAGTGCGCTCGACACAAGCTTCTACGGCATTTACAATACGGGCGGCACGCTCAATATCGTCGAAGGCCTCGGCAAAGTGGTGTTCACCGGGCGCAACGTCCGCGCCGGAGATACCGGCACGGCGGTTTACAGCACCGGCGGAAGCGTCACGATCTATAATCTGGTTTCCGCAACGGGCGCGGACGCTGATAAGGCGGATGGACATCTTCCGAATTACGTTTATATGGTGCAGAATGTCTCCGGCACGGCCAGAACGGACATCACATTCAACTTCGCGGTGGCCTCCTCCTCCGTGGTGAACTACGGCACCTTGACTCTGCACGGCAAAAATGACGGAAGTGGTTATCACGGTGTGATTTACGCCATGGCGACCGACGGCGTGAAGGTTGTGGCCGGATCCACGCTGAACCTCCACAACGTCTCGCTCAAGTCCGACGCGTCCGTGGCGGAAACGGCCACGGCGATCGTCACGATCAATGCGGCCGGAACCATGAATATGGCGAACGAAAGCCAGGAGACGATCATCCTGACTCCGATGAGCGGCAGCGCGATCATCAACAACGGCACACTGACGGTAGACAAGGTCACGGTCGACGCCTCCGGAGCCGCCGCCAGCGGCGCGCGCTTCCTGACGAACAACAACGGCGGCACGGCGGACCTGACCGACGTGTATGTCCATGACGGACACGCGACGGAAGGCGGCGCGATCTATGTGAGAGGCGGCATCGTCAACGTCTATGGAACCGACACGACTTATACCCACGGCACAGGGACGGTTCACGGCTCCGAGTTTTACGCCAACACGGCGACGGCGAACGGCGGCGCGGTCTATGTGGCGGCGGGCGGCACGTTCTACGCCTTCCACACCATGAACGGCGGCAAGGCCGAGGGCGGATACATCACGTTTGATTCCAATACGGCGACGAACGGCGGCGCGATCTACAACAACGGCGGCACGGTCACCCTGACCGGCCGGATCGGCGCGAATGAGAAGACCATCCAGTTCACAAACACGGGGACGACCTCCCTCGCGACGGATGGCGGATATCTTTATAACAACAGCGGCTCCCTCTCCGCTGACAAAGTGAGCTTCGGCGACGGCGCGGCGACGAACGGCGGCGCGATTTACGGCAAGGGTGGCACAATCAGCATCGCCTCCTCCGATCTCGGGTATGAGGACCACGGCAACCACGCGACGAACGGCGGCGCGATCTACAACGACGGCGCGGCCGTCACAGTGCAGGGAAATGTAGTTGAGACCAATATCGCCTACAACACGGCGACGGGGTCCGGCGGCGCGATCTACAATCAATCCGGAACCATCACGCTTCAGGCCAACAGCGGCACCTGGAAGAACGTGTTCGTCTTCAATAACATCGCCGAGACGAACGGCGGCGCGATCTACGCCGAGGGCGGGCTCGTTTCGATCTCCAACTCCTCGCTCGACCACAACTCGGCTGAGGGCGATGGAAGCGCAATCTACCTTGCGGGCGACGCCCGCGCCGACGTCGTCAACGCGACGATCGCGTACAACGGCAAGGACGCGGACAATCAAGCAGACATCGGCAATCCGAACGCCTACGCAATCCGTATGGAGAACGGCACCTCGCTCTATATCGTGGACTCCACGGTCAGCTTGAACTCAAACGGACTTTATATCAACAGCGCGGCCAACGCGAATATCCTGAACAGCATTCTGCTGAACTACGGCCAGACTCTCGGGTATCTGGCGACGAATTTCTCGCTGTTGGATCCCCTTGAAACCCCGATCGATGAAGTGTTCGCTCCGGGAGCCGAACGCTGGACGAACCATATTCTGAACCTCAAAGAATCCGTTACGAACCCGGCCTATAACGGCGTGCTGGCGGCGCGGATCACCGAGGGCGAAACCACCGTTTATCTCTATCAGGATCAGGACGGTCTGTGGAGAAGGCTGAACGGAACCCGCTATACCTCCGACGTTCGTGAAGCGGACCAGTTGCTTCGCGATCAGCGCGGCGGCAAGCGCGACCCGCAGGGAAGCAGCTTCAAGTATGTGATGGGTGCGGTCACCACCGCGACGGTCGACACCTACTACATTGTGACGACCAGCCTGGACAACGTCAATGACGACGAGTTCACCAGCTTGCGCGAGGCGATTCTGCTGGTGAACTCCCTCGGCAAAGGCACGATTGTCTTTGACACAAGCAAGATGAGCGTCACCACGATCACCCTGGATGCGGTGCTCGGCGCACTGCCGGAGCTTGCCGGCAACGTCCAGATCATCATCAAAGGCATCGACGGATATTACAACAGGGGCGAGGTCATCACCATTGACGCGCGCTATATCTCCAAACCCGCCATCAGCATCGCCTACACCGTGGCGGAGGCGGAGATTTCCGACCTGACCGTGACCGGAAACGGCACACTGATCGAAGCGAAGGGGCTGGAGGGCTCCACCTCGTCGAACCCCATCAAGCTTACGAATATGACATTGCGCAGCAACAGCGGCATGGCCGCCGCGCTGCTCGTCGGCGCAGGCGTCAATATGGAGATCAACGGAATCACGAATATCACGGCCTCCGGCAGCGGCATTGAAAACAACGGCTCCGCCTTGGCGCTCTCCGGAACGCTCCGCATCAACGGCGGCGCGGGTGCTTCCACCGGGTTTGTCGGAATCGACAACAGGAGCAGCGGGTTGACGATCAAATCCGGCGCGAGCGTGACGGTCAGCAACGGCGCGACGGTCACCGGAAACGCCGTCGGCCTGAAGACGAACAGCACGTTCCAGATGAACTCTGGAAGCAGCCTGACCATCAGCAATTCGGGTTCGGTTTCGGGAACGTTCACCGGCATTGAGTCCAAGACGACCTCCTCTTATATGACGGACGGCGGACTTCTGGGAGATATCTCGATCGGCAATCTCTCCGGCGCTTCCGCTGGCACCTTCATCGGCATCAATGCCGATGGAACATTTGAAATCGGCAAGACGGGGACAACCGGAACGCTTGTGATTCTCAACAGCGGCACGGTTACAAACACATTCACCGGCGTAAACTTTACAGGAAACGGAACCGGCAACTTCCAGATGATCGGCCGGAGCGCCACGATCGTCAACGCGGGAAGCGTGAGCAGCATGTACGGGATAGAAAACGCCTCGACTGGAACGATGGATCTTTCGGGGGTGGCAAACGCCCTGACCATCTCCAACAGCGGCGGCGTCACCGGGAAATTCATCGGCGTCACCAACACCCGCGGCGGTCTTAACACAGCGGCGAACATGACTTTCGGCGCACTGACCGTGACCAATACGGGCAGCGCGGGAAGCTTTATCGGCATGGACAACGTTGTGAACGACGCCGCGAAAGCAAACAAAATGGCGATTAATGGCGCGCTGACTGTGACAGACACGGGAAGCGTGGGCTCCATGACCGGCGTCAACAACGCAGGCGTAGGACTGACGCTCGGCGGCACGGTGAACGTGAGCGGCAGATCCGTGAACTTTATTGGCGTCTACAACTCCTCC
>CAZORN010000100.1:0-11472 GCA_964581935.1 uncultured Victivallales bacterium
ACAGGTTTTCCGAATAATTCCGGAATCTTTCGGTATATTTGTATTGGAGGAACGCTTCCGCCGCGCCGGCGGCCGGCCTCAGGTCGGCCTCGCGTCTCCAGTACGCCAATTTTGCCTTGTCTCTTGCAAGACAGGCATTGAGCACGGCGATCGTGTTGGTTCCGGCGCCCGCGGTTTTTTCGTCCTGAATTACGGAGGCGGCGAATTGTTCATTCGAGGTTGCGCGCGCTTTGTACAAGGCCAGCAGTTCGGGTGTGGCGGCGGGCGGGCGCATTCCGAATCCGCCTTCGCCGCGGCGTCTGTTCTGAATGCCGGGAACGGGAACAGCACCCGGTTTGCCCGGAACGGCTGACACGCCCGGTTTCGCGGGAGCCGGAAGCGGTTTTGCGGAGACGGTTGAGGGTTCGCCCGGTTTTCCGGGCGGAGGCGCGAGGGGGCCGCGGACGACTTCAGTTTCTTCCCGAATGATGACGGGACAGCTCTCATTGCCGTTCCCGCAGAGCTGTCCGCCGTAGATATAGATCAGGTTGACTGCGAGCGAAACGGTCAGACTTGTCAGAAGAGCAATGACCAGGATTCTTTTGTCGCCTTCCAGTTTCATAACGGATTCTCCCTGCTGTTAAATTGGATGAAGGATCGTCTGCTTCGTATTGTAGCATACATCCGTTCATTTTTCCAGACAGGGGACGCCGCATTCATGAAAAAATAATCTTTGCCGTTCTGCCGGCCGCGTTTTTCAAAGATGGCCGCTCCGTTGTCCGGCTCATTCTTTTTCAGGGAGAAACCGGAATGTCCATTCCGCGTTCCGCTGCGTTTCCACGGTGAAGCGGAGCCGGAAAAGCGAGCCGCCCCAGTTGCTTTTCATGACGGGATCTTCCAGCAGGATTTCTTCCAGGCCGTCGAAAACAAGTCCGGAGAGTGCCAGACGCATGGAAGGCCAGAGGATGGCGCCGTCGGGATTGATGCCGGGCTTGACCGGTGAATACAGGAAAAGGCGTATGCTCAACGGATTGGCGGAGAGGGCCTTTTCCGCGACTTCGACAATCCCGGTTGAGCGGTCCAGCGTCAGGCGGCGCGTGTAGGAGGCGATTCCGGCTTCCGGCGGGTAGGCTTTCGTGAGGTCCAGCAGCAGGCCGGGCACGGAGCCCTCCGTGACGCTTTCGAGAACTTCCGCGCGGTATTCTTTTCCCGGAGGCTGGAGGATTCCGTTGAACTGGGCCGGATTGTGTCCGAGCGCGGACAGCTGCCAGGACTCGTAGCGGCGGTTTGAAAAAGTGAGACGGGTGTATAAAGTATTTCCGGGATCGACGATGACGGGTTCGCCGTTGCGGAAGATCGTGAATTGTCCCACGTCATTGTGATTGTGGCTTTCGCCGTTGTGTCCGCCCTTGATTGCGGCGACGGTTCCGCGGTCGGGGTTGTGCGGGTTTTCGCGGGTTACCATGCACTGTAGATCGGGCAGGAAGACGCACTCCGGACGCCGGATTTCCGTTTTCGGAAGCGTTTTCGGCGTCCAGAAAAGATCCCGCAGCAGGAAGGTGATGGTTTCGCCCGAACGGACGGCTCCGCAAATCGGTGCGATACGGCCTTTCCCGGGGTTCATATCGTATGCGGCCTCGACGGCGAACTCTTTCAGCAGGGAGCTTCCTGTCAGTTCTCCGTAGCGGCGGAGGACTCCGACCGGCTTCTTGGGAATCCGCGCAGGGGCGTCCGCCGGATTCATGAACCAGTTTCCGCAGAGACTCATTTTCGGGTAGTATTCGCCCATATTCCGGATCAGAGGGCGTTGGAAGAAGTCCGTACAGGTGCCGCCGGTTCTCCAGTTGACGAGTTCGGCGAAAAGGAACATTTTCGCGGCGGCGACGCTCCAGTAGGCGGGCCCCTCGTCGCAGCCGCCGTCGGGGCTGTAGTTTCCGAGGAAGCGGTCCGCGACGGAGAGGAGGAAATCCAGCAGTTTCGCAAGGCGTTCCGGCTGGTTTTCCAGAAAGACGACCGCGCTGTCCGCGATGTTGTAGGAACACCAGACGGACCAGTTGTTGTATCCGTTGGTCCACCAGGCATGTTCCGGGGCGGTTTCCATGGGGGCGACGACCCGTTCCAGAACCGCGATTTCAACCCGTTTCATGAGGGAGACGGAAAAAGCGTCGAGTTCGGCGCCGAGCAGCATTTTCATGTCAGCGAGAAGCGAACCCGTGGCCGAGGCGAAGAGGTCCACGCGGAAGAAACCGGGAACCGGGGTCGGATCTCCCTCCGCATATTTTTCATGCGCGGGAAGACACCAGATGGGTTCGCCCAGAATATGCCAGACGCCTTCCGCGATTTCTTCCGTGAAACGTCCCTTGTATTCGATGCATTCGGCGAGAACGGCGTACGCCAGACGCACCCTTCGGGCGAAATAAGGCGTTTCGTAAGCGGTGCGGCTGTCTTTTCTTGTGTAATCCATCAGTTGGGACAAAGTGCACTCCGGCCAGGGATGTCCCAGATCCTTTTCCGCTTGGGAAAGGATTTCCGCGCACCAGACTTTCTGGGCGTCTCCCTGTTTCATGGCTTCCCACGCCGCGCGATTAAACGCGGGCGGGAATTCCGGCTCGGGCCGGGGACCTTTGAGGATGGATTCCAGGCGTGAAAGAGAAAGAAATTCGTGAATCATTTCAGAGTCCTCTCATTTTGAGGTGAGGAGAATCGATTCGGTGACTTCATTTTCGAAAGGTTCGCCGGCGAGAGTGCGTTTGAAGTCGGAGATGACGAAATCCGACATGCGGAAGAGTTCATCGTTGAGCGATCCGGCGATATGGGGCGAAAGAAACACGTTTTCGAGCGTGTAGAGTTTCGAGCCTTCCAGCGGGGGTTCCGGGAAGGTGACGTCCAGCAGGGCCGTGAGATCCGGGCGCTTTTCCAGCACGGCGATCAATTCAGCTTCGTTGACCTGACGTCCGCGTCCCGTGTTGATGAAGACCGCGTTTTTCGGCATGGACTCGAAGAGTTTTCCGTTCAGGACGCCGACATTGTCGTCGCGGTCCGGGAAATGGTTGCTGACGACCTGCGAGGAGGCGAAGGCTTCTTCCAGCGAAACGGTCCTGCGTTCGGGACGCGAGGGGACCGTAACGACTTTGAGGTCGTAGGATTTCAGGAGTTCGGACGTGTGGCCTGCAATGGCTCCTGCGCCCAGCAGGGTCACTGTTTTTCCATAGGAACCGCATCCGACATCCGCCTGGGAGACAAGGCCCGGACCGCGCATCCGCCGGGCGAGCCGGAAGAACCCTTTCAGCCCGAGAATGATCTGTCCGACGGTGAATTCGGCCACGGGAATGGCGTTGGCCTTCCACGCGCTGATGACATGGATTCCGCGTTTCATCAGGGGACGGCTGAAGCTGTCGGTCGCGCCCGCCGCGTAGAAGACGGCCTTCAGGTCCGGCATCCGGTTGAGCTGGTCTTCCGAAAAGTGCATCATTCCCCAGGTGGAGAACAGATATTCCACCTCGCGGAGGTCGATATGGCTGAAACGTTCCGGGGTCACTGTTTCCGGGAGGACGTCGGCCAGTTCCTCAATGCGTTCGCGGCGTCCGCTGCCGTACACGCGCGGAATGTTTCCGGGGCTGGAACAGAGGAAGGCGGCCTTCGGTTTTCCTTTTCCGGTCTTGCCCTCCATAAGATATTCCATGATCGCGGCCAGATTTTCGTTCAGTCCGGGAGTCGCGACCGAGGCCGGTTTATGGCCGGGAATGAAGCTGAAGATCCGTCCGCCGGAAGACGTCACGGTTTCGCACGCCTGCGGGAAAATTTCGCCCTTATGCTCGACTTCCATGAGTATTTTGACAGGAGAGACTTCCTGAAGATGAATGTAGACTTCGTCTTCCGGGAGCTCGAAGGAATGAAGCCTTCTGATCAATTTGTGGGTTGTCGTTTCGGTCGTCCTTACCTTGCACGCGAAGGCCGGATGAGAGGAGGCGGGAACGGCATCCGGATCGTTTGGACGAACCCAGCGGAGTCCGACGATTTTCCGCCACCAGTCCCATTGCCAGAAAGCCGCGCTGGAGCCGTGCAGCAGCAGGATGTCTCCGCCGCGTTCCACATAACGCCGGACGGCTTTTTCCGCTCCGGATCCGGGATGCGGCAGTCCGCAGGTGGTTCCGATCAGGTGAAGGACGAGCAGGTCGCAGTCCTTTTCCCAGCATCCGCTTTCGAGCAGGGACCAGTCGTCTTCCTGAAAGAGGGTTCTGCGTTTGAGCTTTTCGGGCAGTTTATCGTAGAGGTTTCTGCCGGCATGGGTTCCATAGTGATTATCCGAAAAAAACCAGATCATTTTCCGACTCCCGGTTTATGAACGTTTCTGTTTGATATTTTTCAAAGTTTCGGCCTCAGGGCGTTTTCTGTAGAAATCGTCCAGCGGATAGCATCCGGAGATCATCCCGGCTCTCGGGGCGTTTGTGCAATCGCCGAACGTGCGGCAGATGCGGCGGCGGTCCGGCGCCTTTCCTTCCAGCACGTCGGCGCAGATTTCCGGATAGGACAATACCATGCGTCCGATTCCGACGAAATCCGCCTCATTTTGAGCGATGGAATATTCCGCCGCGTTCGGAAGATAATCCTGAAGACAGGTGTAGCCGGACCCGACCACCTTCATATCCGGGCAGAGTTCCCGGATGCGTTTGACCGCGGCCAGGTGGCGGGAAACATTGTAGAGCGGGTTTTCCGGGGGCGGATAGCCGTCGCTCACCGGGAAATACGCCGGACGCTGCATGTGGACGTTGTAGTAGGGGCTTCCGATCGAGGCGCAGATCGTGTCCACGCCGTATTCCCGGAGAAGGTTCACGAAACGGACGGTCTCCTTCAGGTCGGAGTCCATGTTTTTTCCGGTTCCGTCGCCGCCGAACGCGTAGGGATACGGACCGCTCCACTCCATCGGATGCCCGAGACCGTCTTCGCCCTTGATGTAGGGGAGGATGTCAAAAAGGCTGACCCGCGCGGAGAGATGGAGTCCGGGGCATTTTTTCCGGATGCCCTCGGCGATTTCGCGGAAGAAGCGGGTCCGGTTCTCGAAACTGCCGCCGTAGGGGCCGGACCGGTCGTAAGCGCTCAGAAATTCGTGTCCGAGATAACCGTGCGCGTGTTTGATGTCGACGAAATCGAAGCCGGCTTTCTGCGCGATTTCCGCGGCCTTGATGAAACACTCCACGATTTCGCGGACTTCGGCGTCCGTAACCACGTTCGCCTGGGAGCATCCGAATTTCTTATCGAGGAGCGGGTGCGCATAGGCGGTTTTCGCTTCGCGGACGTGAGACTGGTTCGGATGGGCGTAACGCCCGGAGTGGGTGAGCTGAAGCCCGATGACAAGATCGTCGTCCGTTCCGAACTTTTCCCGGTGGGTCCGCCTCATTTCCGCACAGAGTTCCTTCAATGGGGCCAGCGTGTGTTCCTGAGCGGTGAGCTGACGCGGATTGCTGCGCGCTTCGTGCATGACGGCAGCGGCCTCGGTTCCGTAAAGCAGTTTTGCTCCGCTGGCGGCGAAACGGAGCCAGCGGCGGCGGGTGAATTCGCCCGGAGTGCCGTCCGCTTCGCAATCCCAGCCTTCCATCGGCAGGATCGCCCAGCGGTTGCCGACGGTTCGTCCGAAGCATTCCGTTTTCCGGGCGAGCGCGGCGGTTGCGTCGCCCCGGACCTCGTCCGCAAGCCCGATCCGGATATTTTCGTTGCGGAGATAATCGCGGAACTCTTCCAGAGTCTTGAATGAAGCGATTTTCGGATAGTCCATCAGAAACGTTTTCCTTTCCGGATATGGGTAATGACAATTTCGGAATCCTCCAGCGCCTCGTATGTGTGCTCCAGAAGGGCGTCGAACTGAATCGACATTCCGCTTTTCAGTTCGCAAATCTCGTTCGGAAGGGTAACGCGCAGACGTCCCCTGAGGACCCAGCAGAGTTCAAAATCGTCGCGGTGCATGCCCGGGCGCGAGACCTTCGAGCCCGTTTTCGCGGAGGCGTGCATGCAGCGGACGTTTGCGTAGGATACCCGCCTGAAGTTGAAATCGCCCGAGCGGTATTTTTCGGCGGGCACCAGATGGGAGGTCCGGTTTTCCGCCAGCGAGATCAGATCGGACAGCGTCAGCCCGAACACCCGCGCGATCCGAAAAAGCGTATCGATATCCGCTTTGCTCCGGTTACGTTCCAGTTTCGAGATCACACTTGCCGACACCCCGCTCTGGAGTGCCAGATCGGTGATGCTCAATCCTTCGCGCTTCCGGAGATCGCGCAGTACTCCGAAGTCGCAGATTTTATCCGCATTATTCATAAAGATCCCCTTTTCTGAAAGAGCTCCAGACATTTTCAAACCATTCCTCCGTTTCCGGAAGCGGACGGCAGGGTTTCCATTCGGAAGTCGCACGCCCGTTTTCCATGCGAGTTTCCAAGACCCGCGAACGGAAACTTTGGTCTTCCGGAACCGTTTTCCAGGGAAGGAGCGGATGGATCGGCTTCCCGTCGTCCGAGAGAACTGCGGCTCCGCCGCGCGAGCCGGTTCCGCTTCCGATCTGCGTCAGGATCGCGGAAAGGTAGCAGACCTGAGCCGCGAGAAGCTGTTCGTTGCGGAGCTGTTCGGCGACTTCACGGGGGGAGATTCCGCCGAACCCGTTTTCCGTATGCTTTTTCCATTGTGTTTCCGCCTCGGCAAGGGCGGTTTCCAGATGCTTTTTTTCGCGGAGGAAGGCGGCGTCGGCGCTCATCCGTTTCTGGAACGCGGACCGTTCCTTGCGCCAGTCGAGAGCGGAAACTTTTGCAAGACGCGAGACGATCGGTTCAAAAGAAGTGGCCGTGTCCGGAACTCCGGCGGGAGCGTATTTCTCGTACGCCGCGATCCGTTCGGCCGCGCGGAAAGCGCCGCACTGTCCGGCATTGAGCGCGGAGCCGCCCGGACGCGTCACCCCGTGCGAGCCGTTGACTTCCCCGACCGGGAACAGGAAGCGGATGTTTTCCGATTCCCACCAGAGATCGGCCGCGAGCCCGCCGTTATTGTGCTGGGCGCAGACCGCCACTTCGAGCATTTCGGTTTCCAGGTCGATGGCATGGCGGCGGTAGAGTTCGATGGCGGGTTCGTTCAGGAGTTTCAGCCGTTGGAAGGGGGTGTCCGCCACGGCGCCGCTTTTTTCGAGATAGGAACGCGTCTCCTGCGAGAAAGTGCTGAAATCGAAGTCCGCCGGGTCGCTCCGGTAATCCAGAAATACGCGGCGTCCGCGCACGACGGTCTCCCGGTGGACCAGAATGTCGATCAGGGAGGAGCCGGGGACGTTTCCCGCCGAGAAAGGCCACTGATAGCCTTTCAGGAAAATCATGTCATACATCTCGCGCGGGGAGTCGAAATATTCGCGCAGGAATTCCCGTTCCGCGCCGTCGGCCCCGACGGATACAAAGCGCGGAAGCACCTGCATGTAACTTCCGGAGACGTTCCAGCGGAAGGAGACGGAGGCCAGCCCGAACTGGGATTCCGGCAGATTGCGCGCCTTCGCGCCGATCGCCAGAGCCGTCCCGATTGCGCCGGTATGGACCGCCGGATACACGCTCTGTTCATACAGGCCGCCGGGACCGCCGACCGCGAAAACCGTGTAGGAGGCTTCCACCCGCTCGAAGGCATCTTCCGCGGAAGCGGCTTCCGTATTTACGAAGAGAGCGCCGGAACAGCGGCCGTTTTCCGCGGAGAGGGCGACGAGGATCTTTTTTTCGCAAACTTCGATCTGACGCCGCTGCAATTCGCGGATGAGCGCGACGCACATGTCGCGTGATGTGCCCGGGCCGCAGCTGGTGGCGCGTCGTTTGGGGTCGTGATCGGTTTTGTAGCCGGGATACTGCCCGAAACGGTCGTGGGGAAACGGGACTCCGAGATTCGCCAGATGCGCGAACGCCTGCTGGGAAAGCGCGGCCTCGACCAGCGCCAGATCGCCGTGCATGCTTCCGCCCGCCATCAGGTCGCGCGCCATGGACGCGGGGGAATCCTGTTCCGCACAGTACATTCCGAGCTTGTAGTAGGTCTGTTTATCGCTGCCGGTATTGATGCTGGTCCCCATGCTCAGACCTTCGGTGCAAACGGCGATGTCCCTGATTCCGAGGGCGTCCAGACGGATCGCGGCGGTCAGCCCGGCCGCGCCGCTTCCGATCACCAGTACTTTGAGACGGCGCGTTTTCATGGTCAGAACCGTTCCACGGTGAGTCCGCCGTCAATCTGAATGACCTGTCCTGTCGAATAGGCCAGAGAGCCGTCCAGCAGCATTTTTACGGCCTTGCCGATGTCATCGGGAAAACCCCAACGTTTCTGGAGGGTCAGGCCGTCGGCGATCATCTTGTCATATTTTTCGGTGACGGGACCGGTCATGTCGCTGCGGATCACGCCCGGACGCAATTCATAGACCGCAATCCCTTCTTCGGCGAGGCGCACCGCCCAGAGCTTGGTCGCCATCGCCACCGCCGCCTTGGAGATGCAGTATTCGCCGCGGTTGACACTGGCGTATTCCGCGGACACCGAGCCGATGTTGACGACGGCATGGAACTTTCCGTTCCGGTTCTCCATGATTTTCTTCGCCGCGAACTGGGTGAGGAAAAAGGGACCCTTGAGGTTGATGTTCAGGACGCGGTCGAAACTTTCGGGCGTCATTTCCAGAAGGTCGGCGCGGACTTCCGGGGCGACCCCCGCGTTGTTCACGAGGGCGTCGAGCGTTCCGAAGTCCGCCAGGAAGGAATCCAGCAGCTTCGCGTGATCGTCGCGGCTGGAGACATCGCACTGATAATAGGCGGCCTTGATGTTGAATTCCTTTTCGAGATCGGCGGCGACAGCCGAATATTTCTCCGCTTCGCCGCGTCCGCAGAATCCAACGTTATGGCCTGCTCCGGCGAGGGCGCGCACGATACCCGCCCCGATTCCGCGGGTTCCGCCGGTGACAAGAACATTGAGTTTTTCCATATTCACTTCCTTCCGGGCCGTTGATTCGCAAGCTTGTTTCGGGGAAATTTTTCCCGAAATACGCATCGGTTTAAAATTTTCCTGAACGATATATTATGACATAAAATATATCATCAAAGAAAAAAATCAAGTTTTTTGGAAGAAAGAAATAAAACCTTCGTTCAAGCTCTTTCCGGGAGAGAAAATGAAATGATGGCCGTTTTTCTTGAAAAAGCGGATAAGCGCATTATAGTAAGCGTGTAAGTATGAGAAAACAGACAAAGGGAGCTGTCATGAGCAGACACAAAGTTCAAAATACGCCGGCCATACGAAGGATGCCGACGTATCTCCACAAGCTGATGCTGATGCATGCGGCCGGCGAGAAGTTCGCCTCGACCTCCAAGCTGGCGGACTACATCAGTCTGGATCCCATCATTGTGCGCAAGGACTTTGAGCTTACCGGCCTGAAGGGATTCCCGGGCGTCGGCTACAAGACGGACGAGCTGATCGAAGCCATCCGCCGTTTTCTCGGCTGGGATTCTCCCCGGAAAGCGTGTCTGGTCGGTGCCGGTTCCCTCGGCAACGCCCTGCTCGGGTATGAGGAATTCGCCGAATACGGCATGATGATCACGGATGTGTTCGACGCCGACCCGAAAAAGATCGGCACCCGGATTCACGGTTACACCGTTCAGGATGTCCGGCGACTTCCGGACGCGGTGAGGAAGTCCAAGCCTCACATGGCCATCGTGTGCGTCTCCTCCAAAGCCGCCCAGTCGGTCGTGGACGAACTCATCGCAAACGACGTGAAGGCCTTCTGGAATTTCGCGAACATCTGTTTGAAGGTTCCCCCCGATGTGGTGGTCCAGCGCGAAGTGATCGCCGGCGGTTTCGCCCTCCTCTCCATGAAACTCAAGAAACATTCCGCCCTCGAAGTGGAATAACAGCCGTCCTCTTCGATTTGGAATTCCGCATTTTCTTTCCGCCGGAATGAAGAGTTCCCTTCCTTTGCCGACTCCCGCTTCATGTGCGCGGAGACAGGAGACAATAGGAGAGGACAGATTCAGGAAATCACAGCAGATTGATTTCCCATTCCGGGCTCGGTTCTCCGAGAACCACTTTTTTCGGAAGCATCCACATGGAGCCGGTGAAACCGTCCGTGATGAACCCCCACGGTGTGATGATATTCCCGAAATACCAGGGGGAAATGCTCGCGTCGAAATGGAGCTTCTGTCCATTGCCGAACTCAAATGTATAGCTTTCCGGGGTGAAATAATAGCTCTGGCCGGGGAGGACGATTACGGCGGGGGTTGCTCCGTGATGGATATACTCGCCGTTGCGGTTGTAGATCTTGAATTCAGAACCTTCTTTCGGAGCGGAAATCCGGATTGCGTAGGCTTCTCTTGACAAGTCGGTCGAACATCCCGCCAGAAGTGCGATCGCGCAGACCCCTGCCATAAGCATCATCATTTTTTTCATTTCGCAAAAATCCTTATTTTATCCCTTTTCGGGAGAATGGACGGAGATGTCATCCGGTCTTGCATGTGCGTACGGAACATGGGAGACTCCGGAAGCCCGGCAGTCTCCATGACGTCCCGTGAAGGATTATTTGAACGCTCCGGAATTGTTTCTCATTTTTTCGGCAAGGTCATTCAATGCATCGTTCATGCCTTCCTGATACAGATAAGTGAAGGGGATGCAGTCATGACCCATGCGTGCATAAATCCATTGAGCCATCCAGGCGTCCTTGTCGATGGTCCATTGCCAGAGAACCTTTCCGGATTTGTCGGTGAGAATCAGTTCCACGACCAGGTGGTTGGAGGAGATTCCTGCGGGCGCGCCGAAAACCCAGAAGATGGTTCCGGCTTCGGAAAGGCAATAGGTGAGGCGCTTTCCATGATATTTCATGTTTTTCAGGCGTCCGGAAAGCACATAGTCCGCAGCATCCCTGTCGCCGCCGAAAGTGAAGAAGGCGTCCTTGAAAAGATTGGAATGACGGAGACTCACGGCCGCGGCTTTGGCCAGGTCTTCGGATGGCGTCACATCGTAGGAACTGATGGAGACAAAGTCTTCGGCTCCGTCGGGGCGGTCATACGTTCCCCAGCCGAACGGAGAGAGCGGGACAAACCCCATCCAGAACAGATTGTTGTTGGTGTCGCTCCGGTAATCGTCGAAAGGCATGACCGCCACCTTTTTGCCGGAGGGCGCGCCTTCAAAGCGTACCACTTCATTCATATTCGCCGGGTAGATGAATTTCGCGGTGGTTCCGCATCCGGTCAGAAACAGGCAGATTGAGACGACAGAGATGATTTGAGTCCATGACTTCATTTTTTCGCTATCCTTTCAGTTGATTCTATTGATCCCGGAATGCTGTAAAATATCATAGTCCTTCACAGGTTGCAAGAGAAAAAAGTTGTTTTTATTGTGAGAAAAAGGCTTGCCGGACATGCGGAAAACCGTCCCGATCGAGTTTCGCGACAGGCAGGGCAAGAAAAATTCCGAAATGATGATTTGCTTCTCTTGACATCAAGGTACGCCACGATCATAATAATA
>CAZORN010000101.1:0-9020 GCA_964581935.1 uncultured Victivallales bacterium
ACCATTTCCGCGCAGGGACGCCTGACCACGCCGGAGGAATTCGGCGCCATCGTCATCCGGGCGAGGAAGGACGGTTCCCAGATCCGTCTGCGGGACATCGCGACCGTGGAATTGGCTTCCGAAAGGTATTCCGGGATCAGCACGCTGGATGGGAATCCCGCGGCCATGCTGGCCGTCTACCAGCTGAACGACGCCAACGGACTTGCCATCGCGGCCGCGATGAAACAGCGTCTTGCCGAACTCAAGAAGGACCATTTTCCGCAGGATCTGGAATACGGCATTCAGTATGACACCACCCAGTTCATCCGGGCGTCCATCCACGAGGTTCAGGAAACCCTTGTAATCGCCGTCATTCTGGTGATTCTTGTGACATTCCTTTTCCTTCAGGACTGGCGGGCCACGCTGGTTCCGACGGCCGCCATTCCCGTTTCGCTGGTCGGCACGTTCGCCGTCATGCAGGCTGTCGGATACAGCATCAACCTCACTACCCTTTTCGGACTCATTCTCGCCATCGGAATCGTGGTGGACGACGCCATCGTGGTCATCGAGAACGTCAGCCGCCTGATGGAGGAGGAGCATCTTTCCCCGAAGGAGGCGGCGATCAAGTCCATGTACCAGGTGACGGGGCCCGTCATCGCGACGACCGCCGTGCTTCTCGCCATGTTCGTGCCCGTCTGTTTCCTGCCCGGCATCACCGGCGTGATGTACCGGCAGTTCGGCGTCACGATCTCCGTCGCGGTTTCCATCTCCACCATCAACGCTCTGACGCTCAGTCCGGCCCTCTGCGCGCTGATTCTCAAACCGGCCGATCCGAACCGCCGGAAATTCTTTTTCTTCGTATGGTTCAACCGGATGTTCGACTGGATGACCGCCCGTTATTCCTCCCTCGTCCGCATCCTCATCCGCAAGTCCCTCCTTGTGATTCTCGCCTACGCCGCCATGGGATACGGCGCGTATGAGCTTTACAAGATCATCCCGACCGGCTTCGTTCCCAACGAGGACCAGGGCGCGTTCTTCGTCAGCCTCCAGCTTCCCGACGGCGCCACGTTGGACCGGACGGAGAAAACCGTGGAAAAAGTCAGGAACATCCTCAAGGATTTCCCCGAAGTGGAGAACTACATCTTCACCTCCGGGTACAATATCGTCAACGGCATCAACGCCTCCAATTGCGCCTTCGGCATCGTGATCCTCAAAAACTGGTCGCAGCGTGAAAAGAAATCGGAGAGCCAGGACGCCATCCTGGCCCGTTTCTACAGAAAGGCCGTCACGATTCCCGACGCCCGGATCGTCCCGTTCGGACTGCCTTCCATTCAGGGACTCGGCACCACCAGCGGCTTCTCCCTGATGATTCAGGACCGCTCCGGCACCCTGACTCCCGTCCGTTTCCAGAAGATTCTCAATGATATTCTGGCGGAGGCGAACAACAGCCCGGTCATCGAGACCGCCTACTCTTCCTTCCGCGCCTCCTTCCCGCAGGTGTTCCTGAACATCGACCGCGGCAAGGCGTTGAAGCTCGGCGTTCCCGTGGAACGGATCAACACCGCGCTTCAGGGGATTTTCAGCTACACCTATGTGAACGACTTCAATAAGTACGGGAAGTCCTACAAGGTGGAAATTCAGGGCGGCAGCGCGTTCCGGGACGATGTAAGCGACTTCTCCAAGGTGTTTGTACGGAGCGATTCCGGGACCATGATTCCGCTGAGCACTTTCGTTCAGTCCGAATACCGCTTCGGCCCCCAGTATCTCCAGCGCTACAACATGTTCCAGTCGATTCTGATCAACGGAAATCCCGCGCCCGGATACAGCTCCGGGCAGGCCATGACCGAAATGGAGCGGATCGTCCGGAAGATCGACCCCTCCCTTTCCTATGAATGGACGGACATGTCCTATCAGGAAAAACTGGCCGGGAACCAGATCGTCATCATCTTTTCCCTCGCGCTTCTGTTCATCTATCTTTTCCTTGTGGCGCAATACGAAAGCTGGATGATCCCCCTCTCCGTGCTGCTGTCGGTTCCCGTGGCCTTCCTCGGGGCGGTCTTTTCCCTTTTCCTGCTGAGGATCGAGAACAACATCTACACGCAGGTCGGATTTGTGCTGCTTTTCGGAATCGCATGCAAAACCGCGATCCTGATCGTCGAATTCGCGAAAGAACAGCACGAGCAGGGGAAGGAGCTCCATGAATCCGCCGAATACGCGGCGCGTCTCCGTTTCCGTGCCGTGCTGATGACGGCGGTTTCATTCGTGCTGGGTACCTGGCCGCTGGTGGTGGCGTCCGGCGCGTGCGCGGTCAGCCGGCGTTCCCTCGGGACCGCCGTTTTCGGAGGGATGCTTCTGTCCGTGATCGTCGGGACGATCCTCATTCCGGTGTTCTTCGTGTTCATTCAGGGAATCATGGACCGTTTCGGAGGCGTTCCGAAGAAAACGGAACCTTGAAAAATTCCGTTTTCATGCTAAGTTTAAAAGCTGCAACTTTTTACAAACGGATTGGATTTTATGTTTCGTGCAATCGGATACAAACAGGCGATATTCCTGCTGATGGCGCTTTCACTGACCCTGCGGGCGACCGACCAGGAGGCCAATGAACTTTTCGCCCAGGCGCGCGCCCTCGAGAAGAAAGGGAGCTATGCCAGCGCCGCCAGCGATTTCATGGATGCCAAACTGATGGCCGATTCCCCCGTCCTCAAGGGAAACGCACTGATCGCCGCCGCGCGCGCCTACCGCAAGGCCAAACTCTACGGGGACGAGTTCGACTGTCTCAAAAAACTGCTTTCGGAACATATCAACGGGATCAATTTCACCCAGGTGGTTGACCGCGTCTACAAGATCGGCGACCTCTATTTCGAGGGGCACCGCGACCTGGTCGTCTCCTGGATTCCGTTTATCAAAAAGGAAGACCGCACGCTCGAAATCTATGAGACCGCCCTGAAATTCGCGCCCTGCGCGGAACAAGCGGCCGACGTCCGCCTCCGCATCTCCCGGATGTATATCGAGGAACAGAAGCCGGACGACGCGATCCGCAACCTCCGCGAAATCACCAAACTTCACCCGGGCACGGAGTCGGCGAAATACGCCATGCTCCAGCTCTGCGACCTGCTTCTTCAAGTTTCCGAACGCGGCGACGGCGACGGCTCCTACAGCCGTCAGGCCCTGGAGTCTTTTGACAATTACCTCAAGGATTATCCGGATTCCCCTGAAGTCCCGTGGGTGATGAAGGCCAGGGAAAAGGTCCGCAACCGCATCGCACGAAGGATCCACGCCGTCGGAGAATACTATTACCAGTCAGGAAAACCCGATCTGGCGGAAAAATATCTGGCGGACGTCGTCAAGAACTATTCCAATACGAATCAGGCGGCCGCTTCTGAAAACCTTCTGGCAAGGATTGACAAGGAATACGAAATCCTGCCCGGACAGGAGCACCGTTATATTCCTTACAAGGAAGTCATCAAAACCGGCGGCATCACGCCGGAAGCCCATCCGATCCTGATCACTCCCGAAGAGAGCGATAACCGCTGGCTTCTCCCGATCCGGAATCTGCGTACCAGCCAGATTGAAAATCCCGGCAACGTCACGGAGAAGGAAAAGGAAGTCTACCGGGAAGTGAAAGCGGAAAAAGAAAAGCAGAACTCACAGAAAAAAGAGGAATCTTCGCAAAATGATCTCTATTAAACAAAAAAGCATGCGGGTTTTTCTCGTCGCGGCCGTCAGCCTGACGGTCTTTCTGTTTGCCTCTTCCTGCGGATACCGGACGGGAAGCCTCATGCACCCCCAGATTAAAACCGTGGCCATCGCGGATGTGAAAAACGACACCACCGAGGTTCTGGCCTCCACCATCATGCGCAAGATTCTGGCGGAACGTTTCCAGTTCGACAATTCGCTCAAGGTGGTTTCCATGGAAGACGCCGACTGCATCGTCTACTGCCGGATCAAGAAAGTCCAGAATCAGGGCATCAGCTGGGCCAGCACGGACAGCGACCAGACGTTCCGTCCTTCCGAATTCAGATTGACGGTCACTGTGGAATTTTCAGTGCAGGTTCCGGGGCAGGCCATGCCGCTCGTTCCGCTTTCTTCGACCGACGGAACCGCCACCTATCAGTATCTTGCCGACCCCGCCATCGGGCGTCAGGACGGTCTCCAGCAGGCCTGTCTGAAAATCGCCAACAACATTGTTTCCAGCACAACGGAAGCCTGGTGAAAAAAATATCCGGACGGGGTTCATCCAAGTGAATTCCCCCTGTCCGGATTTTTCTGCGTTCCGCTCTCTTCTCAGTAGGCGCGGTCGCCGATCTTGTCGATATAGTTCACCAGTGCGCGGTTCACAACGCGGTTTCCGCCGGGGGTGGGATAGTCTCCCGTGAAATACCAGTCGCCCAGATGGTCCGGGCAGGCGTCGTGGACTCCCTGCACCGTCTGGAAAATGACGCGCAGCTCGGCTTTCAGGAATTCCGGCGTGAGCAGCAGTCCGATTTCCGTGCAGAGTTCCTCGAAGGTGAAGCAGTCGTAGAGTTCCTTGGCCCGGTTCTTCATTTTCCAGTCCGGTTTCCGCAGATCTTTGCGCGCTTTCTCCGCGGCGGCCTGGAGGAGGTCCGTCTTGTTGTGCTTGTGGAGCAGGGAAATCAGGGCGTTGAACGCCACCAGCTCCCCGAACGTGGCCATGTCGATTCCGTAGCAGTCCGGATAGCAGATCGGCGGGGCGGCCGACGCCACGATGATTTTTCTCGGTCCGAGACGGTCCAGGATCGGCAGAATCGCGTTCCGCATGGTGTTGCCGCGCACGATGGAGTCGTCCAGCACTACCAGCGTGTCCTTTTCGGGGCGGATGACTCCGTAGGTGACGTCGTATACGTGCGGGAAGATGTCCCGGCGTTGTGCGGCGTCCGTGATGAAGGTGCGGAACTTGGCGTCCTTGACCGCGATCTGGGAGAAGCGGACGTGCTGGCGCAGGGTTCCCTGCTGTTCGTCCAGACCGTTCAGGAGCCCGTGAAAACTGAGCTGGGCCGTGTTCGGAATATAGGAGAAAACGGTGTTCGCGATGTCGTTGTCGATTTCCTTGAGGATCGGCGGAACGAGGGAGCGTCCCAGCTGGATGCGTTCCTGGTGGATGTCGGCGTCGTTGCCCCGGGAGAAGTAGATGCGCTCGAAGACGCAGCGTTTCGGGGGCACTTCCGGAAGGCAGCGTTCCAGCTTGTAGTGACCGTCGCGGAAGATGACCAGCGCGTGTCCCGGGGGCAGTTCATGGACTTCGGAGCTCGAAAGGTTGAACGCGGTCTGGATGGGCGGGCGTTCGGAGGTGACCACCGCGACCTCGTCGTCGCAGTAGAAATACCCGGGGCGGATTCCGGCGGGGTCGCGGATGGCGAAAGCGTCGCCCTGCCCGAGGATTCCGCACAGCGTGAACCCGCCGTCCCAATGGACCGCCGATTCGCGCAGAAGGGAGAACAGGTCGGGAGTGGCCTTCTGTCCGCCGTGTTTGAGAAGCCGTTTTTCAAGATAGTGGCAGAGCTGGAGCAGCAGGATCTGGCTGTCCTGAATTCCGGACGGATGATGTCCGGACTTCACGAGTTCGCGGAAAAGCTCCTGCGTGTTGGTGAGGTTGAAGTTGCCCGCCACAAGCATCGTATGGTTGCGGCAGGAGCTTTCACGGACGAACGGATGGCAGGCCGAGAGGGAGCGCCTCCCGAAGGTTCCGTAGCGGAGATGTCCGAGATAGAGCTCGGAACAGAAGGGCAGACGCAGGGATTCGATGGGACTCGGGATGCCGTTTTTGTCGATCGCGTCCTGAATCTGGCGTCCGATCCGTTCCAGAAGGTCGGCAAGGGAAAGTTCGCAGTTGGATTTTTCGAGGTTGTAATAGGGGCTTCCGGGCTTGATGTCCAGCCCGAGTGCGGCGATTCCCGCTCCGTCCTGTCCGCGGTTGTGCTGCTTTTCGAGGAGGAGGGACAACTTGTGGTAGCCGTAGAAAGGGGTTCCGTATTTTTCGTGATAATAGTTGAGGTCTTTTCGAAGACGCAGAAGCGCCACGCCGCATTCATGTTTTAATTCATCGGACATAAGGGTTCTCCATTGTGCGGTAATATACAGCAAAAATTCTACCATTGCAAATACTGATAAAAAACAGACGGTTTGAAAATACGGTCTGACATTTTTGTAACAATATAGGAAAAATATCTGACATTTTTGTGATAATGATTTTTCCCGGTTGGAAAAAGTGGGAAGGAAAATGTATGTTCCCGGTGCTGTGGCATGATTTCTGCTTCAACCATCAAGCTTGCCAAACGAAAATGGATAGGAGTGTGTTTCATGATCGATCAGTATGAGGACAACCAGAACGGACCGGATCGACAGCATCCCAACCGTCTTCCGGAAGATCGCGGTCTTTACAGCTTCCAGAACGAACACGATGCTTGCGGCGTCGGCCTTGTCGCGAACCTGAACAATGAGTCCAAGCATGAAATCGTGGAAAAGGGTATCACCGTCCTGAAACGCCTCATGCATCGCGGCGCCGCCGGCGGCGACCCCGAAACAGGCGACGGAGCCGGTATCCTGACTGCCATCCCCGATAAATTCTTCCGTAAAGTCCTCTCTGCATCGCTCCCTGAAAAAGGCTCCTATGCCGTCATGATGCTCTTCGGCGGCGAAGGCAAGGAAAAAGAGATCGAAAAGATCATTTGTTCCGAAGGCGCAAAAGTCATCGCCGTCCGCGAGGTGCCGGTCTGCCCCGGATGCATCGGCAAAGTCGCCCGCGAAGCCTGTCCCCTCATCCGCCAGATTTTCATCGACGGAAAGTCTTTCGCCGATCAGGCGGTCTTCGAGCGCAAGCTCTTCGTCATCCGCCGCCTCGTCGAGAAACATGTTCCCGAGGGTTATATCCCCAGTTGCTCCAGCCGGAGCATCGTCTACAAGGGACTCCTCCTTGCCACTCAGATCGACCGTTTCTACACCGACCTCACCGATCCGGATTTCGAGAGCCCCCTCGCGCTGGTCCACCAGCGTTACAGCACGAACACATTCCCCACATGGAAGCTCGCGCATCCTTTCCGCTGTCTGGCGCACAACGGAGAAATCAACACTCTCCGCGGAAACCTCAACCAGCTCGCAGGACGCGAACCTTTCCTCAGGAGTCCGCTGTTCGGGGACGATCTCCCGAAGCTGCTCCCGCTCATCGAGGGCGGACAGAGCGACTCGGCCTGTCTGGATAACATGTTCGAGCTCCTCGTGGCCGCCGGACGCACCCTCCCGCACGCCATGCTCATGCTGATCCCACAGGCGTGGGGCGTCAACTACCATCTCGGCCGCGACGTCCGCGGGTTCTTCGATTACCATTCCGCACTGATGGAGCCTTGGGACGGTCCCGCCGCGGTCGCTTTCTCCGACGGCGTCAACGCCGGCGCGCTTCTCGACCGCAACGGCCTGCGCCCCGCCCGCTACACCCTCACGAAGGACGGCCTTTTCGTTCTCGCTTCGGAAACCGGCGTGCTGGACATTCCCTCCTCCGAAGTGGTCCGCAAGGGACGCCTCAAGCCCGGCGAGATGATCTACTGCGATCTGGAGAACAAGCGTCTCCTGCTTGACGCCGAACTCAAAAACAACATCGCCCGCAGCAAGCCGTATCGCCGCTGGGCCGAGGAAAACAAGATCAACGTACACGGACTCTTCGATTCCATCAACGCGTCCGAAATCCCGGAACACGTCAGCTTCCGCCAGCGTCTTTTCGGCTGGACCCGCGAGGATCTTGAACTGATCCTCAAGGTCATGGCCGAGACCGGACACGAGCCCGTCGGCTCCATGGGCAACGACGCCGCTCTGGCAGTCCTTTCCGAACGTCCCCAGCTCCTCTACAACTACTTCAAACAGCTCTTCGCGCAGGTCACCAATCCCCCGATCGACCCGATCCGCGAGGAACTGGTCATGAGTCTGACCACCTACATCGGCAACCAGGGCAATATCCTCGACGAGTCTCAGGAAAACCACAAGCTCATCAAGCTTCAGCGTCCGATCCTGACCGATGAAGACCTCCGCCGTCTGAGCACGCTCAAGAGCGCCGCATTTACCGCGGTCACTCTTCCCATCGGCTGGAAAAACAGCCTCGAAAACGCCCTTGCCGAGCTGGAAAAGGCCGCCATTGAAAATGTCCGCGCCGGGAACAACATCCTGATCCTCAGCGACCGCGAACTTCCGGAAGGCCAGATGCCGATTCCCGCGCTTCTCGCCGTGGCCGCCGTCAACGGCGTTCTCCGCGACAAGGGACTCCGTCCTCCGGTCGGCGTCATCATCCAGTCCGGTGAAATCCGCGAGGTCATGCACTACGCGCTTCTGCTGGGCTATGGCGCCACCGCCATCAACCCCTATCTCGCGCTCGAAACGATCAGCCGCCTTGCCTCCGACGGCAAGATCGCGGTCGATCCCGCGCGCGCCGCGGAAAACTACATCAACGCCGTCGACAAGGGCCTTCTCAAGGTCATGTCCAAAATGGGCATCGCGACTCTGCGCAGCTATCGCGCCGCGCAGATTTTCGAGGCCGTCGGCATGGATTCCTCGCTCATTGAACGCTATTTCCCCGGAACCGTCTCCCGTATCGGCGGAATCCGTCTTTCCGATGTCGAACATGAGGTCGTTCTCCGCTGTTCCGAAGCGAAAGCCGGAGTCCTTCCCTCGGGCGGACAGTACCGCTTCCGCGCGGACGGCGAAAACCACCTCTGGAATCCCTCCACCCTGAGTCTTTTCCGTCAGGCGGTCCAGAACAACGACCCCGGAAAGTACAAGGAATACGCGAAATATATCAACGACCAGTCCAGACACCTCTGCACCCTGCGCGGACTTTTCGAGTTCGCCCCGGCGAAGGCGATTCCTCTGGATGAGGTCGAGAGCGTGGATGCGATCCTCCGCCGCTTTGTTTCCGGCGCGATGTCGCTGGGTTCCCTCAGCCCCGAGGCCCACGAGGCCATCGCCATCGCCATGAACCGCATCGGCGCCATGAGCAACTGCGGCGAAGGCGGCGAAGACCCCGCCCGCGAGACGCCCGG
>CAZORN010000101.1:9120-11450 GCA_964581935.1 uncultured Victivallales bacterium
ATCTCCGTCAAGCTCGTTTCCGAGGTCGGAGTCGGCACCGTCGCCGCCGGCGTCGCCAAGGCTCATGCCGACGTCATCCTCATCAGCGGACACGACGGCGGAACCGGCGCTTCCCCGCTTACCAGCATCAAGCACGCCGGACTCCCGTGGGAGCTCGGCATCGCCGAGGCGCACCAGACCCTCGTCCTGAACAAGCTCCGCGGCAATGTCCGCCTTCAGGTGGACGGCCAGCTCAAGACCGGGCGCGACATCATCATCGGAGCCCTTCTCGGCGCCGAGGAATTCGGTTTCGCCACCACCCTGCTGGTCTGCCTCGGTTGCGTCATGATGCGCAAATGCCATGAAAACAGCTGTCCCGTCGGTGTCGCCACGCAGGACCCCGAACTCCGCAAGTGTTTCAGGGGCAAGCCAGAATACATCGAGAACTTCCTCCGGCTCCTCGCTCGGGAAGTCCGCGAATATCTCGCCTCCCTCGGACTTCGTTCTCTCGACGAGGCCCTCGGACGCAGCGACCTTCTCCGGATGAACAAGGCGCTTGAATTCTACAAGACCCGGAATCTCGATTTTTCCAAGATTTTTGAACGTCCCGGCGGAGAGGTCATCCGCTACGCCGGACACAAGGATCCGCTGGAAACATACGACCGCGACCATCTCATTCCCGCCCTTCAGGAAACCCTGAAAAAGGGAACGAAAGCCGTCCTCGATGTCGAAATCCGCAACGTCAACCGTACCGCCGGAACCGAACTTTCCGGCGAAGTCGCGCGCCGCTTCGGTCCGCACGGCCTCCCGGAAGACACCATCCACGTCAACTTCAAGGGCTGTGCCGGACAGAGTTTCGGCGCATTTCTCGCGCACGGAATCACTTTCGAGCTCGAAGGCGAAGCCAACGACTTTGTCGGCAAGGG
Source organism: uncultured Victivallales bacterium (assembly GCA_964581935.1). GTDB lineage: Bacteria > Verrucomicrobiota > Lentisphaeria > Victivallales > UBA1829 > SIG94. Next base: position 10,026 of record CAZORN010000101.1, read on the forward strand.
CATTTCCGGCGGCCGCATCGTCGTCAAAGCTCCGAAGAACAGCCCGTTCGTCGCCTGTGAAAACGTGATCGCGGGCAACGTGATCGGCTACGGCGGCACTTCCGGCCGCATCTTCCTCAACGGTCAGGCCGGAGAACGCTTCGCCATCCGCAACAGCGGTTTCATCGCCGTCGTCGAAGGCGTGGGCGACCACGGGTGCGAATACATGACCGGCGGCCGCGTCGTCGTCCTCGGTCCCACCGGCGTCAACTTCGCCGCCGGAATGACCGGCGGTATCGCGTATGTCCTCGACGAAAGCAACGACTTCGACCTCCGCTGCAATGTCGGCACGGTCGACCTGGAAAGCGTCCTTCCGGGCGCCCCGGACGAAAAGGAGCTGCTCGGACTCATCCGGGAACATCTGGAGGCCACCGGCAGTCCCCGCGCCAAAGCGGTGCTCGCGGACTGGGAAACCTTCCGCTCGCGTTTCGTCAAGGTCATTCCCGTGGAATACCGCCACATGCTCGAACAGAAGAAGGAGGACTGAACCATGAGCAAGTATCCCTTTATGAATATCGAACGGATTCAGCATCTCTACCGTCCCGTCGGCGAACGCGTCGGCGACTTCAGCGAAGTGGAGGAGCGGATCACCCGCGAACAGGCTTGCGAACAGTCCGCCCGGTGCATGGATTGCGGCATCCCGTTCTGCCACGGCCTCGGCTGTCCCCTCAACAACCTGATCCCGGACATGAACCGCGCCGTGCACAACAACGATTACCGCCTCGCGTGGGAACTCCTGAGCTCCACCAGTCCCTTCCCGGAATTCACCAGCCGCGTCTGTCCCGCCCTCTGCGAAGGAAGCTGCACCGAAGGCCTCATGCTTGAACCCGTCATGGTCCGCCAGATTGAAAAAATCGTGGTCGAAACCGCGTTTGAAAACGGCTGGGTACGCCCGTTCGTTCCCCTCAAACGGACCGGAAAGAATGTCGCGGTCATCGGCGCCGGACCCGCCGGTCTGGCCGCCGCCGAAATGCTCAACCGCGCCGGACACACCGTCACCGTCTATGAGAAGGAACCCTTCGCGGGAGGCCTTCTCCGTTACGGCATTCCCGATTTCAAGCTGGACAAGGAAATCGTCGAGCGCCGCATCCGTCTCATGAAGGAGGAAGGCGTCGAATTCGTCTTCGGGACCGCGGTCGGAACGGACATCTCCGCCGAATACCTCCGCAAACGTTGCGACGCCCTGCTGATCACCTTCGGAACTCCGATCCCGCGGGATCTGAAGATTCCCGGACGCGAACTGGAAAACATCCACTTCTCCCTTGATTTCCTCCGCGGACAGAATCGCGCGTGTTCTTCGGAACGGAATGGCGCCCCCATTTCCGCCAAAGGCAAAAAAGTTCTGGTCATCGGCGGCGGCGACACCGGCAGCGACTGCGTCGGCAC
>CAZORN010000102.1:0-10908 GCA_964581935.1 uncultured Victivallales bacterium
CCGCGTTCATGTCCTGAAGAGTCTGCCAGTCCCAGCGGCGGGCGAAGCCGTTGAACGCCACGCGGACCATGACGATCCTTCCCAGAACGCCTGAATTCATCACCTCGCGGACTTTGCGGAAGGTGGGGGAGAAACGGGACTGCTGGAATACCCCGAAATACTTCCCGGTGCGTTTGGAAACGGCGATCACACGGTCCACCTCGGAAACGGTCCGCGCCAGAGGCTTTTCACAGAGGACCGCGTGTCCGGCTTCCAGAGCCTCGATGCTGAACGGGACATGGTCCGGGCTTTGCGAAGCGTTGATGATGAGGTCGATGGACGGATCTTTCAGCATTTCGCGGAAGTCCGCGTATGCCTTGCATCCGGGGTTCTCTTCGCAGCTTTCCTTGCAGCGCGCGATGTCGAGATCGGCGACGGCGGCCAGTTGGAATTTTTCCTTGATTTTGGGCGAGCTGAACACGACCGCATGGATATTGCGTCCGCTCCGTCCCTGTCCGATGATTCCGGCTCTTATTTTCTTCATGAGAAAGTCCTTTTCAGTTTTTATAGACCGGCATGGTCCGGCCGTACTTCACGGAAAGCTCGGTCGCTTCGATCATGGCCATTATCTCGTATGACTCCTCGAGGGAAACTCCTTCGCATTCGCCGCGGAAGAAACGTCCGATTTCACCGATCAGATTGCCGTAGAGACTGTGTCCGCCCACATACTGGAAAAGGAACTCGTCCGGGGTGCCGTCCCGAAGAACGCCGCCGTAGCGGTAGGAGTGGGAATTGAGTTCGACTACGCCGCGGCGGCCGTCGGCATACGCCACCGTGCAGACGACTCCCTGGCGGTCGGGAACGGCCGTCACCGAAACCGCGCCCGGGCCCATGGTCCGTTCGAGCATTTCGAAAGCGTGGACGCCGTACCAGACGATGGAAGAGCCCGCGGGCGCCTTTCCAAGCGGTCCCCAGACACTGGAGAAGTGAGGTTTCGGGCACTTTGCGGAAGTGGCGATCAGATTGGAGTCGTAGCGCAGGGACGAGGCCGTGAAAAAGCGGACGTTGTGCTCGCGTGCGGACGCTAGAATCGCGTTCGCGCTGTCCAGCGTGTCGGCGAACGGCTTGTCAACGAAAATGGGTTTCCCGAGAGGCGCGCATTTCTTGAAATATTCCAGATGGAACGCGGGATCGTTGATCTCCAGACAAATCGCCTCGCAATCCGCCATGGCTTCCTCGAAATCGAGCGTGACTTTCACTCCGATGCTCTCAAGATAAGCCTGGCGCTTGTCAAGGCCTTCCTTCCCCTGAAACGGGGTGTCGAACCGCAGACAGCGCGTGACCTGAAGCCCGCCGACCCGGTGATCTTCGGGCAGGGACGCGTCCTGCATGTATTTGGCGAATTCGGTGGAATGGCTTGTATCAAGCCCGATAAAGGCGATTTTCACTTTTTTCATTTTGAATCTCCCTGCTGGCAGGCCGCAGACGGACCCGCTGTTATGCCCGATACAGTAGCATTCCCGGCAGTGATTCAAATGGTCTTTTTGATAAAAGCATGATCTTTTTGATCATTTTATGGAAGTCCGTAACGGGCACGGAAAAGGGAAGGAGAAACCGAGGCCCGTTTCTTGAATATGCGGGAAAAATGAAACTCATCGGTAAAGCGGCAATCCTGCGCGATTTCACTGATCCGCATGTGCGTGGACATCAGAAGTTTTTCCGCCCGCCGCAGACGGCATTCCAGCAGGAACGCCCCGGGCGACCACGTGGTCACCTGTTTGAAGAGACGCCGGAAATGAACATACGAAAGCATGATCCGGGCGGCTTCCTGCCGGAAATTCCAATCCAGGACAGGCTCATTCGCGATCCTGTCGCGAAGCGCAAGAAGGGTTCCCTCGTAAGGGTGGTTGAGCCGGTGCGGCATCGCGGACTGCTCGCTGATTTCCAGCAGCAGTTCTTCGAGCAGGAGAACCGCCCGGGCATGCTGGTTCAGCCCGGGCACCCGGAACAGGGAATACACGCTCCGGAGCTTCCGGAAAAAAGGTTCCGGCTCCCGAAGCCGTATGAACAGATTTTTTTCCCGCAGGGTGATCAATCCGCTTGAGACATAACGCTCCACGCGGGGACCCCGGAAGCAGAGATGAGCGTGAAAGCGTTCGGTTCCCGGCGGAGAACCGTAATAAAAAGGGACTCCGGGAAAGGTCAGGAAAACACCGGGGCCCGCCGAGAGCTCAAGGGGATTGTCTCCCGTGCGGATTTCGATTTCCCCCCTGTAGATGAACTGGATTCCGTAATAACCGTCGAACAGCCGTCTCTCCGTGTAGGTGGCCGCGCATGCATTCTGTCCGTAGTTGACAAATACCAGGTCGTCGTAAAAGTCCATGCCCTGTCCGTCTCCCGGCAAAATCCCCGGATAAATGTGTTATTTGCTCATCTTGACCGCCCTTTGGTATAATAGCACATCCGTCCCGTATTTCAAACGGATTTCACCCTTCGTTTTTCCGAAACTTCAGCTCATTCCCTCCCCGGGAATGAGAAACAATCAATTCCGCGTCTTTTTTCTTGAATGAATATGGATTTTTTCGGCGGAAGGGTGTATTGTTCTTTTTTACAGGAGAAAATGAGTCTCTCACGATGAAAACTGAACTTGAATGCATCCTTTGTTTCGGAAAAGGCGCCTTGTTTCTCACCAAGCGGTACAGAATGCCGCACGAGGACAATGTGAAGCTGTATCAATCCGTCCTGCGGGAAATCGCGGACGCCGACTTCAACGATCCCCCGCCGCTCATCGCACGGAAAGTCTATCAGCTTATTTCCGAAAAAACCGGCGACAGGGACCCGTTCAAGGAGGAAAAGGATCTTTCCACGGAACATGCAAAAAGTCTCCTCAAACCCCTGCGTGAAAAACTGAAGGAGTTCGACGACCCTCTGGAAGGACTTGTCCGCCTCGCCATGGCCGGAAACATCATCGATTTCGGGGTGGATGCCGGATTCGACCTCAACACAGCGCTGAGCCGGATCACGGAGACCTTCTCCGAAAAAATCGACGCGGAAGCGCTGGAGGTGCTCCGCGAAGCCATGGAAAAAGCTTCAAACATCCTGTATATCACCGATAACTGCGGAGAAGCGGTGTTCGACTCCCTGCTTCTCGAACGTTACCGCTCCAAGATGACCGTGGCGGTCCGGGGCGGTCCGATCCTGAACGACGTCACCCGCCGCGAAGCCGAAGAATCCGGACTCGCCGCCGCTTCCAGACGCCTGATCGACACCGGCGACAACACGCCCGGCGTCGACCTCGGCCGCGCTTCCGCCGAATTTCTGGAAGCCTATCATTCCGCCGACCTCGTCATTTCCAAAGGACAGGGCAACTACGAAACGCTCTGCGATACCAGACGCCCCACCGTTTTTCTCCTGCGCGCAAAATGTCCGGTGGTCATGAACAAGCTGGGCGGCGTCAAAAAAGGGAGCTGCCAGATCCGCCATGTCAACATCATTCCCTAAATTATTCCTGTGTCTCCTTGCTGGACTGCTCTGGATTTCCGCCGCCGCCCAGACGCTCTCCCTCAAGGTGATTCAGACAACCGACATCCACGGCTCCATCGAGCAGGGAAAGTTCGGCCGGATCGCCGCGCTCATACGGCAGGAAACCGCGTCCGCGGGCGGACCGGAAAAAACAGTGCTGGCCGACTGCGGGGATCTCATGCAGGGCTCCTTCCCGATGACGCTGGACAGCGGAGCCGTCATGATCCCCGCCCTGAATCTGCTCGCATACGACATCTTTATTCCCGGAAACCATGACTTCGAGTTCGGAACCGGACCTCTCCTCCGGAGTCTCAAACAATTCAGGGGAACCGCCTGCGCCCTCAATCTCGACTGGAAGGAGGCCCCCCTCCGGCGTTGGACGCTGCTGAAGAAGAACGGATTGGACATCGCCGTGATCGGGATGACCTTCCCCTCGCTGGACTCCCTCGTTTCCGCGGAACAGCTCAGCCCCGCGATTCTCCTCGACGCCGAAAAAGAAATGGCAAAAATCATACCCGAAGTGATGGACGCGAAACCCGCCCTGATCATCCTCGCCGTCCATGCCGGTGAATATACGCCGGTTTCGCCGCGCCTTTCCCTCACCCAGCTGGTCCGGAAATATCCCCAGATTGACCTCGTTCTCGGGGGACACACCCATCAGGACATTCCCGGAAAAACGCTCGGCGGCTCCTCCTGGTTCCTTCAGGCGCCCCCCCATTCCGGAGGAATCGCCGTCGCCGACATCCTTTACGATCCGCGCGAACGCAAAATCCTCTCCCTTCAGAGCCGCCTGGTCCTCCCCGATCCGGCCGCGCCCCCTCTCCCGGAAATGGAAAATCTCTTTTCGGACCTGCTGAGACGTGCCGCCCGGAAGGGCTCGGAGCAGATCGCACGCCTTCCTTTTGCGCTCGGTCCGCTTTCCGGAACCGAGAAATCCAACCGCCAGACGGAACTGTTCGCGGACGCCATCCGCGGATACACCGGAGCCGCGATCGTATTTCACGGAGTTTCCGGTAAATTCGAGCAGCCGCCCGGCCCGCTGGACCGCCGGCGTCTCTTCTCGATGGTTCCACACGAGGACAGGATCGGTGTGATGAAACTGACCCCGGAAGAGTGCCGTCTCGTCATCGAGGAACAGCTCGCGAAAAAACGCTCCGGCATGTTCCAGTCGCCTTCCGGAGTCGATTACGCTCCGGGACGCGGCGGCCTCCTCAAGGGACCGCTCCGTCTCAAGGGAGAAGACAAAGACTGGACGGATGAGAAGCGGACGGTCGCATGCGCGTTCACCTCATTTGCCCTCGCCGGAGCCGGAGGCCGTTTCCCGCTTCTCCGCTCCCTCGCAAAAATGCACCCCGTCGAATCCTACCCGGACCTCATCAGGTCCGTTCTGGAAAATCACCTTCAAAAAAATGATCCGATCCAACCCCGCCCGGCCGAAAGGAAATAACCCATGTTCAGACTCTTCTTATGCTGCCTTCTCGCAACCCTGTTCTGCTCCTGCTCGAAGGATTATGTATTTTCGGAAAAGGACCGCCTCTCCCCGCAGGAGGAGGACGCCGTCGTCGCGTACGTCCGGGGCTTCATCCGGCACAATAAGAAAATCAAGCTCTCACGGGAAGAACTCGACATCGTCATGACCCGGAAGCCTGATTTCGCAGTCAACTACAGCGGTCCCAAACAGGGACAGCTCTCCATTCGCTGGAGCCTCCCGAACTACCGCGTAATCCTCCTGCAGAGAACAGGGAAGCTCCTTTCAGAAGATCGCGCCGACTGGATCATCCGGCTCATTACCGACAATGCCACCGGAAAACTCCCGAAAGACTCCTTCGGCGCCCAGGGGGAAGAGCTTTCCCTGCCTCCCCTTTGAACGCAGATATGCCCTGTTTTTCCCGCAAAAGACAATGAAAACCGGCGGACAGGGAAGAATTGCGCCCGTTTTCTGAAAAATACACTCAAAAAATTTTTCTATGACCGACTTGACAAATCGGGCTTCCATGCTAAAGTATGACTCAGGAAGCAGGCAGACGGGCTCCGAATAAGAAATGAATAAAGGCCGCAAAGCCTTAAAGTACATTGTAAGTTGGAGCGAACAGTTCCCCCTGCTTCCGTTTTTTTGTGCCCCTTCACATTTTCACCGATATTTCCCGCCGGTCCATCCCTTGAGGAAGTTTGTTCAGGAGTGCCAACCGTTTCCATGTTTTCACAGAAAAATCTCAAAATAGGTCCATTCGCCTATTGCATATCGAACACTTATGTTTATAATTTAAATCGCATTTTTTTCTTTTTTCCCAGGAGGAGGGTTATCATGAAAACGTCATCTATGGAACGGGATTGTACGCATTCCGGCCCGGTTTCTGCAAGACGGTCGGGCAGTTTTACCTTGGTGGAGCTTCTGGTTGTCATCTCAATCATCGCCATTATCGCGGCCATGCTGATGCCTGCGCTCAATCAGGCAAGGGAAGCCGCGCGGAAGGCTTTCTGCCTGAGCCATCTCAAGGACATGGCAACCTCCAGCCTCCTCTATACCGACAGCAACAAAGAATATTTCCCGGCCGCCCATTTCTACAACTCCGGAGCCGCGAAGGATTACTGGTGGTCCGTCCTCACCCAGATCGTTTATCCGAAAGCCGTCGAAAAAAATCCGGGCGTTCCCTTGGACAGTTTTTACAAAACCTTCCAGTGCCCCACAGAGAAGGTCCCGACCGGAGCCGCCCCCTCCTTCCAGTACACCCACTACGGCGTCAATGTGAAGTTCACTCACTACAATTCCCCGGTCAGAAAAATTTCCACGGCTTACAAGCCGTCCGACACCGTTGTGTATATGGATTCAAACACACGTTCCGCCTATGCCATCGTCGACGACAGCCTCGCCAGCGAAAGGCATGCTTCCAACCGGACGAATACCTCTTATCTGGACGGTCATTGCGATTTCCGGAAGCTGAGCAGAAGCGCCGCACGCGACGAAAAATTGCTCGACGGTTACCGCTTCCCATGCACCAACACCATCGGAACTTGCGCGACTTCCTGCAACTGACCCCGCATTTCCCGATTCCGATCCGGAATGCTTGCAAAATCCTCCGCACAGCGGTATATTGTGCGTTTCAACGGAACAGGAGGCTTTTTGCCATGGCGGGGATCTCGGTTCACAATTCGCAGAAAGAGTTGTCAGTCACTCCGGAAACCATCGCCGCTCTCGGTGCGAAGGCTCTCGTTTTTACGGGAACCGACAATCATACGCTGCCGTACCGTCAGGTCGTCTGCGGCGAAAATCTCCCCGGCAGTTTTTCCATGCTCCTCTTTTTTCATGGCGCCGGCTCGGTCGGGGAAGACAACTTTCTCCAGATGAGAATTCCCGGACCGCCTTTCATCCGCTACTGCCTCGCGCACAAACTCAAAACAGTTCTCCTGTTTCCCCAGTGCCGCACCGACTGCAAATGGGTCGATGTCCCCTGGGACTCCCTGAACCATGACATGCCCGCCGTTCCCTCGTTCCACATGAGGCTGGCCATGGAACTCCTGCAAAGAAAAATCGAAGAATTCAAACCCGATCAGGAACGAATCTATGCGGGCGGCATCTCCATGGGCGGCTACGGCGCGTGGGACATTGTTTCCCGCTTGCCGGAAACCTTCGCGGCAGTCCTTCCCATTTGCGGCGGAGCGGATGTCCGACAGGCTCCGAATCTGAAAAACCTCGCCGTGTGCACCCTCCACGGTGACCAGGACACCGCCGTCCCGGTTTTCCGTTCCCGCGATATGGTCAAGGCCCTTCTGTCCGCCGGAAACACCCGCGTCGTCTATCGCGAACTCCCCGGGATCGGACATAACGCCTGGGACGCAGCTTTCGCGGACGACCGGGCGATCGAATGGCTGTTCGCCCAGACAAAGCAACCCAATGGAGAAACAAACAATGTCTTCCGATGCAATGAGTGAACTGGTCGAGGTCATGCGGAAACTCCGCGCCCCCGGCGGATGCCCCTGGGACCGCGAACAAACCCACCGCTCCCTGATGCCGTACCTCCTCGAAGAATGCGGTGAACTCCTCGATGCCATCGACGCTGGAGACGATGAAAATTTTAAAGAAGAGCTCGGCGACGTCCTCATGCACATTGTATTTCATTCCGTGATGGCGGAGGAGCGAGGCGCATTCACTTTCGACGAAGTCGCCGAAGGCATTGTCGCAAAAATGAAGTTCCGCCACCCGCACGTCTTCTCGAATGTTTCCGCGCCCACCTCCAGCGACGTGATCGACCTCTGGGAAAAAGTCAAGGCAAAGGAACCCGGACACGCCCCCGAAAAGAAGAAATCCATTCTGGACGGCGTTCCGAACCATTCACCCGCGCTCATCCAGGCGGAAAAAGTCCAGAAAAAAGCGGCAAAAGTCGGCTTCGACTGGAGCGCCCAGGAACAGATCCTCGACAAAATCGAAGAAGAAGTCGGAGAACTCCGCGACGCCATGAAATCCGGCGATCAGGAACACATCGACGGCGAACTCGGCGACCTTCTTTTCGCGGTCGCCAACCTCTCGCGGTTCCGCAAACGCGAATCCGCCGAACTTCTTCTGGCCCGCGCGACGAAAAAATTCAAAAGACGTTTCGCCTTCATCGAAAAGAAGCTCGCGGAACAGAACCGCGCCCCGGAAAAATGCTCCCTCGAAGAACTGGACGCTCTCTGGAACGAGGCCAAGAAAGAGGAACCCGCAAAGAAATAACCGCGCTGCCCCCGCGGCAACAGGAGGATGATTTGAAAAATATGGCGACAGTTCTGATTTTTGGCATCTGTGCGCTGATTCCATTCCTCCTCCTCCTTCTGCTTTTTTTCTGTCTGTTCCGCCGTACGCGTGAAGACGCCATCGGCGGAACTGCCCTGTCAACCTATCTGAACGTTTCTTTCTGCGGGCTGCACTTCACTTTATTCCCGACATGGGGAAGCCTTCTCCTGCTCGGCACGGGAATTCTCCTGATTCTGTCCGCACTCGTTCTGCTGGCAATCAAACCCACCTCCTGAAGAACAAATCCCGGAAAAACCTTTCCGGGTAAATTCCAGGAATCATTGATCAGCTATCCCGTTGCCCGGCAATCGGGGGAAGGGAAAAATGGATTCGTTCAGCTCCCGTGAGAAGTTTTCAGATTTTTTTATTTTCGTCTACAAGCTTTCCTATCAGGCGCGCGGAGGTACCGACAAATGATATACGGACTCGCAAGGAGCGACATGGTTCCGGGCCGCCCCTTTTTTTAACGGGAAGCCTCTCCCCGGAACGGAAGCATGGCACGACTCCTATGATTCATGGCAGAACAAGGAACTCACCTTCACCGCTCCGTCCGACATGATGGCGGATATCATATGTTCCCTCCGCGACAGGGGCACGGTTCAATTCGACAATATCACCCTCGTCGAAACGAAATCCCCGATCCTTCCTATTGAAATCGTTCTGGACCCTCCGCATTCCTACCGCAACGGAGTCTTTTCCGGCAATTCCGGGAAAATTTTTTCAGGAAAAATCCTTCTTGAAATTCCAAACGTGAAAAAGCTCTCTCTCGAATTCAACGGAACAGCAAAATCATTGGAAAACCAAAAAGATAAGACGGTTTCGTTTGAACTCCCGATTCCCGCAAAGACCGGACGTTATCCGCTCTCGGTCCGGGCGTTCGACAACAACGGAAAAGAGACCGGAAAAGCAGCCATCTACTTCAACGTATTTCCCAAAGGAGACCGCGAAATCACCTTCCGGAAAGACCATGTGATGCGCATCGACGGGGAACCGTTTTTCCCGCTGGGCGTCTGGAGAATCGACGGAAATAAGCCGACCACCGAAAAAATGCGGATCGCGGCTGACGCCGGATTCAACATCGTCATGTGCGACGCAGACCAGATCGACGATGCGGCCGAAGCCGGACTGCTCTCCATGCTGAGAGTCATCGAAACTCTCCCGGACTTCAAGGAACAGACCGGGTTCGACCACTGGGACAACGCCTACCGGAAGGAATTGGCCCGGCTCAGGACGCATCCGTCCCTTGTCGCCTATTTCATTACGGATGAACCCGCATGGGGAGGACGCCCGGCACTCCCCATCCAGAAAGCCTACCGCTATATCGCCGGACTCGATCCTTACCGTCCGGTCCTCCTCAACGAAGCCCCGCGCGGAAAACCGGAGGACCTGCGTTCCTACGCAGCCGCCTGCGACGTCTGGGGCGTTGACATCTACCCGGTTCCGGGTCCCAACGCCCACTCGGATCTGGACGACAAAATGATGACCAGCGTGTGCAAATACACCGACATCTGCCGGGAAACGGTCCGTGACGCAAAACCGGTCTGGATGACTCTTCAGGCCTTCGCGTGGGGCGTCATCACCAAACGCCCCCTCGTCTATCCGGCTCACGAAGAAAACCGTTTCATGGCGTATAATGCCATTGCCCACGGCGCAACCGGACTGTTCTACTGGGGAGTCAACAACAGCGGTTCGGAAAACTGGGCGTTCGTCGCCGAACTCGGAAAAACGATCCGCGAACTGGGTTCGATCTCCGCTTATCTCGTCGGCGAAACCGTCCGGGGAGAACTTTCCGCAAATGAACCGGAAATCCGTATTCTACACAAGCGCACCGGAAACAGAAACTGCTATATCTTCCTGAACGAGAGCGGAAAATCGGTTGAAGCGAGGATTTCCGGAAAGCTCCCGGCAAAACTTTTCGTTCTGAATGAAAACAGAACCGTTTCTCCGGAAAACGGGAGTTTCGAGGAACGTTTCACTCCCTATTCAGTGCATGTCTGCACCGATTCGGCAACCCTGCCGCCCCCGCTCAAACAGCCGGAAACTCGGCGGATGTTCGGAGCGCCGTTCCAATCCTCTGAGAGCTTCCGTCAGGCAAACTGGATCTGGTTTCCCGGAAAAAGCAAGACGCCCGGCAGCGCAGCGAGCTTCCGGCGTGAATTCGAGGTCCGGAGCGTTGCGTCCGGCGCGGAACTGGCCGTCGCGGCGGACGATTCTTTCCGTTGTCTTGTGAACGGTTCGGAAGTGATGAGAGGCGCGGGGTATGACAAGGCATACACCCTCGACATCGCACAATACCTGAAACCCGGAAAGAACGTTCTCCTGCTTGAGTGCAAAGATGCCGGAACGGCTCCCTGCGGAGCGCTTTTCGCCCTGAGGCTTCAGGATAAGGACGGCAAGGTTTCGACTCTCTGTTCCGATTCGTCGGTTCAGACTTCCGAAGACGGCATTGCCGACTGGCGGAACGCGGAAGTCCTCGGCAAGTTCGGCTGTCAGCCGTGGGACTACCGCACCCGCGCCGTCCCCTGTAAAAAGATGGACGAATGACGGAAAAGAGCTGCTTTTCCCGGTTTTTCGGCTTTTTTCGGGCATAAGAGGTTGATTTTTCATGGATTGGGTGTATTTTATCGACTCATTCGTGT
>CAZORN010000103.1:0-10789 GCA_964581935.1 uncultured Victivallales bacterium
GTTTTCGCCGAAGACGCCGCGAACGCGGATCTCCGTGGAAAGTTCGTCTTTGCGAACCGCACCTTCCCCGGACTCGCAATCGCGCTCGATTGGCTGAACCGCGGCGCGGCGGGCATCGTCAGCAGCGTCCTCTGCGGAAATGAGTCCGGACAGCCCGGATATGAATACCTCCGCGACTGCCGCCAGTGGTGCAATTACACGCTCCCCCTGTGGACCGTCGAAAGAAATCCGGTCGGCTTCTCCCTCACGCCGCGCGAAGGGGAAAGACTGGAAGCCCTTCTGAGGAAAAATCCCGGATTGCACCTGAAAGCGAATGTAAGGACGCGGCTCTATTCCGGCGAACTCCCGATGGTCACCGGTCTCCTGCCCGGCGAAACCGACGAGGAAATCATTCTGACCGGACACCTTTTCGAGCAGGGAGCCAACGACAACGCCTCGGGCATCGCCCTCTCGCTGGGAATTCTGCGGGCGATGCTTCCCGAAAAACGCAAACGCGGCATCCGCGTGTTCTTCACGTACGAGGCGCGGAGCTTTCAGGCGTATCTGCGGAATGCTCCGGAAACGGCGCGGATGACCGCTGGTCTCAATATGGACATGGTCGGCGTCAGCGCGGACAAAATCGTGACTCTCGGCTCGAACCGTCCGGTATTCCCCCATTTCGCGGACGCCCTGCTGAAAAACCTTTTCCTCCGTCATCCGGATTACACGGTCCGGGAAACCGATTTCGGAACAATGGACAACTCCCCCGGCGAACCGCTGACGGGCGTTCCCCTGCCCTATCTCCTGCTGAGCGGCGATCCCAACTATCACAAGTCCGGCGATATTCCCGAACGGATCGCCCCGGAAGTGCTCCGGACCTTGGGCGATGTTGCGCTTGAATATGTGAAATATCTGTCCAATGCCGGTTATCCCGAGGCCCGGGAACTGGCCTTCATCACGTACCGGGACGAGGAAAAACGGCTCGCCGGGCTCTCTCCCGAAAAACGGGCTTTCGCTCTCGAACTGGCCGGAGAAGCGCTGGATTCCATCCGATGCCTTCTCCCCGCCGGAGACAGCGGTCATGCGTCCGCGCTGCCCCGTTTCACCCGACGCCTTCACCGTCGGCTTCTCCGTCGTTTCCCTCTGGAAACGCATTCCGCGATTCCGGAGGAGTCCGGCATGGACCCCTTGCGGCGAATGATCCCTCTGAAATTGTTCCGGGGCTTTTTCTCCTTCGAAAAATATCTGGGACGGGAAGAAGAATTTCCGAAAATCCGGCGTCTCTTCCACGGCTGGAACGCCGACGCCTGGGTCAATTACGCCCTGATGTGGAGCGACGGACGCAGGAACGCCTCCGAGATCTATCGTCGCCTCAAAGACTCCGGCAAATTCAAAGGCACTCCGGAACAGCTCTTCGACCTGCTGGAATTCATGTCCGCTGAAGGCTTCATCGCCCTGAAATAAGGATTGAGCCGTTTCTCCCCTGCCTGTGAAACAAATCGTTTTTGATGAAGAACGTCTCTTGAGGGGATTGCCTCGGTCCTGGACAGATTCGCCGTTTTTGAAAATCCGACCTCCATCCTTCCCGTAAAAATTAATTTTTCCATTTTTTTCATGCCGGGCCTTGACAATTATCCTGATTACGATTATAATAAAGTCAATCGATTTACTTTATGTTGTCAGCGATCATTCGCATGGGGATTCATGCAGGGTGAAAATGACCGGGATTGGAATCGTTTCATGCTGGAGACAATGGCGGAAAAGCGCTGTTCCGTTCCGGTGCTCTTCAGAGGAAACGCCTGAGCGGAAAGCGGATGCGGCAGGATTGCAAGGAGGCACGGATGACCGATATGAAACAATTGGCCGAGCTGGTTGGATTGTCCAAAAGCGCGGTGTCTCTGGTTCTGAACGGCAAGGGAAACGGCAAGGTTTCCAAGGCGAACCAGGAGCTGATCCTGGAGACGGCCCGCGCCCAGAATTTCCGCATCAACCGCGTAGCCTCCAACCTCCGCCAGAGGAAAAACAACGTCATCGGGGTGGAGATGGCAATGCCTGACTTCATGCCGTCCTACGCGATCCGGACCGGTCTGATTCACAAACTGCTTCTGGAGAAGGGCTACCACGCGGTATTCGCATTCCACAGCGCCCTTGAGGAAGTCCGGGAATCCGTGCAGCATCTTCTGGACCACAATCCCGCCGGAATCATTGCATACCATCATGTTCCGGAGTTTGAGCACATCGGCATCCCCGTGGTGCTCTATGGCGCGCTGCATCCTTCCTTCGATTCGGTTCGCGTCAACTTCAGCGACTATCTCGAGGGTATCGGAAGAGTCGCGGCGGAAGGAAATCATCGCCGGATTTCCCTGCTGACCCAGAATGACCCCATAAGAAGGAACCTCATACAGAATTTCTGCACTGCGCACAAACTGGAACTGGTGGAACACATCCCTTGCACGCCTGAATACGGCTACCTGAACAATATCTACCGGAGCATGATGGAACTTCTGCGCCGGAAAGACCGTCCGACCCTGATCTTCTGCAGCGATTTCGCGGCGGAAGCGATTTACACCGCGGCCCATGACCTCGGGATCTCTATTCCCGAAGAACTTTCCGTGCTCGGAAACGACAATCTTCCGCAGGCGGAACTCATGCGGCCCTCCCTGACGACGTTCGACCTCAACATGAAGCGTACAATCGCCTGCATGATTGATCTCCTGCTGCTCCGCATTCAGGAACCTTCCCGGACTGTCGAGCACAAGGTAATCGAAACAACTTTCATTCGTAGAAATTCAACAAAAGGAAACCCATCATGAAGCATCACAGGCGCGCAAGATTTACGCTGATTGAACTGCTGATTGTTGTCGCAATCATTGCAATTCTGGCAGGACTGCTGCTCCCTGCGCTCAATTCGGCGCGGGAAAAGGGGCGAAGCATAAGTTGCCTCGGAAACTTGAAGCAGATCGCTCTCGCACTTGTCGTCTATACGACGGAAAACAACGACGTCCTTCCCGATCGGGGAATCAGCGCTCCTTATTGGATTCACCAGATCTATCCATGCCATCAGAATCCGCTGATTTACTCTTGCCCTTCGGATACGAAACAGAACTACAAAATGTCATCGATCGGAGCCATCAGCACGAATCTGCCGAAAGGCCTCCCGAAGGGATTGAGCTTTTTGCGGAATTCCAGCTACAATGACGGCGTGAAGATCAGCAGGGCGAAATCCCCCTCGGTACAGTTGTTCGCGGCGGACGGGACGAATCACTGGGTAACGGCGTTCTACGGAGCAAACACCGCGAGTCTGCCCCATGAATGGGCGCTTCCGGGAAACACGACCCGATTCCATGCACGTCACGAAGGAAAATGGAATGTCCTGTATCTCGCCGGGAATGCGCGGACCATGCCGTGGCAGGAAGCGGAGGCCATGAATCCGACCCGAAGCGCCATCTATGCGGCGGCAACCCCGCTGTCCGGCAAAATTTTCTATGCGGGAACCGATGACGGCGTCGCCTGGAAATAAAGATCGGCCTGATGCCGGCGAAAAGCCAGCATCGCCTGTAATATCAATATCAATTTGAGGAAATCACTATGGACAGAATGAAGAAGGGCCTCCTGATCTCATGTGCGATGCTGACACTTTCAGCCTCCGCTTTCGAGCTGAAACGCGGCCAGACGGTCACCATTGCAGTCCCGGAAAAAGCGGAAAAGTCGGTATTGGAAGCGAAAGCGGAACTGGAACGCTGCCTGCCCCGCGCTCTTGGAGTGAAGATCCGGTCCGGCACCCCCGAAGCGGCGGACATTGTGCTCGGTAATACGGAACTGACCCGCAAACAGAAATTCTATTGCGCCGACCTTCCGGAAGAAGGGTTCACCGTTGCCGTTTCCGGCGGAAAACTGTTCATTTTCGGCCATGACGGCAGATTCACCGGAACCCTGTTCGGAGTGGAGGATTTCCTGTCTCGCGAACTGGACATCGCCTGGATATGGGCGGGAGAAAGCGGCGAGGACATCCCGGTGCGCGACACGCTGAAACTGCCGGATTTTGTCCGTACGGACGCGCCCGGATTCATGACCCGCGCCATGACCTTCAACACCGATCCCGGATTCCTGGAATGGGCGCGCCGAATGAAGCTCAGCAACAGGCGTACCGGTATTTTCGGCGGACGGAAAATGGTCTTCGGCCACAGCTGGGGCAATCATTATTTCAATACTCCGGCGGCAAAGGAACATCCGGAATGGATGGCCCTGTATGCCGGAGAGCGCCGTCCTCCGCACCTCTGCACCTCCAACCCGGAACTGCGCAAAGTCATCGCGAAACGTGCAGTCGAAATAGCCCATAAGCAGAAATACGACATCGTCAACATCTCCCCCTCGGACGGTTACGGTTTCTGCGAATGCACGGAATGCCGGAAGCTCGATCCGCCCGGAACGGATTATTCAAAAAGCATTCCGAACCTTTCCAACCGCCATTGGGATTATGCAGTGGCGGTGGCGGATATGGTGAAGGAACTCGATCCGAAACTCGGCGTCGGAATGTTCGCCTACACCGCGTATTCGCAGGCGCCGACCAACCGGAAGAAGTTCCCGGACAACCTTTATGTGTCCTTCTGCTTCAGTGTAGCCTATTTCGTCAAACCGGAAGAAGAAGAAGGATGGTACAAAACGCTGGAAGAATACAAAAAACTGGACGCCAAAATCATCGGTCGTGAATACTGGGGCATGCACTATTTTCTGGATCTGCCCTATATCTATACGGACGCGCTGAAGCGGGCGATGCCGAAACTGGCCTCCTACGGACTGATCGGCATGTATGGAGAAGCTCCCGGAGACTTTACTACCAATGCGCCGAATTACTGGCTGGTGTCTCACCTGATGTGGAACCCGAACGCGGACAGCGATGCCGTCATGAAACGCTTTTACCGGGCCTTCGGTCCGGCGGAAAACGAGATCCGCGCCTACTATGAAACCTTCGAACGCGCCTTGAAGGAAAATGTGAAAGTCACTCCCGGTTTCGGATACCGGCACCTGCTCAATTCATGGCCGGAAATCTTCCCGCCCGATGTTCTGGAAAAGGCGGCAAAACACATTCAAAAAGCAGAAGAGCTGTCCAAAGGCACTCCGTATGAGGAACGGGTCCGCTGCGTGGCGGCCGGTCTCGATCATGCAAAATTGAGGTTGAAGATGCTGGAGGCCTACCGCAAGCTCGGACGCAACGGCGAGCCTCTGTTCTGCTTCAGTCTTCAGGGAGACATTGCGGAAGCCAAATTCTTCAATATTCCCCTGCCGCTCGACCGCGAGGCTTTCTGGAAAAACATGCCGAGCCGTCCCTTGTCGAAAGAAGAGCGTCTCGCCGCTCTTGAAGAGGCTTATGCGCTGGGCAAGGAATACGAAAGTTTCCTGAAGAAGAACGCGAATGTCCTTCAGGCCGCCGTGCGCTGGGACAACGGCAACGAAGTCAAGGGAACACGGCCGTGGCGGAAAACGGTGGAAACTCTTCTGAAGGAAGCGAAAAAATGAGACTGATTGCACTGTTATTGCTGTTCTGTTTTTCTCTATCGGGCGGAGAAATCTTTCTGGTGGGCTCAAGCTATGGCCAGGCGGAAAAAAAACTGCTGATCAACCAGGTGGCGGTCACGGAAGGACAGATCTACCGTCATGAGGATGCGGGTGGAACAATCCCCTTCGACAAGCTGGCTGATTGCAGTATTCTGGTCATCGCGACCTCGGTAGAGGCGCCGCTCACGCCAGAACAGATGAAAAGCCTCCAGAAATGGGTGGAAAACGGCGGAAATCTCCTGCTGATCGCGCACGTCGCGCGAACGATGTCCCCCTTCAACACATGGAAATGGGCGGGATTTTCCAATTTCACAGCCGCGTCGAAGGGAGGATTCCCTGTCGCCGCCGTGAACCGGACGTCTCCGCTCCTCAGCGGACTGAATCTGCCGGAAGGCGAATTGTTCACGGGCAGCGCGGCATTCACGCCGGAACCGTCCATGGATGTCGTGCTGGGTACGCCGGGACGCTGTTCCGTCGGAATGACCAAGGTGGGCAAGGGCAAAGTTTTTGTATTGGCGCAGGAGTATTTCCGTCTCGTCAACCGCCAGAACCCCTTTGCGGATAAATGGCTCCGGATTCTACGCAATATTTTTGCAATGACGGATCCCATGAACGATGAAGACGTCCGGAAAGAACTGCTGGGCGAATGGAAAAAACGACGCGGCGGAGTTCTTGTCTGGGACAGGGAATGGCAGCGCGGCGAAATATTCGGGCCGCGTTTCGATCCCCCCCTTCCGGCGGAAACGGAACTGCTGGCAAAAAAAGAGATTCATCTCGCCCGGAATGAATTTGAGAGCGTCCAGATCAACCTGACGCCACTGGAAACCTATCGGGAAATCAGCTGGGAACTGGAAAATGGAGGATTCCCGGACGGAAAACTGGAATTTCTGGTGCAGGACGCTCCGAAACCGATTCCGTGGCCCCGCAATCCGGCAATCGCCAGGGAATTTCCCTACTGGCTGATTCCCCCGCGTTATCTGAAACCGGAGGGAAAACCGGAATTTTCCGCTCCTCCCGCCGGAGACACAAAGATCGTCTGGGTCCGCTTCAATACTCATGACGTACCGGCGGGAACCTACCGTCCGGTTTTGAAGTTGTCCTTCGACGGACGCACCCGGATGGAAGTTCCATTCCAGGTGAAAGTGGCGAAAACGGCGGTTCCGGCCAAACGCCGGATTCTGCTGGGCGTCGGCGGATATGCGCTCAAGATGGACTTGAAGCAGAACCGCTGCTTCCTTGACGATCTCCGCGACCACGGCAATGAGTGGGCCTGGCTCGGTGTTGTTCAGCCGGAGGAAATCAAGTTCGCGGAAACCGGCGAAACGCTGACGGCGGCCAGCCTGAAGAAATATGCCGACAGGATCGCTTCCGGTTCCAGACCTCCGCTGGACTTTTCATGCATGGACGAGTGGGTCCACGCATGTCTCGAGCGGAACCTTACCCGTTTCAGGGTGATCCTGCCCGTCGCTCAGCTCCGGAGGGAAACCAAAAAAGCTGGTTTTGCCGAAGCCGCACAGAAGAGCGTGGAATACTGGTACTGCCGGGAATTCTCCGCCTATATGCACGGCAAAGGCATCCGTCTGCTTCTGACCTCGAGAGGCGATGAAATGAACCGGAAGGAACTCTATTCCGACTTTCTGCCTTGGGCAAAGGAACTGACCTCTTTCGGGTTCGACTGCACTTCCACGTTCAGTTTCGGACACGATGACTACCGGAAACTGGTGGAGGACCTCTCGCCTTATGTCCGGCTGTGGACCCTGAACCGTGCGCTGGCGCCTTCTTTCCTTGCACGCATCAGGGCCGGGCAGATTTCCATCCGCCCGGACGCCCTGGTAGGGACCTACGGCGCGGGCGAAGGACGCGGTTCCGAATTCCGGAAACCGCTGTCGGCCTCACGTTTCCTCGGCTGGGAATCGTGGAAAACAGGAGTCACCAACTGCGCCCCGAATCCGTGGTTTAAAAACTGGCTTTACTACTGCGACTACGGGGTCCGGGGCGAAACCGGCGGCATCGGCGGCGAACGCTGGGTTTCTTACATTGACATGAACAATCCCGACATTCCTCCGGCGGACTGTCCGTTCTGGGAAGGAATCCGCGACGGCATGGAGGAAGGCAATCTGGCGGCGCTCCTCGAAGCCCGCGCAAAAACGCTCGGCCGCGCGGACCTGCTCGAAAAGCTCAATTCGCTGGTTTCCGACCGTCCCGGCGCTCCGGTTTACTGGAAGCTGGAGCGTCAGACAAAGAAGCAAAACGAAATTGAAACTTGTGAAATCAAAGCGGATGTGGAGGGCTATCGCCGCGCGAAAAGCGAAATTCTCTCCATGCTGGACACTCTGCCTCCGGATTCTGCGCTGTTCTGGAACAATATCGACCTGAAGAAGGTGGAATTGAGCGGCGCACCCGAAGCCGTGCGTCAGTTCAAAGAGGGAATAAAAAACGTCTTTGGAATCCAGACGGAATCCCAATCCGGCGCACCGGTGAAAATCGTGTTTCAGATTGCACCGTCGGCAAAGAAAGGCAACTATCGGATTGTTGAAAACAACATCGGCGGGACTGTCTCGCTGACGGTGGAGGGCGGCGATTCCGCCGGACTTCAACTCGGCGTAAGGATGTTTTCCGCCTTCCTGAACCAGCACGGGAAATAACAGCATCTTGAAAAGTCCTGAACCCGTTTCATGACTCCGGCATGACCGTGCGGTTTCGGAATGGAAAGGTCCGCCCCGCCGGCATCGTCGCGATCTTCGGAGACGGTCCGGTCTTTCAGCCGAAGGCATGAATTGCAGAAAGAGCCCTGCACATGCCTTCCTTGCGATTCTCATCGGGTTGTCACGGAACAGTCATATACAGAAAGCGTTTCTTCCGGAAAAATTCTTCCCTGATTGGAAAAAACAAAACACCGATGCTACTGTATACGCCTGTATGAAGAACAATCGCAGGGATTATGAAAAAATCGGCATTTCTGACAATTTACGAAACGATCCGGGATGACATCCGGTCCGGACGCCGCGGAAAAGGAACCCGTCTTCCGGTCGAAACGGAGATGGCTTCCGAGTTCAATGTTTCCATCGGAACCCTTCGCCGCGCCACCGACAAACTTGAGCTGGAAGGCTATCTCCGCAGAGAACAGGGACGCGGAACATTCGTCTCCCTCCCGGAGAATGCTTCCGGTTCCGTCTCCCGCGAAAACGCCTTCGAATACGGCGTATATCAGGTATTGAGCGAACAGCAGCATCTTGTGGAACTGATCTTCGGCGATGCCCGAAAAAGCTTCACGGTTCTGCCTTCTCCGCTGGACATTGCGCCCTCCGTTTCGCCTCTTTACCAGAAGTGTTCGCTGGTCCAGCTCCCGGTTACGCTGCTGCCTCTGCCGGGGGTTTCCGACTATCTTTCTCCCCTCCCGGAAAATCTCGCGCAGGACATTCCGGAGGAACTGCTTCCGGAATGCCGTTCCGTAAGCGGTGAACTGCGTCTTCTGCCGATTCTCTGCAACCCGACGGTCTGCTATTGCTGGAAACCCGGGTTCCGGGCGGCGGGTATCCCGCTTCCGGACGGCAGCTGGGACTTCGACGAATTCTTCGCCGTCTGCGCGTCCCTCAAAAGAAGCGATATGCCCAAACCATTCATGCCTCAGATGAATTTTGAATTGCTGTATTCGTTTCTGTTCCGGCATTTCGGTGGCGGTCTGTTCGCCGAATCCGGACAGCCATGGCTTCCGGAAGATATGTTTGTGCAAACCGTCGAGGCGCTCCGGCAGATGGAGGCGAAAGAACTTTGTTCCCATCCATATGAATACACCGGAGGGCTCCCGGAATTCTTCAACACCCCCAGAATGCAAATCGCTTTTTACGGGCCGTGGGCAACCGGCATGACCGAGCATCCGAAAGACTGGCATATCTGTCCCCTGCCGGAAAACAGCGCCACCCAGGTCGTCTTCGGGCTCGGAATCCCCTACAACGCGCCGGAACCCGATGCCGCGCTCGAACTGCTCCGTTCTCTTTCGGATCACCGTCTGAAAAATCTGCTCAAATGCGCTCCGGCAGCCCTCGCAACCCGGAAAATGTGGGTATCCAAACTGAAAATGGATCACGGAGAAGTCTTCCTGAAACCTTCCGGGAAGGAAAGCGTCCTCTCGGGGAGATTCGGGTTCGAGCTCTGGAAGGAAGATTTTTCCGCGCTGATGAATGACGCCGTCACGGGAGTTCTCCCGGCGAAGAAAGCGCGCAAGGAAATCCTCCGGCTCCTTCAGAAAAAACGGATTCATGCGGTTAATTCCAATTATTTTGCATAATTTTTTTTCAAAAGACTTGACAAGAGCAAAATGGACTTTATATTTATTCACATAAACATATATATGATATATATGAATTGAAGGAGGAAACAAATGAGCGTCCTGCGGAAAAAATTCACATTGATCGAACTCCTCGTCGTGATATCCATCATCGCAATTCTGGCCGGACTCCTGCTGCCCGCCCTGAACAAAGCCCGCGAAAAGGCCCGGCGAATCCAATGCACGAACAACCTCAAACAGATCGGTCTGCTTCACAGCTTCTACCAGTCCGATTATCAGGAATATGTCTGCCCCAGCAGCTGCAAATGCAACGGAAACGGATACTGGTACAATTCCCTCTATGCCGGAAACAAAAAAGTCAGCCAGACCAATTTCACCTATTGTCCTTCCGACACCCTCGGGAAACCCGCAGGGCGTGCTTCTTCCTATGCCCAGAATGCAAGCACCGGATTTCATTCAACAATAAATACCTCCGACCACTACAAGGTAAGCCAGTTCAAATTTCCGAGCCGCTATTATCTGATCACGGACGCCACCAATGTTTTTCTCGCATTTTCGGAATCATCGCCCTATAATACGGTCGGAATTTATCCGACCCGCACAGGAACCACAGCCATCCCGCTGCCGGATCCGCAGCGGCATGACAAGCAGGTGAATGTCCTGTATTTCGGCGGACATGTGTCGCCGCGTGACTACCGTTTTCCGGTCACGAAAAACGAAGGCGGATATCTGCTCTGGCTCCGTTCCGGCGTCGACGCTTACTGACCCATAAACTCTGTAATTCTGGAGATTATTCATGAAAGCATTAATCTGGAAGTGTTTTCTCCCTTTATTTCTTGCCGTGTCTCTGAGTCTTCCCGCGGCGGAAGGCGTGAAAGTGTATTTCTATCCGTCGCTGATTCATGACGATTCGCGAACCTCTTTTTATTCCGACGCTCCGACGGTACTCACGGCATTGTTCTATTA
>CAZORN010000104.1:0-10682 GCA_964581935.1 uncultured Victivallales bacterium
CCTCCAGACAGATGCTCCGCGCGATGAAGCCGGGCGTCCCGTGGATTTCCGCGCATGAGACCATCCCGCGAAAGACCGCGTCGGCGCGTCCCCTCAGGGAGTCCTCACCCGTTACCGCGTAACGGTCGCAGATCATCGAGAGCACGGCTCCCGCCGTGATCATGCTGTCTTCCATTCCGGTGCCCCATCCGCAGGGGTTCGGATACTGGCGACGCACTTCCTCCGCTTTGGGCAGATGGTCCAGTCCGTGTCCGGGTTCGTAACTTGAAAGCCAGTCGTAGAACAGATTTGTCTCCGGACGGAAAAACCGGCTCCAGCCCATTTCCCAGGCCAGATCCATCTTTTCACGCACGGAATCCGCCTTGATTGTCGTTACCATCATTTTCATTCCCTTGTAAAATGGTTAAAATATGTCATAAACCATATTATAACCATATAAATAAGAATGTCAATGGGGAAACGCAATAAATAATGAAAAAAAGGAACTTATTGAAGGATAAGGAAAAAAGCAGGAGGAGGCGCGGACCGTATCCGGAAATCTTTTCCTGAACTTTTTCATGACGGCTTGATCTTTCTTTCAATAGTAGTACATTACTACAAATTGAGAAAGGACGGTGTCCATGGAGATAAAGCCACTGAAAAGAGAAAATACCTTCGACGCGGCGGTGAACGCGATCGGGGAATACATCATTTCCAACCGTCTCCAGGCAGGCGACCCGCTTCCGCCGGAGGTGGATCTGGCCTCGAAATTGCAGGTCAGCCGCAATATTCTGCGCGAGGCTCTCCGGCATTTCCGGACGCTCGGAATCATCGAATCCAAACCGAAACTGGGCATGACCGTCCGGAGTCTTGTGCCGGACAACCCGTATGTGGGCTATTTCCCTTTCCTTGCGGCGCAGACGGACATCCTCCCCAAGCTGGCCGAAATCCGTATGAGTCTGGAAACGGGCGCGGCGGAATTCATGGTGCGCCATGCCTCGAAGGAACAGCTCGCGCATCTTCATTCGATCTGCGACCGGTTCGGGAAAGCCGCCTCCCGGGAAGAACGCATCCGTCTGGAAACGGATTTTCACATCACGCTGCTTGCCTCGGCGAACAATCCCCTCATGACCGGACTCGCCCCGCTGCTGATCCGCTTCTTTTCAGAACAGCAGGGCGCGAAAAAGAAGGGACGTCCGCGTCCTCACCGCGTGGTTCTGGAAGAACACCGCGCCATGGTCGAAGCCCTGAAGAAAAAGGACAGCACCGTTTTGCGCGAGCTTTTGTACAGGCATAATATCGGATACCTTGAAAAGTAAGTCCGCAATGAAGGAGAAGTCTCATGCCCCGTGAACTTTTGATCGACGACGCATTCACCGCCGAAAAGGACTCTCTGCAATCCCGTCAGCATTTTCCGGTTCCGCACGATCCCGAACCGACACAGCCGCAGGGGTATTACCAGACCGTGATCCACGATCCTGAAAACGGACGCTACCTCCTTTATTACCGTGCGGTGAAGGAGTCATACACGGGAGAACTCTTCGACGGGCACCCCGGCGAATATGTGGGCGTCGCCCTGAGCACGGACGGCGTTCACTGGACGTATCCCGAGCTGAACCTTTTCCCGGACGCTCCCGCCAACACCGTCCTTTACGGACGGATGGAGACGCACAATTTCGCCCCGTTCCTCGATACGAATCCGGCCTGTCCGCGTGCCGAACGCTTCAAGGCCCTCGCGGGGATCGTCGCCTGCGGCGGTCTGAACGGTTTTTATTCGGAGGACGGCATCCGCTGGAAACAGTACGGAGACAAGCCGCTCCTCGGCGTGGATGCGGAACTGATTTTTTCATACGATTCGCAGAACGTCTCTTTCTGGTCGGAGGCCGAGGGGAAATACATCCTCTATTTCCGGGTCTACAAGACGAATATGGGCGAACAGCTCCGCGCAGTCGCGAGAAAAGAATCGGCGGACTTCCTGCATTGGTCCGAATATGAACTGATCGACCTGAACCGTCCGGGCGAACATCTGTATGTAAGCCTTCTGTCGCCGTATGTCCGGGCGAAACGCTATTACATCGGAACGCCCACGCGTTTCTTCGACAACCGGGGCGCGGCCACGGACATCACGATCTGTTTCTCGCGCGACGGACGCCGGATGCTGCGCCCTTTCCCGGAAGCCTGGATCACGCCCGGACTCGACCCGGCGCGCTGGGGAAACCGTTCCAATTATCTCGCCTGCAACATGGTCCTGACGAAACCGGAGGAACTGAGCTTCTATCATATCCGGAGCCGGGTCCGCTACACGCTCCGGAGCGACGGTTTTATCTCCCTTCACGCCGGTCTTGGCGAAGGCTTCTGGAAGAGCCGCGTCCTTGAATACGGCGGCGAGCTTCCCCGATTCAATGTCGCCACTTCCGCGGGCGGTTCGTTCAAGACGGCGCTCCTTTCGGAAGACGGCAGGGAACTCCCGGGATTCGGTTTCGAGGACTGCGCTCTCTTCTTCGGCGACAAGATGGAACATACGCCCGAATGGCGCGGCGGAATTCCATCCCTGAAGAAGTCGGACCGTTTCCGGATTGCCTGCCGGTTCAGCGAAGCGGACCTTTTCAGCTTCACTTATTGAAATTCTTCCGTTTTTCCTGTCATTATCATGGAATCCCGGAAAGGGAATCGAAAAAAATATTGAAAACGGGGCTTGGATTTTCCAGACTTTTCCTGTCATCGTCAATTTTCCGGCATCGTTTTTTTTCATAGAGGATGGCGGAATGAACGGCATGGACAAAACGGAAAAATATTGTTTCTGAACTTGAATTTTATTTTTTGAAGTCTCTTTTTTTGAATTTCCGATGTTGAATAAAGCCGTTTCCATCTCGGTAGATCCGGAGAAAAAACTTTTTTTTAAGAAATTCCCCTTGACAACTCATGTGATCCGATATATAATAAACAGGCAGGGGCCTAATACGTATAAGGCATCAAGGAAGAGGATCGTAATATGAGCATCACGATGGGAGAGCTGGCGGCTTTGGCGGAAGTTTCCCAGGGGGCGGTATCCCTTGTGTTGAATGGCAAAGCGAAAGGCCAGATATCCAAGGCGAAGCAGGAAAAAATACTGGCTTTTGCGGAGAAATATAATTTTCGCGTGAACATGGTGGCCAAAAGCCTGCGGAACAAGCGTCAATACACGGTAGGCGTCATCATGCCCTGTTACGCGAATTCCTTTTATGCGGCGATGATCTCCCGGCTGCAGATGAATCTGGCGGCGCGAGGTTATATGGCGCTGTTTTCCTTCTGGCAGAATACCGATGATATTGAGAATGCCTATAATTCCGTCTATGGGCGCAAGGTCGATGGGATCATTTCGTGGGATGTGTGCGAAAGTATGCTTCAGGACCGGATTCCGATTGTGTTTTACAACCGGGAGGTAAAGGGGCATGATTCCGTCCGTTATGACTTTGTCGGAGCTTACCGGGAATTATTCGAATATTTATTCGGACTGGGGCACAGGAGAATCGGATACGCCGGCGTGGCCGGAGATTTGCGCAGAGGATATTTGAAAAAATTTCTACGGGAACGCGGGATCAAGCTGGAAGACCGGTGGTGCTTTGACCATGATTCAGTTAGCGACGGCAACAAAATTCTCGAACAATTGCAGACGATGAGCGATCCTCCGACGGCATTGATCGCAACCAATGATGAACCGGCGCGGGACGTGATTCTTGCCGGAATCAGGAAGGGAATGCGCTTTCCGGAAGATCTTTCCGTGGCGGGATTCATGGACTTGCCGGAGGCGAAGATGATGAATCCGGCTTTGACGACGTTCAACAGCAGGAATGAAGAACTTGCGGATTGTCTGGTGAATCTGATCCTGAGGCGGATCGAGAAGCCGGAACTGCCGCTGGAACAAGCTCTGATCATACCGGAACTGATTGTGCGGGATTCCTGTTGCGCACCAAAGAATGAATATAAAAAATCAACGTCCAATGATGAAGGGAAGACAGAATGAAAAGCAGAAAAATGAATCTTGCCGGTTTTACATTGATCGAGCTTCTGATCGTTATCGCCATTATAGCGATTCTGGCCGCCATGCTTCTTCCGGCTTTGAACAAGGCACGGGAGAGGGCCCGGTCGGTCGCCTGCCTTGGCAATCTCCGGCAGATCGTGAACGGCGTCGTGATCTATTGCGGAGATTTCAATGAGTGGATACCGGAAAATAACTCAGTAAAGGACGCTGCCGGATTTTATCGTTCCTATGCGGACCGGATTTCTACTTATGTGGTGGGTAAAGATGTTTCAAAAATCGAAAAGATGACCGATAAAATATGGTGGTGTCCGGAGATACTTCAACTGACTTCCAGTATTACGGTGAACCGGGATTGGGTGAGTTATCCGTGGCGCAACGATCTTGCGTATGGGATGTCGCTGGCCCTTTACAGCAGATACAACTGGTACAAAGACGAGAACGGCGAATACGGAGTCCAGCATAAATTGAACAGGATGAGGGGAAGTCCGTCGCAGAGAGTTCTATTTGCGGAGGGGCAGGGGACTTCGGCGGGGGAAAATCAGTGGAAAATCGGTCACATGGCCATCTACAACGGCTATGTCAAAGGGCGTCACGGAGGAAATCCGGCGGACCGGATGCGCGGTAATTCAAACACGGCCTGGTGCGACGGAAGCGTGAGGGCGGAATTCGCAAGGAAGCTGGCTTCAACACCCGATACGAAGCTGCCGTGGGACAGCCAGAACACGGGGAATCAATAAGCAATGAGAAAGGGCTCTGAAATGAAAGTGATGGCATGTCTCCTGATATTTTCCGCATGGATTCTCCGGGCGGAAATGCCTGCCGTTCCGTGGAACGACGGATTTGAAACCGGGAAACTGCGAGAGTATTCCAGCTGGAACACCGCCGGCGTGTCGATTGAAAAAAACGAAGGAGGGCATTTCCTTGTTATCGGGAAGGTGCCGGAAAACGCAAAAAGCAAGCGGGTTGACATTCTCATGAAACAGACGCCGGTGAAGGATGCTGTCAAATACCGGTTTTCTTTCCGTGCGAAAATTGAAGGACCTGATACGATTGAAGACAATCCGCAGCTGGAATATCTGTTTTATGAGTATGACAAGGCTGCCAGGGGAAAAACCCTGCCCGGATGGAGGCTTGTTTTTTACGGAGAAGATAAAAAAGAAATATCACGCGGGTTTCCCCTTTTCTGGAATACTGTTTTCCATCGGGAATGGACCCTCTATGAGGAAGTTTTTTATCCTCCCGCGGGAGCGGTCTCCCTGGCCGTTGTATTTTCCAATGGGGGGAACCCGGACAATGCGGTAATGATTGATGAGCTCGAGCTGGAAACGGCCGATGAAGGCGCCCTGAATATCAATCCTGAATTCAAGTATGGGAAATACAATTTCTCCGGCTGCAACTGGGGGAAGAATGCGAAGATCATTGAATACGAAAAGGGAAAATTTGCGCTTGACAACAAGAACGGGTGGTGCGTCATGGATCCCGTCCCGGTGACTCCGGGCGCGGAATACGAAGTGAGCGCAACGATCCATTCTCCGGAAAAGGCCGGACGGGTGTATGTCTGGTGCTGCGACGGGAAATTGAAGAAGCTTTCCGAACTGAAACAGGTGCTTCGCGTCGATCCTCCGAAAGAGGAGACGAAGACGATCCGCTTTGTCGTTCCGGAAGGGGTCTCCTGCGTCCGTTTTGCGACCGGGGGAATCATCAAGTCAATCCGTATGAATCAGGTCAAAAAATAATCAAGGAGCCGATGGGTGATGAAATTGCAGAAATGTATTCTGGGAGGGGCGTTCCTGTTTGCCGTATCGTGGGCAGGGGCGCAGACGCTGGTGGATGATACTTCGCAGGCCCGTGCTGAAATCATAGTTCCCGCGGATGCGGCGCGTCCGGAGAAATTCGCGGCGGAGGAACTTCAACGCTGGATTGAAAAGATCACCGGCGCGGTTATCCCGATAGAAAATACACCGTCGAGATCTCCATGGTTTTCCACAAAAATATTCCTCGGCGCGGAAGCCGCGGCCGAATTCAAGGCGGATCTGGATTTCCTGAAGGGAAGCGATGGATATGCAGTGCGGAGCAAGGGAAGGAATATTTATATATTCGGTTCGGAGCCGAAGGGGACTTTGAACGGCGTATATGCGTTTCTGGAAAAGAATACGGATATTATCTGGTCGCGTGGGACAACGTTCGAAACGGTCTTCACTCCGAAGGATTCCTTGCAGGCGACGAATGCGAACTGGCGCGACAAGCCCGTATTTTCCTTGCGCGGCTGGTGGATTTGCGTGACCCATTATCACGAACAGACGGAATACTGGAACGCGCGCCTCGGATGCAATTTCATGCCCGCTTCCATTTCCGGCAACGATTTCATCTATAATCGCGCACGCGACTGCGGAATGCGGATCGATCCGGCAGGAGGTCACAATCTGCACCGTTTCATGCCTGAGAAGTATTTTGAGAAACACCCGGAATATTTCTGCGAGATCGATGGAAAACGAAGACCCGAGGTAACAAAGAATCAAGTCTGTTTTACAAATATGGCGGGAGCGTCCGTCATGGCGGAAGAGGCGGCCGCACAGATCGCAAAGGAACGCTATCATGCGGATTCCTACAGCATCAAGACCGAGGACAACTGGAATGTCTGCGAGTGTGCGGACTGCCGGAAGGACATCCGTCTGCCGGATGGAGAAGTCAGCCGGTTCAAAGACTCCAATTTCCGCTCCAATCAGTTTTTTCTCTATATGAACCGGGCGGCGGAAGAGTTGAAAAAGAAATATCCGGATATGCGGATCAATACCTATGCCTATATTTTCACCGCGCCTGCGCCGGATATGAAGGTCGCCGGGAATCTGAACATCATTTTCTGTCCGTTTGTGAAGAACGATAAATTCAGTATTCTCCATCCGAACAACCGGGAATGGAAAGAGCGCATCGACAATTGGGCAAAGGCATCGAAAAACGTGGTCTGGCGCGAATACTACGGATGTGCCTCGAAGTTTCCCCGTCCGATCGCGGAGGTCGCCGCATCGGATCTCCGGTATGTCAACAAGGAGCTTGGACTGCATCAGGTGTACGCGGAATATGTTCCGGACTGGAATACGAAGTCAAACAACAGCGCATATTCATGGGACGTTTCCGCCATGGAATTCTGGGTCATCTCCAAACTTTTCTGGAACCCGTATCAGGATGTGGAGACTTTGCGCAATGAGTATCTGGACCGGACTTACCAGAAGGCCGCTCCGGCCATGAAGAAATATTACGGCCTGATCCGGAAGGCCTGGTATGACGATCCCATGCAGTCGGTCTATAACGACAACGAGTATAAATCCGCGGTTCACTATATCTGTAAAAAAGGTTTGGAAAAGCCTTGCCGCGAAGCATTGGAAGAAGCCGCGAAACAGGCGAATCAGCCGAATATCCGGAAAATGGTCGATCTCCAGCGGGAACGCTTCGAGGGGTGGATGAAGAATGCCTCCCTTTATATGAATCCGGAACTCAGCGTTCCCTATGTCGCCGAGGCTTCCGGTGCGGAGAGTCCGCAGTCTCCTGTCTGGAAAAAGAGCATTTCCCTTGAAGGTCTCAAAGTCATGGATAATCCGAAGCTGGATTCCGGATATAAGACGGAGATTCAGGCGATGCATGACCGCAAGTGTCTTTACGTGAAATATTACTGTTACGACGACAAAATCCGGAATGTGTATGCGCAGCAATATCTTGCCGGACGTGAAGTGTGGCCGAAAGGAGATCACATCGAGCTGTTCCTTGACGGAGATCAGAAAGGAAAAAGCTACTACCATTTCGCCGCCGACTGCAACGGGAACAGATACGATGCCCGTGCATACGATTCCAAGTGGAACTCTTCCTGGAAAATCCGGCACGGGACGGAAAAAGACGGATATTGGGTCATCTGCATCATTCCCCTGAAAGACATTGGCGTGAACCTCTCAATGGACAATCGCCTGAAAGGACTTTTTTACCGCTCATATCATCACGGCGGCAAGGATGGCGCGGCAGAAAGCAGTTCCTGGAACGGCGGAGCCGTTCACCAGTCCGCCGGATTCGGAGATGTCATTCTGCAAATGGAATAATGTTTATGAGGATATGAACCAGGAAAAATTCAGTGTCGGACCGAAACGTTTTAAGACTGTCTCACAGATACAAGGTTTTTGAAATGAAGGATTACCGTTATATTTTCCGTTATTGCATCGATCCGGGATACCATGAGGAGGACCGGCTGGAAGAACTGCTGCATTTCTGCGGCGAGGCGAAAATAGATGAAGTCATGCTTTTCTTCAACGCGGAGGAATTGAATTCCGGTCATATTACTGAAGCGGAAATCGCTCCTTGGCTTGTCATGGCAAAAAAAATGAAAACGCGTCTTGCCGGACAGGGCGTGGATTTGAGCGTAAATCCATGGACGACTCTGATTCATTCCGCCCGTGGACGCACACTCAAGGCCGGACAGGATTTCACACTGATGGTGGGAGAAAGCGGGAAGGACAACGGCGTGACCGCATGTCCGCTCTGTCCCGAATGGCGGAAATATCTGCGGTCTCTCTGGACTTTGGTCGCCCGTGAACTCCAGCCTTCCGCAATCTGGATCGAAGACGATTGGCGTTATCACAATCACGGCCGCGTTCTCGGTTTTGGAGGATGTTTCTGCAAACTGCATCTGGAGGCGTTCGGTCGCGTGATCGGACGCGAAGTTACACGGCAGGAGGTTCTGGATAAGGTTTTCGGGGAAGGCGAACCCCATCCGTGGCGTGCTGTCTGGCTGGAGTTGAACGGACGTTCCATTGAAAGTCCCGTCGTGGAATTACGCGAGGCTGTAAAGGCGGTATCGCCGCTGACGCGTTTCGCTCTGATGTGCGGAGGGATCGATGTCGCGGGGGCGGAAGGACGCCGATGGCATGAACTTCAGGATGCGGTCGGTCGTGAACCGGCTTCCATGGTTCGTCCGACTCTGTCTCCCTATACGGAAGTCTGGAGCATGAGGAAATATCCGGAAGAAGCGCGCATGATCGTTGCCTCGCTGAAGCGACCGCTGGAAATCTACCCGGAATATGAAAGCGGACCGCGTCACGGAGCCTATTCCAAAGGTTGTTCGTGCGCTGCCTGGGAACTCCTCGGTACGGCATGTTTCGGGGCGCAAGGAATCACGATAAACCATTACGATATGATGGGATGCGGAATCGGAACGGACGTGAACTTCAGTAAAATGCTGGGGAAGGTCAAGCCCCGTCTGAACGCCCTGAAAGCTCTGGAGATGGACGACGATCAAAGTATGGGGGCCGTTATTCCGATCCGTCCGGATGCCGCCGCATATATGCACTCGCGGAATGCCGGGAGCGCGAAGGGGCTTGTAAATGGATCTTCACAGTGGGGGAATGTTGCTGCGATCCTTGGCTTTTCCCATCGTTTCACCGACAGGATCGAGCGTTCGGCACAGCCGTATCTGGTCAGCGCACAAACGGTTCGGGCCTTTTCCAGGGAAGAGCTGATGACTTTGCTCGGCAATACTGTTTTTTTTGATGCGGAAGCGGCTTCCGCGATGGTTTCCCTTGGATTCGGACAATATCTCGGAATCGGTTCCGCGAGGGAATGGCAGAGCGAGATACTCCCCTATGCGTATGAAGAAATTCAGGAAAGCGATCCCACACTGTACGGTCTTTCCTTTCCGCGTTTGACGGCGCAGCGGGCGGCCTTGAGATTGTCGGAATTCCACCCGGTTCAGGGTGCCTCCGTTCCGAGCTGGATCTGTCGCTACGACGGAGAAAAATTGTTTCCCGGCGTCACTGTATTCAAAAATGAGATGGGAGGCACGGCGGTTACTCTGGCATACACTTTGGGAGATCGTAATGGCGAGGATTGGTTCTATATGGGATATTTCAATCCTTATCGGCGGATATTCATGCAGAATCTTCTCAGAAAATATGCACCCGGAATGCGCGGCGCGTTTGTGGAAAGAATGCCGTTCCAGTGTTACCGGGTTAAAACAGGCGATGGCGAATTCCTTGCGGCGCTGAATTCCACGACCGATCCGGTGGAGTCCATGACAATGCGACTTACCCCTGCT
Organism: uncultured Victivallales bacterium; assembly: GCA_964581935.1. Classification (GTDB taxonomy): domain Bacteria; phylum Verrucomicrobiota; class Lentisphaeria; order Victivallales; family UBA1829; genus SIG94. The sequence continues at coordinate 10,074 of CAZORN010000104.1, forward strand.
GAAGATTCAGTATTCGAGGTTCTCGGCCTCGATGGCGTGTGGCGGTCCGGGAATCTGACCGTCAGAAAAGAGGCGGATTCCCTGCTGCTGACTTATCCCGGGATTGTTGAAATCCACGAGGGCGTTTTTATTCGTATGAGGCCTGCTGCAAAATCAGCCTCGGATTGATCTTTTATTGAACCTTATTTGAGAAGGACTCGGGCGGCGCGGGGGACTTTCTGGACCTCGGGAAGAAGCGTCAGGGTTTTCTCTTCGGGATCAAATTGGAGAGCCGTGACCGTTCCTGATTTCAGGTTGGCGACCAGCAGTTTTCCGTCCGGGGTCAAGGCCAGGTCGCTGGGATAGTCGCCGCCGCACTGGAAGGTTCCAATCAGGTTGAAGTGCCCGTCTCCGACGGTTTCGAACAGCGCGATGGAATTGTCTCCGCGGTTGGTGACGAAGAAGAAGCGTCCGTCATGGGTGATGAGGATCGCGCCGGGATAGTTCTTGGTGCCGGCGGGAGGCGTCTTGAGGGTCGGGTGAGTGGCGACCGGAGTCCATCTGCCGTTGACGATATCCCGTTTGAAGGAGGAGGCGGTGCTGTCGAGTTCATTGGCGACATAGAGGATA
>CAZORN010000105.1:0-10662 GCA_964581935.1 uncultured Victivallales bacterium
AATCCCTGGACATGGCGCGCATCACTTCGGCTCCGCGCTGACGCGCCTTGGCCGCGGTTTCCGCATAACTTTTTCCGGAGGCGGGCAGGTATTGGAACAGTGCCGGTTTGCCGTAGTTGTAGTGTTCGATATCGAAGAAGATTCCCTTCAGTCCGCTCTTTTTTGCGGCGGCGGCCACAAGCTCAATATTTTTTATCACGGTATTCCATGCCTGATCGTCGAAGAATGAATAATCGGCGCCCGCACAGCTGATCCTGACGAAGTTGTTCTTGAGTTTTTCAAATCGGGTTGCCAGCAGGTCGTCCTGCCAGGATTTGATCAAATCGGGGCTGATGGCTTCGTTCTTGAATACGAGATGCCCGTATTCCACGTCCGGCTTGCCGTCCTTCGTTTTTCTCGGAAGGCTGATGACGATTCCGTCGAGCGGCAATGCCTTTTCGACCATTTCGACATTTTTCCGCAGGAATGCGGCGTCGGGGGAGTCCCACCCGAGTTTGATCAGTTTGGTCTGTGCGAACATGGCGAACGGCAAGGCGCAGAGGAGAATTGCGGTCGTTTTCATCAGTTGATGTCCCATGGGCTGTTGGTTTGATAGATATTGGCGAGAGGGCGTCCCGGCTGATAGGCGTTTGCCGACCATCCTTCACCGGTGCCGACCCCTGTAATGATATTGGCGTGTCCGTCCACATACCCGATTGAGGCGGTGTTGCGGTGGTTCGGCCAGACAATCGCTTCCTTGCTTCCGGTCGTCAGATAGCGGGGCGTGACGACCAGCGAGCCCTGGTTCCGCGTGGCGTCGATGCATTCTCCGAAGGCGATGGTGGAGGACGGCCTTTTCACCTGCCGGAGATTCGGCGGCGGCTCCGTGGTGCTGACCAGCCGGTCGCCGCCCAGCTTGAAATAATTGTACCCGTAATGCACATATCCCCACATTTCAGAGTCATCCAGCAAAACGGTGGTTGCTTTTTTCAGCTCATTGAAATACTGGGGATAATCCACTTTGTCGTCCATCCGGCTGGGGCAGAGATAAATACGGTTTTTGGTATATCCGGCCGCGGAAAAGACTCCGGGCCATTTCTGGCGGCGTCCTGTATTCGTCAGCGGCATCAGATAGGGAACGAAGCGTTCCTTGTTGTCATTCAGATACATGATCATTCCCTGGGAGATCTGTTTGATGTTGCTCAGACAGAGGGATTGACGGCCTCTTTCTCTGGCGTTGTTCAAAGACGGCAGCAGAAGAGACGCCAGAATCGCGATGATCGCAATCACGACGAGGAGTTCTATAAGGGTAAAAATTCCGGAGGATGTCCTTTTCATTTTCTGTCTCCTTTTTTATATTTTTGAGTATGAAATCTTTGAACCCGACGATCTCTTCGTTCGCGCCGATGCAGTCCTGACGGCCTTGTCCGCTTCCTGTTTTTCATCGGCGGGGATCAGCCAGCCGTAGTCGGAGGGATTATAGTTCCCGAGCACAAAAACCATCGTCATGAAATGAGGCGCGACCCAGAAAACAGACCGTTTTTCTCCGTTTTCCTCGAACGCACGCTCGATATTGATCCTGGATCTGCTTTTTTCCGTAAGTCCGAACCTCTTCAGCGGCAGGATGAGACGCACGGAATTTCCATCCGTTTCCGCTTTCAGGTTTACATGTCTCTGCGTGTAAGATACCCGTCCGTCCGGCCATACGGTGATCCGTTCCGGCCAGTGGGAACGCAGCGGTTCCCATAGAATCTGGAAACGGTCGTTTTCGCGGATTCTGTCATAGGTGATCGTGAGGTAAAGATTTTCGGAATCGGATTCGGCTTTGAATTCAGTATTGGGGACGGGCTCCCGCACTTCTATGAATTTCTCATGCAGATATGCCCCTTCCCATGTCACTTCGCGATACCCGAAGCGGGATAGTTTCACGGCTTTTCCGTTTATGTCGGCCACCGGACCGCGCGTCTTTTCTCCGGTCGCTTCGGGGTAGGGCGGCCTGCCCGACGCCAATGCCCGTTCCGCTTCCGGAAAGTCGCGGTCCAGAATCTTTTGAAGGTGCCGGAGACGGCTCCGGATCAGGACCGGCGAGAATTTATAGTCGGTCGCCTCCGAATGATATCCGAGGCTTGGATTGCGGGCGATGAGCGGCAGCATCTGGAGCGAGCGGCGTATCGCATTCTGAACGATGGTCCGCATCCGCTTCAACGCCCGGCCCGCCCCGTTCAGCAGCTTTTCGCGCAATAAATAGAACTCGAATATTTCCGCCGCGTCTTCAAAGAGGAGTCCGACCGCTTCCGCCGTCTCGATTTCAACTCTCCGTTCCATGGGAAGCCTCGACGACTTGAGGGAACGCATCAGTTCAACGCCCCGATTCCACCGGGAAGACATTTTCTTAATGATAGATGCCATTTCGGCGAGTTCAAAACCGTCGTCGTGCTGTTCCACCGGAACCAGACACTCATGGATGCGGTCTCCGGGCGTAAACAAGTTGTTCCAGCCGGGAGCCAGACGGCGGTTGACCGGTTTCAGGTGCAGTTTCCAGACAATCGAGTCGTGCATCGGCCCGACGTATGCCAACACGTTCACCATCGGATACCCTGAAAAAGCATCGGAAAAAATCTTCCACGCTTTCGCGGCCGTCGGTGCCTCTTCCCCCCAGTGTATGCGGGCTAACTCCACCAGGAATTGGTTTTCGCTTGCGGGGAAGGGGGAGCGGCAGAGCCTTCCGAGGGCTTCCGTCATGACGGACGGAAAACTGCCGAAATACCATCCCAGCGAAACCCCGCTCACATTCAGTTTTCGCAATTCCTGGAATTTCCGATACAGCATGGCCGGAACCGGCAGGTATTGCGTGGTCGCGATTTCCGTGGAACAGCTGACCTGAAGTTTCGCGAAAAAATCGGTTCCGGCAGCCCGGCAGCGTTCGGCGCACTGCTTGAAAAACTTGCTCGGTCCAACGAAGGAAAGCCAGTAATCGGTGACCTTCCGGAGCTTCCCGTATTGCTTCATTTCTCCGTAGGATTCAAAATTGTGCATGAGTGCAACGCCTTCCGGCATGTGCGAAGCCCCTTCCAGCGCCTCGTCGTATCCCCAGTAGGAAATTTGCGTGTAGGGCCAAGAAATAAGGCGGGCCTGAGGCGCGGCGGCTTTCATTCCCGCATTCAGCGCCGACAGCGATTTCCCGTGCGCCTTCCATTGCGGCGTTTTGCCGCAGCGCGGGCAGACTGAACCTGGAATGTTGCTGCAGAGGGTGGTCCATTCGCCGACGCTGAGGTCGATGATTCCCCCCAGCCCGGGCGCATCGGTGAAGAGATGGTTGGTGATCTCAAAAAGATGGCGTTGCGCGGTGGCGGAATCCGGGCAGAAGGCGAATTTCCCGGGAACCGGCGTCCCGCGCAATTCCGGATATTTTTCGAGCGTCGGATCGTCCTCCGCAAACGAGATCGGCTCGATGCAGAAAATATAGACCCTGATCCCGTATCTTGCGCACTGACGGATGATCTCATTCAGGCGTCTGATGCGGCGTCCTCGGTTTGAATCCTCCGGCAGCAGAAAAGAATGGCTGATTTTTTTGAAATCGCTGGAAACCCATACTCCGTTGACTCCGCTTCGCGCCAGTTCGTTGAGATAGCCGTCCGGGTAAAAATTGAAGTCGTCCATCAGCTCGTCGTGATACAGCGGCGGACGGTTGATCGGAGCCATGAAGGAACGCCCGATCCGGTCGCGGATGACGGCATGGCTTTCCGTGGTTCCGAGAGGGCGTCCGCTTTTCAGCAGGTCGGCCAAACGGTAAAGACCGCGCCTCAGTCCTTCCGCGCAGCCGGCCTCGACAACACATTTTTCGGGTTCGATGGAAATCCGGTTGAACTCGAAGAGATCGGACTTCACCATCCGCACGTTGACCTCTCCCGGATCATGACGCATCAATTCAGCCCACGCGGTCATCGCTTCTTCCGGAAGCTCCTGATTTCCAGCGACCGCTCCGGCTTTATCTGAAAACAGTTTTCCGAATATCTTTCCGGAAATTTCATGCTGCTTCTCGTGCATTCTTCAAACTCTCCGAATTCCGTTTTTCATTTGGTTGATATTTTTATTATAACGGGTATCTTATCATTTAACAATAGGACATTTTACTGATTTTTCGTGAAATGGACAGAATAACAAGGCAATTCTACAGATGCGCGATATTTGGGGAAATTTGTTCTGGACGATTGACGTATGCCGCCGTGAAGTTCTCGACAGTTCCTGGAGGACGGAGAATTTCGCGCGACATGTCCGCATCGTGCCTTATTGCCGTCTGTATATGCCTCTTTCCGGAGAAGCGTTCCTGGAACACAGCGGACAGAAGTTTCATCTGCGTCCGGGCTCTTTGTTTCTGGTTCCGCCGCTGGTTTCCTCCCATGTCTCCTGTCCGGAACGCATGGAGATGTTCTGGGTGAACTTCAACGCCTTTATCCAGAATTCCACCCTCGATATTTTCTCGGTCGTCCATACGCAATATGAAATTCCCGTTCAGGACGAGGTTTTTTCCCGTAAGCTGTACGAGGTCATCATCCCATTTTATCAGGTAGGAATCCGGGCGGGCATGGCGGTTTCGATGTCGGCCGAATTTGCCAGCCGGGCCGCCCTCATGCTGCTGGTCCATCCGTTTCTCGAAAAATCCGGACAGCACGACAAGCAGTCATTCGAGCGGCAGAGCAAATTTTTCGGACTGCTTCAATACATCGAACAGAACATCGGACACGATTTCTCTCTGAAGGAACTGGCCGCGCAATTTCATCTGAACCCGACTTATCTGACGAATCTCTTCGCCGACTGCATGGGCATTTCCCTTGTCCGGTATTGCAATTCCCGCAAACTCGGATACGCCCTTGTCCTTCTTTCCACAACGAACCAGTCGATTTCGGAAATCGCCTATTCGCTGGGTTTTGAGGACATCAATAATTTTTCACGTCTTTTCAAGCGTCATTTCGGGATTTCCCCCCGCAATTTCCGGCTGAACAACAAACCCGGTTTGCTGTCCGATCTGTATTTTCAGGCGTTTCCCGAAGGTCGCATCGGGAAATGAGCTTGGCGCCATGGCATTTTTTTCTGCCTTCATTGGCCCGGCTCCGGCGCGGAAAGGAATTCCGCCTCCCGCATGAAGGGCAGGGAGCCTTGTTCCGGAAAATGTATTGAGTCCGTCGGAAATTCTCAAAAACGGCAAACCCGTTTGCCGAAGTTCAGGTGATTTCTCCTGCCGCGGAGTTGGAGTGCGCGGAGTCCTCCTGTTCTTTGTCTTTTGAGACGGCGAGCGACGAAGGAGTGAGGGCCTTGCATGACAATCCTTTGAGAAAAGGAAATGGTTCACTGACGGGATACCGGAAAATGTAGAAAAAAAGATTTTTTAAAAAAACCGGCTTAACAAATTGTATATATTTGTCTATGTTGGATTCCGGAAAGGATTTTCCGGTATGAAAGCAGACAAGATACAGGAAATTGTAGACATGCGGGACTCCGCCGCGCCGCTCTACTGGCAAGTCGCGGAATCGCTCCGGACCTTCCGTTTCCGGAATATCTGCCTCAATTTACCGGAAAAATCGTTGCGCCGGTCACGGTCCGCCACCTGGCATATCACTATTCGGGAATCGAGGCCCGTCTGAAAATCGCAAATGAAGGGATGAAGATTCTCTCCGGTTCCGGAGCAATTGCGTAAATCCCGGGATACCGTGAAACTGAATGCGTCCTCCCCGGAAGGATCTTGAAAAAGCACATAAAAGAGTTCATTGCATCCGCTCCCATGCATTCTCCGGACAAATCCGTTTGAGAAAACGAAAGAAAGGATTATATTCATTCTGAAGTTTTTTGGGAACTCGTTTCCGCCGGAGCGGAAATGCAATCGATTCAACGGGGAAAGAGACAATGGAAAAAATTAAGTATCCGGTGGGAACTGCGGAAAAATGGTTTGGCGGGATCAAGCACAAATTTCAATTTGAAGGGCATGACGCCTTCATCGTGGAACCGGAGAACCCGGCGGAGGGACTGCCGTGGTCCTGGTGTCTGGAATGGCCGGACGCATTTGTTGAACGCTGCACGGCACCCGAACTTCTGGCAAAAGGATTTCATCACGTGAATGTCAATATTCACGGGACATGGGCCTCTCCCGAAGGCATGAAAGTCCTTGAGGCTTTTCATGCCATGCTTGTGAAGCTCGGATTTCACCGGAAAGCCATGCTGATGGGGTTGAGCATGGGCGGTTTGTATTCCTTCCGTTTCGCCATGGAAAACCCGGACAAGGTCGCGGTCATCTACGGGGATGCCCCGGTGTGCGATCTGAAAGAATATCCCGTGGACTACAGGAAAACGGTCTATGATGCCTACGGGTTCAAATCCGCGGACGATCCGTGCATTCCCGCATTGAATCCCATGGAACATCTCGACAGAATGGTCCGGGCGGAAATTCCCGTAATCCTCGTAGTCGGCATGGCTGACGAAGTGGTGATTCCCGCGCTGCATTCGGATCATCTGGAAAAGCGTTACCGGGAATTGGGAGGGGAGATCAAGGTGCTGAGGCGTCCGTATGTGGGACATCATCCGCACGGATACGATGATCCTTCGCAAGTCGTGGATTTCATTCTTGCACATTATCCGGCAGAAAAAACGCGGAAATAACATCGGAGACGAGGTATTTTCAGGGAGTATCACAGATGTAAAAAATCTGAATGCGGAACGCGTGGCGGCCGCCACGCGTGCTGAGCGTCTTGGGCGGTTTTCTGGATATGTACACGTATCTCTGCCGCGGCAAGGTTTTCATCAACGCCATCACCGGCAACATGGTGCTTTTCGGCCTCAATCTTGCGAATCTGGAGTGGACCGCGAGGGAAAGCCGATTGCCGTCAGCGGAAAAATGAACATCGACGCCAACGATTCCGCCGGAATCATTGACGTGCGCCGGGAAACGGGAGCCGTTTATGATCTTGTGAAACATCAAAGCGTTGACTTCCGGTCGGACAGGGGCGTAACTCGGATTCCGGTCCATTTCGACACCAATGACGGACGTCTCCTTCTGCTGCTTCCGGAACCGATCGGATCGGTGTCGGTCTCCGTTCCCCCGCAAGCCGCGAAAGGCGGAACGATCCCCCTGAATATCACGGTGACAGACACCTCTTCCCGTCCGGTGGAAGCCCTGATCCCGATCGAACTCGATGACGGACGCGGCCGGAACAAAAACAGATGATTCCTTCTTCATCTGCGCTGAAAACGGGAAATACTCGGGGACAATCACCATTCCGCTGAATACGGACTCCGGCTCCTGGAAAATCCATGCGCGGGAACTTGCCTCCGGGAAAAACGCAACGTCTTCCGTCATGATCTCCGGAGAATGACATCCGGCAAATAGAATAAGGAATTTTTGAAAGTCATGAAGCTGATTGACGGCTTTATTCAAAAAGGAGTGTTCGACGGTGCGGTGATTCTGGCAGGGAATCTCGAAAAGGACCTTTTCATGCATACGCAGGGATTGGCCGACCGAACCGTCAACCGTCCCATGTCCGCGGATACGGTATTCGATATTTCCAGCGTGTCGAAACCGGCCGGCACAGCCAGACCGATCCGTACCTTCCGTTTCCGGAATATCTGACACAATTCACCGGAAAAAGCGTCGCGCCGGTCACGGTCCGCCACCTTGCATACCCCTATTCGGGAATCGACCCGGACTATCATTTGAACCCCTCCGCCTCTGGATTGATGCGCCGGACGCTCGGCTCCGGATTTTCATTTCCGCCGCCGACCCAACACCGTTATTGCTGCGTCAACGATGATTCCCCCGGCTTCATTTCTGAAATGTTTTCAATGAAAAGGAAGTTTGATGCTTGCAGATCTTTTGAAAAGAGATAAATTAAACTGCTGAAAAATATCATTTGCCCGATAGGGGATGCCTGTTTCATGAGACCTGAAGAACAGATTCGGGATGATAGCTCAGCAATCGGAGAAGATCAGGGAATTACTCGCCGCAAGAACCATGAGGGATGCAAGCCGCTTTATCCGCCGAAACAATAATCACAATAAACGAAACAATTTTCAGGGTGAACAATGTATAGGAAGTCGCTGTTATTGCATCTGGTTACCGGATTTGTGCTTCTTGCGGCGTGCTTCGCGCCGTCCGCCCTCAACGCCGCTGACGATCCCTGGGACGCCGGGTTGGAACGCTACCAGCTCCAGCTTCAGCGCGACTGCGATTTCATGGCAGAGAGCATCGGAATGTTCGACGCCTACTGTGACGGTCTGACAGAACAATTCGATGCGGCCCGCGCCAATGCCGAAGTCATGTATTTCATGATGCTGCAGCGCGACCGTTACGAAGCGCTGGCGGTGACCTTTTACAGCGACCGGATCGCCGGATTGATCAACGACTGCGAGGTCAAACTGGCCAGATTCGAGGCGCTGCAGCGGCGACTGGCCGAAATCCAGCGGATGTATGACGAGATGTTGGCCGGACTGGTCAAATTCGATCTGAAACACCTGAGCAATTCGCAGCGTGAGCTGTTGACCCGGGATACGGCAGGAACCAAGGAGTTCGGCATCCGGTTGCAACACTTCCAGACTCGGGCCGCCGCAGTCAACAAGCATCTCGTTGACGATCTGACCCGAATCCGTGAGCTTGCCGCAGTCAGCGACTCGCGCCAGAACCAGGTCATCCGCACCATCTTTTTCGACAACGAAAACAACTTCATGCAGGTTCTGCCCAGGGCTGGAATCCTGATCCGCTTTTGGGTGCTCGACAGCTACGATACCATGAAAATCCAGTTCAAGAACTTCGGAGGCAGTCTGTTGTGGCGGTTCCTCGGCTATGCGGTCGGAATTTCGTTGATGCTGACCGGCATCGGGTATCTGGCCTACTCGCGTCTGCTGGAGAAATTTCTGAAGCTGAAAATGCCCGATCTTTTCCAGCGTCGGCGTCAGATTCAACGCAATTTCCTGATCCTGGCCGTAGGGGTGGGTATTTACTGGAGCGAATCGCTGATAGTCGAACTCAACATGCAGGCGTTCCGCCAGCTTGCGGTAGGGTTGATCCTGCTTGCGTGCCTTCGATTGGCGCTGGTGCTGCGTTTGAACCAGGAGCAGCAAAAGATCGCCTTGCCGGTTTATTACTCCGTCATCGGCACCTATTTTGTCAGTATGCTGCTGAGCGTCGGGATGATTTCGTACATGCCGCTGATCGTCCTGTCGACGCTGCTGAGTTCGCTGGCCATGTTCGGAACGCTGATTTCGCTGCGCCGTTTCCGCCATCTCGAATCGATGGAGCGGATCTTCGGCGTGGCCACGACGCTCAATTTCGCCATTGCGGCGACGCTCGGGTTCCTCGGATTCGCCTATATGAGCCTGACAATGATGCTGGCCTGGTTCGTAGTTTCCGCGCTGTTTCAGGCGATCTTCTCCCTGAGTGCCGTGATCCGTGAGTATGTATCGGTGGATTCGCGTTATCCGATGTTCAATCAGGTTCTGTCGCATTTCCTGATACCGGCGGCCTGGCTCTGGCTGGTGATCTACCTGTTCGGGTGGGTGGCGCAGACCTACCATGTCGAGGCGCGCCTCCATGCGATTCTGGATTCTAACTTGGTGCAGCGGACCAATCTGGCCCAATTCAACACCCGGGAGGTTTTTCTGGTGATATTTGCCGGGATCGGGCTGTATTTTTTCATCAGCGCGATCAAACTGGCGATGAAGTGGTTTTTCGGCGACTCGGCGGAGTTCGGCCTCCTGCCGTCGTTCATGATTCTCTCGAATTATGTGTTGTGGGGCCTTTTCGTCATCTTCGCGCTGGCGGTCTTCAAGGTTCAATATTCCAGCATTCTGGTGGTAATCGGCGGCATGAGCATGGGCCTCGGCTTCGGCCTCAAGGAAATGGTTGAAAACTTCATCGCCGGGTTGATCCTCCTGATCGGTCAACAGGTCCGGCCCGGAGACATCGTCGAGGTCAAAGCGGACGGCATTATCGGCAAAGTGCTCCGGGTGTCGGTCCGGGCCACCGTGGTTGAGACCTTCGACGGAGCCGTCATCACCTATCCGAATGCCCAGGTTCTGACCAAGGAATTCCAGAATTGGACCAGCAACAACACGTTGCGCCGCAACACGCTTTCGGTCGGCGTTTCCTACGGTACGGACCTGTCGCTGGCGATGCGGCTGATGCTGGAAGCGGCTCAGGGAACCTCCGGTGTGACGTCCCGTCCCGCGCCGGAAATTCTGTGTACCGATTTCGGCTCGAGTTCAGTGGATTTTTCGTTGCGCTACTGGGCAAACGTCAATACAAGTGTTGTCGTCGGTTCCAATCTCAGGCGCGAAATCTACCGGAGTTTCGCCGAACACGGCATCGCCATTCCGTTTCCGCAACTCGATATCCATATTCAACCCGAATCTGGCAAGCTCCTGTCATGATTGAATATCAAGGTGACGGACGAGCGACGAAGAAGCCGGAGCCGTCTCGTTCGTGAGCTTACCTCCCGGAAATGCCCGGAGCTCCGCGCGCTCCGTCTTCGCGGCTGGACCGCGGCAAGGCTGAGAGCCCAGCATGACACTCCCTTCAGAAATGGAAAAGGTTCCCTGATGCAATCCCCCGGACGACCTTTTATGATGCAATATAACGCAACGGAGGGTCAAATCAAACTGCCGATGCCACCTAATGGCACCTTTTAGGGGAAAAATGGG